>NZ_JBQENN010000008.1:0-82945 GCF_052044625.1 Pseudomonas sp. 22515
CCCCGCTACTCATCTAGAGCACACCAGCACCACGAAGGCGCTGCACCTCGCCGACATCCAGCCCCAGCACCTCCCCCAGCACCGCTTCGGTATGCTCGCCTAACAAGGGTGGTGCCCGGCGATACTCCACTGGCGTCTCCGACAACCGTATCGGGCTCGCAACTTGCGGCACACTACCCGCCAATGGATGCGGAATATTCAACGCCAACCCGCGCGCCAGCACCTGGGGATCCTGGAACATCTGCGCCAGGTTATTGATAGGCCCACATGGCACTCCTGCAGCCTCCAACTGGGCCACCCACTCAGCCGTGGTCTTGAACACCGTAGCCTGGCGAATCAATGGAATCAGTTCGGCCCGGTTGGCCACCCGCAGCTTATTGGTAATGAATCGAGGGTCTTCCGCCCATTGCGGCTGCCCGGCCACCTCAGCGAACTTGCGGAACTGGCTGTCATTGCCCACGGTAAGAATGAAATCGCCATCTGCCGTCGGAAAGTCCTGGTAAGGGACTATATTAGGATGCGCATTACCCAGCCGACGAGGAGGGCTGCCCGTGGTCAGGTAGTTCATTGCCTGGTTCGCCAGGCAGGCCACCTGTACATCGAGCAATGCCATGTCGATATGCTGGCCGACCCCGGCCTGATCCCGGTGGGCGAGGGCAGCCAGCATGGCGACCGTGGAATACAACCCGGTCAGAATGTCGGTAAGCGCCACCCCCACCTTGACCGGCCCGGCGCCCTCTTCACCCTCCGGACGACCAGTCAGGCTCATCAGCCCACCCAAGCCCTGGATCATGAAGTCATAGCCAGCGCGCTTGGCATAGGGCCCGGTCTGACCGAAGCCGGTAATGGAGCAATAGATGAGCTGCGGGTTTACCGCCTTGAGGCTCTGGTAGTCCAGGCCATAGGCAGCCAGCCCACCCACCTTGAAGTTCTCTATGACGATATCGCACTTCGCCGCCAGCTCCCGCACCAGCCGCTGCCCCTCCGGCTGGGTAAAGTCGATGGTCACTGAGCGCTTGTTGCGGTTGGCCGACAGGTAGTAAGCCGCCTCACTGGTGTCCTCACCTTCGACATCCTTGAGAAAAGGCGGCCCCCATGAGCGGGTATCGTCGCCACTGCCTGGGCGCTCGACCTTGATAACGTCGGCACCAAGGTCAGCCAGAATCTGACCAGACCACGGGCCGGCCAACACGCGCGAAAGGTCTAGCACCCGCAGATGTGATAGCGCGCCCATGGTTAGCTCCTTATCAATAGAACGCCTGGATACCGGTTTGCGCACGCCCCAGGATAAGTGCATGCACATCATGGGTACCTTCATAGGTGTTGACCACCTCCAGGTTAACCAGATGGCGGGCCACACCAAACTCGTCGGAGATGCCGTTGCCACCCAGCATGTCACGCGCCATACGGGCGATATCCAGCGCCTTGCCGCAGGAATTGCGCTTCATGATGGAGGTGATTTCCACCGCAGCCGTCCCTTCATCCTTCATGCGCCCCAGACGCAGGCAGCCCTGCAGCGCCAGGGTGATTTCTGTCTGCATGTCGGCAAGCTTCTTCTGAATCAACTGGTTGGCGGCCAGTGGACGACCAAACTGCTGACGGTCCAGGGTGTACTGGCGAGCGGTGTGCCAGCAGGCTTCAGCGGCACCCAGCGCCCCCCAAGAAATACCATAGCGAGCCGAGTTCAGGCAGGTGAACGGGCCCTTGAGGCCACGCACGTCCGGGAAGATGTTCTCTTCTGGCACGAACACATTGTCCATGACGATTTCACCAGTGATCGACGCGCGCAGGCCAACCTTGCCATGGATTGCCGGGGCACTGAGGCCTTGCCAGCCTTTTTCCAGTACGAAGCCACGAATATCGCCCGCATCATCCTTGGCCCACACCACGAACACATCGGCGATAGGACTGTTGGTGATCCACATTTTACTGCCGGTCAGCCGGTAGCCACCGTCGACCTTCCTCGCGCGCGTAATCATCGAACCAGGATCGGAGCCATGGTTAGGCTCGGTCAGACCGAAGCAACCGATCCACTCGCCACTGGCCAGCTTGGGGAGGTACTTCTGCTTTTGAGCTTCGGTGCCAAATTCGTTGATCGGCACCATCACCAGTGACGACTGCACACTCATCATCGAGCGGTAACCTGAGTCGATACGCTCCACTTCGCGAGCAATAAGGCCATAGCACACATAATTCAGGCCACTGCCACCGTATTGCTCGGGAATGGTTGCACCCAACAGGCCGACTTCACCCATCTCGCGGAAGATCGCCGGATCGGTCTGCTCATGGCGGAAGGCCTCAAGCACACGCGGGGCCAGCTTGTCCTGGGCGAACTGATAAGCGCTGTCACGCACCATGCGCTCTTCTTCAGTGAGCTGCTGATCCAGCAGCAACGGGTCGATCCAGTTGAAGCTTGCTTTACCGGCCATGAGCGAATCCTCGAAATAGGGGTCAGTTTCTTGTGCCTTTGAGCCTAGGCCTGATCGGCCGCCGGGACAAACGAGGATTGCGCACCAATTAGTGATATTTTGTCACTCCGTAAATCGGCAAAACGCCTTATTGACAGCCTTACAAGTGAGGTTGACGTACATGCGCCGTAAGATCCCCAGTACCGCCGCCCTGATTTGCTTCGAGGCGGCAGCCCGTAACGAGAGCTTTACCAAGGCTGCCCAGGAACTCGCGCTGACCCAGGGTGCCGTCTGTCGGCAGATCGGTGGCCTGGAAGCCTTCCTTAATGTGGAACTGTTCCGTCGCTCGCGCCGCGGCGTAAGGCTGACCGAAGCCGGCCTGTCCTACAGTCGCCAGGTGGCGGCCCAACTGGACGCCGTGGAGCGCGATACCTTGTCGGTCATGCGCCAGCAAGGCGCCAATGTGATCGAGCTGGCGGTAGTGCCGACGTTTGGCACTCAATGGCTGCTACCACGGCTCAAGGACTTCCAGCAGCGCCACCCGGAGGTCACAGTCAACCTCACCAACCGCACCCGGCCATTCCTGTTCGCCGACACTACCTTCGATGCCGCCATCTATTTTGGTGATGCGGACTGGTCAGGCACCCAGTCGCACCAACTGATGGGTGAAAACCCAGTACCCGTGTGCAGCCCGGCACTGCTGAACGGCCAGGGCATGCTCGAGGCACGCCACATCGCGCAGCTACCACTGCTGCAGCAGAGCACGCGCCCGTATGCCTGGCGGCAATGGTTCGGCAGTGTGGGCATGAATGTGGAGCGCGACATGACAGGCCCGCGCTATGAACTATTCTCGATGCTCGCCCAGGCGGCCATGCACGATATGGGCATTGCCCTGATACCGCCGTTCCTGATCCAGCGGGAGTTGGAGGAGGGACGGCTGGTGGTCGCTAACAGGCATGCCCTGAGTAGCGACAAGGCCTACTATCTGATGATTCCAGAGCGCAAGGTGGAGTCGGCGTCGCTACGCGCCTTTCGCGACTGGCTCGTAAGCCAGGCTCAGGCCTACCTGAATAGATCAGGGGCAAGCGCGACAAATTGACCCTGTAGTCAATTATTTTAAACACCTACAGATATATGTATATGTCGCATATTCGCAAACTGTAACGCAAGCATAAAAACACCCTTTAACCGTGCTCAGTACGCGGCTTTGCGGGTTATTTTGCGACATCCAACTAGTCGTAAGCGAATTGGCCGCTTTTTTTTTGATTTTTTCTCCTAATCTGCCAATGGCGCATGTTTGACGGGCTGCAACCCTATTGCTGCGACAAGCGGTCACAGGGTGACTTGTAGTTTTGACTTCGTTTCGCTTCAGAACCGGTTGAAGGCCTTCGGGTTCGTCTGCAAAATGCTTCGCCCCGCCCGGGATCCGGCGGGTTGGCGCTCCACAGCCGCCCCAGCGCACCATCCGAAGTGTGCTGGCTTCTACAAAGACAAAAGGTCACCGCAGGAGAAATAGTCGTGCACATTGGTGTTCCTCTCGAGACGCAGACCGGTGAGACAAGGGTCGCTGCGACCCCCGAAACCATCAAGAAACTGATTGGCCAGGGCCATCAGGTCACCGTTCAACGGGGGGCAGGGCTCAACGCCGCCATTCCGGACAGTGCCTATGAAGCCGTGGGTGCTTCCCTTGGGAGCGCCGCCGATGCCTACGGCGCCCAATTGGTACTCAAAGTGGTCGCCCCCAACGACCAGGAACTGGCCCTGATCAACAGCGGCAGCCTTCTGGTGGGCATGCTCAACCCCTTCAACGGTGAACTGATCGGCAAGATGGCCGAACGCGGTATTACCGCCTTCGCCCTGGAAGCCGCGCCGCGAACCTCGCGGGCGCAGAGCCTGGACGTGCTGTCGTCGCAGGCCAACATCGCCGGCTACAAGGCCGTGTTGCTGGCAGCCCATTACTACCCACGCTTCATGCCAATGCTGATGACCGCTGCCGGTACCGTTAAGGCCGCACGCGTCCTGGTACTGGGCGCTGGCGTTGCCGGCTTGCAGGCTATCGCCACCGCCAAGCGCCTGGGTGCGGTGATCGAAGCATCCGACGTTCGCCCGGCGGTGAAAGAGCAGATCGAATCACTGGGTGCAAAATTCATCGACGTGCCCTACGAGACCGACGAGGAGCGAGAATGCGCCGAAGGTGTTGGCGGCTATGCCCGACCAATGCCGGCCAGTTGGATGCAGCGCCAGGCGCAGGCCGTGCACGAGCGCGCCAAGCAGGCCGATATCGTCATCACCACCGCGCTGATCCCCGGGCGCAAGGCGCCGACCCTGCTGAGCGCCGAAACAGTGGCGCAGATGAAGCCTGGCTCGGTGGTCATCGACCTGGCTGCAGCCCAAGGCGGCAACTGCCCGCTGACCGTCGCAGACCAGGTGGTGCAGGAGAACGGCGTGACCATCGTCGGCCCGACCAACCTGCCGGCCCAGGTGAGTGCCGATGCCTCGGCACTGTATGCACGCAACCTGCTGGACTTCATGAAGCTGCTGTTCGACAAGGATGGCGCGCTGATCATCAACCTCGAAGACGACATCGTCGCGGCCTGCCTGATGTGCCGTGATGGTCAGATCGTCCGCAAGAACGGCTAAGGAGCACGACAATGGAAGACATGCTGATTTCCCACGGCATCTACAACCTGATCATTTTCGTGCTGGCCATCTATGTGGGCTACCACGTGGTGTGGAACGTCACCCCGGCGCTGCACACCCCACTGATGGCGGTCACCAATGCCATCTCGGCAATCGTCATCGTCGGCGCCATGCTGGCCGCGGCCCTGACCGTGACCCCGGCCGGCAAGCTGATGGGCACCCTGGCTGTGGCCCTTGCCGCAGTCAACGTGTTCGGTGGCTTCCTGGTCACCCGCCGCATGCTTGAAATGTTCAAGAAGAAAACCAAGAACGAGGCGAAGAAGTAAGCATGAGCATGAATCTGGTAACGCTCCTCTACCTCGTCGCCTCGGTGTGCTTCATCCAGGCGCTCAAGGGCCTGTCGCACCCGACTACCTCGCGGCGCGGCAATCTGTTCGGCATGATCGGCATGGGGCTCGCCATCCTCACGACGGTCGGCCTCATTTATAAGCTTGGGGCTGAACTTGCCACAGCCGGTATCGGCTATGTCATCGTCGGCCTGCTGGTCGGCGGCACCGCCGGTTCGATCATGGCCAAGCGCGTCGAAATGACCAAAATGCCCGAGCTGGTCGCTTTCATGCACAGCATGATCGGCCTGGCCGCGGTGTTCATTGCCATCGCCGCCGTGCTGGAGCCACAGTCGATGGGCATTGTGGCTGCCATCAGCGATCCGATCCCCACCGGCAACCGCCTGGAACTGTTCCTCGGTGCTGCCATCGGTGCCATTACCTTCTCCGGTTCGGTGATCGCCTTTGGCAAGTTGTCGGGCAAGTACAAGTTCCGCCTTTTCCAAGGCGCACCGGTACAGTTCGCTGGCCAGCACAAACTGAACCTGATCCTTGGCCTGACCACCATCGCCCTTGGCCTGCTTTTCACTTTCACTGGCCACTACAGTGCCTTCACCCTGATGCTGGTCCTGGCCTTCATCATGGGTGTGCTGATCATTATTCCGATCGGCGGCGCCGACATGCCAGTGGTGGTGTCGATGCTCAACAGCTACTCGGGGTGGGCAGCGGCCGGCATCGGCTTCTCGCTGAACAACTCGATGCTGATCATCGCGGGTTCCCTGGTAGGTTCGTCCGGTGCCATCCTCTCGTACATCATGTGCAAGGCGATGAACCGCTCGTTCTTCAACGTCATCCTTGGCGGCTTCGGTGGCGATACCGACACTGGCGCGGCGCAAGGTTCGCAAGAACAGCGGCCGGTGAAGTCCGGTTCGGCTGACGATGCCACCTTCCTGCTCAGCAACGCCGACAGCGTGATCATCGTTCCGGGCTACGGCCTGGCGGTGGCCCGCGCACAACACGCGCTGAAAGAGCTGACCGAGAAGCTGACCCACAACGGCGTGACCGTGAAGTATGCGATTCACCCGGTGGCGGGCCGCATGCCCGGGCACATGAACGTACTGCTGGCCGAGGCTGAAGTGCCGTACGATCAGGTATTCGAGATGGAAGACATCAACGCCGAGTTCGGCCAGGCCGACGTGGTGCTGGTGCTGGGCGCCAACGACGTGGTCAACCCGGCGGCGAAGAACGATCCCAAGTCGCCAATCGCCGGCATGCCGATCCTCGAAGCGTTCAAAGCCAAGACCATCATCGTCAACAAACGCTCGATGGCCAGCGGCTATGCCGGCCTGGACAACGAACTGTTCTATCTGGACAAGACCATGATGGTGTTCGGTGACGCCAAGAAGGTCATCGAGGACATGGTCAAGGCAGTGGAGTGACACCAGCCGCTGCAAACCAGCTGATATAAAGGAGGCCCCGGTCAGAATCTGCCGGGGCTTTTCTTTTATTGATCCGGATCAACGGCTCAAATACAAGGCTTCTCATACGACCATGGTCGTGGGACGGCAATGGGCGAAATCTCTAGACTGCGCTGCAGTAGTTTCAGTAGCCCGAGATAACAATCCATGTACCGTGATCGTATCCGCTTGTCCTCCCTGCACAGCAAGGTAATGAGTGCGGCTGATGCCGCTGGTCTGATCGAGGACGGCATGACTGTCGGCATGAGCGGCTTCACCCGCGCCGGCGAAGCCAAGGCCGTACCGCATGCACTGGCCGAACGCGCCAAGCAATCGCCACTGAAAATCAGCCTGATGACCGGCGCCAGCCTGGGCAATGACCTGGACAAACAACTGACCGAGGCCGGTGTGTTGGCCCGCCGCATGCCGTTCCAGGTCGACAGCACCCTGCGCAAAGCCATCAATGACGGCCAGGTGATGTTCATTGACCAGCACCTGTCGGAAACCGTCGAGCAACTGCGCAACCAGCAGCTGAAGCTGCCGGACATCGCGGTCATCGAAGCTGTGGCCATCACCGAGCAAGGCCACATCGTGCCAACCACCTCGGTGGGCAACTCGGCCAGCTTCGCGATCTTCGCCAAGCAGGTGATTGTGGAGATCAACCTCTCGCACAACACCAACCTCGAAGGCCTGCACGACATCTATATCCCAACCTACCGTCCGACTCGCACGCCAATCCCGCTGGTCAAGGTAGACGACCGTATCGGCAGCACCGCGATCCCGATCGACCCCGCCAAGATCGTCGGTATCGTCATCAGCGACCAGCCAGACTCGCCGTCCACTGTGCTGCCGCCAGATGATGAAACACAGGGCATCGCCGACCACCTGATCAACTTCCTCAAGAAGGAAGTGGATGCAGGCCGTATGACCAACAAGCTCGGCCCGCTGCAAGCTGGCATTGGCAGCATTGCCAATGCGGTGATGTGCGGCCTGATCGAGTCGCCGTTCGAAGACCTGACCATGTACTCCGAAGTGCTGCAGGACTCCACCTTCGACCTGATCGACGCCGGCAAGCTTAGCTTCGCATCGGGCAGCTCGATCACCCTGTCAACGCGCCGCAATGCCGATGTGTTCGGCAACCTGGAGCGCTACAAGGACAAATTGGTGCTACGCCCGCAGGAAATCTCCAACCACCCGGAAGTGGTACGTCGCCTGGGCATCATCGGTATCAACACCGCACTGGAGTTCGATATCTACGGCAACGTCAACTCCACTCACGTCTGTGGCACCAGGATGATGAACGGCATCGGTGGCTCCGGCGACTTCGCCCGTAACGCCCACCTGGCCGTGTTCGTCACCAAGTCGATTGCCAAAGGCGGGGCGATTTCCAGCGTGGTGCCAATGGTCAGCCATGTCGACCACACCGAGCACGACGTGGACATCCTGGTCACCGAGCAGGGCCTGGCGGACCTGCGTGGCCTGGCGCCGCGCGAACGGGCGCGAGCGATTATCGACAACTGCGTGCACCCAGACTATCGCGCTGCGCTGAACGACTACTTCGACCGTGCCTGCCAGCGTGGCGGCCATACCCCGCACATCCTGCGTGAAGCCCTGAGCTGGCACGAAAACCTGGAAGAAACCGGGCGCATGCTGGCTAGCTGATCCAGATGTGGTACGGAACGGCGGCCCTGCCTCCGCTGTTCCGGCCTCTTCGCGGGCTTGCCNGCAGCACTTTCCCTGTGGGAGCGGGCAAGCTCGCGAATGGGCCATAACAGTCAAACCCTTCTATCAATACACCTTTCCGCCATCATCAGAGTAATCTGTTCTACTGTACTGGTGTTTTCAGATCTTCCCGACTGAAGAATCCCCTTCTTCGAATCAAAGTGCACCAAAGAAGTGCAGACCAGTACAGTTACGCCTATTTCGAGTGCAACAGTAGGGTTACACAGTTAACTGAGCCATCGTCTTTCAACTGAACTGTATCTACTGTTATGGACGACAGAGGAGGATCATTGGCATCAGTTAAATCACTACCTAATGCCGCCATAAGCGGAAGGATGAAGCATCATGGAACGTACCCTCAGTTCCGGTCTGGTTTTTGAAAGCAACGCCCAGCAATCCAACACCTCGCTGCCGCTGCGCGCATTGTCGACCCTGCTGCTGTGGCAGCGCCGTATGACCAGCCGTCGTCAACTGGCTCGCCTGGACTCCCGCCTGCTGGCAGACGCCGGTATCAGCGAGTCGCAGCGTTACGAAGAGCTGAGCAAGCCTTTCTGGCGCTAAGCTCCCGGCTTGCCGGCTTCGGCCGGCACCGTGAATTCCCCAAACCCGTTGCAGGTAACTGCAGCGGGTTTTTTATTGCCCGAGAGATACGCTGTAGAGCACTTCAGATCACGACCAGTACAGTTTTACAAATACAAAAAAATGCCTTAACAGTTGCCTAGCGTAGCACTCGTTATCATCCCTACGCAGCACTGCGTGATACGCTTGGCATAACCGTCTGCTGGAACCCGTTGTTGAAACGTACCGTGACGATCCCTGCAAACGTCCGATAAAGCAGAACCAACCTGACCCTACCCCAGGAGTCCACGATCATGTCCCGTAAACACCTGCTTGGCGCCGCCCTGCTGCTTGGCCTGGCTGGCACTGCCAATGCCACCAGTTTCGTTGTCACCACCGACGCGGTAGTGGGCGCCGTTGCTGCCTCCACCGACGCCACATCCGACGTGAGTTCTTCGTTCCGCGACGACAAGATCGTCCAGGCAGCCCGCGATGACGCAGCCAGCTTCGTCGGTACCCAGGGCGCTATCCGCGGCGCCCGACTGGAAAGCGCCTTTGTACACATCCGTTCGAACATGCCTGCCCTGCAAGCCAGCGATGCACAGCTGGCCCAGGCCATCCTGGCACTCTGATACACCCCATGCGAGACAGGTGCGTTGGCTTCTGCCCTCGCACCTGAGGTAGGCTTCGCCGTTCATTTTTCCAGCCTTCAAGAAAGCTCATGCGTTATCTGTTGCCGTTGCTGTTCGCCGCCGCAGGCATGGCCAGCGCCCATGCCATGGATACGACCACACAAAGCCTGGTCATCACCGGCTATGTCACCAGCCAGGTCACAGCCGCACCATTCGACCGCAAACTGGTCAGACAGGCCCGCGACGATGCCGCCGCATTCGTTGCCAGCGACGGCCTGATCCGTGGTGCACGCCTGGAAGCCGCCCTTGAATCATTACGCCACAATTGCGCACGGCATGCCGTCGGCGATCTGGAACTGGCGCAGGCAATTCTCGTCCAATAACTACATCTGACTCCCTGTATTTTTCGGAGATGCTCCATGCGTAAACCGCTGATTGCCGCTTCCCTCGGCATGCTGCTGCTGGCCGACCTGGCCCAGGCACAGACCCTGGTGGCCACCAGCAACATCATCGTGCGTGCCTTTGGCCGTTCGATCGACTTCACCTCAGACACCACCACCTCGATCCGCGACTCCAAAGTGGTGCGTGAAGCCCACGACGACGCTGCAAGCTTTGTCGCCAGCAACGGTGATATCCGCGGCGTCCAACTCGAGGCAGCCTTCAATACCCTGCGCGAGCGCGTACCGGAAGCGCGAGGCGCCAGCGACCAGGTGCTGGCTGAAGCCATACTCGCACTGTGACGCGCGTGCGCGCCTGGCTGCTCGGCTGCGCCCTGACGCTGCTCGGCACGCCCGCCTTGGCCGACCTGCAGCTTGAGCTGCAGTCGTCCGGCCTGGACCCGCAACAAGCACAAGCTTCCCAAGCCCTGCTCAACGAGGCCATGGGTAAGCTGCCACCGCGCTTCAAGCAACAGCTGGACCGTCGCGTGCGGGTCAGTTGGAGCGACAACATGCCTACCGACGCCTATGGGCAGGCTTCACTGATATCCACCCTCGAGCTCAACCGCAGCTTGCTGCCCAGCCTCACCGATGGCAGCGCCGCCACTGAGCGCACCGACCGCCCACATGGCACGGTGCGAGAAGAGCTGCTGGCCACCGTGCTGCACGAGCTCACCCATCTCTACGACCGTGCCCGCTTGTGGCCCAGCGTCGAGAGTTCGCTGATTGCACGCTGCAAGCGCCAGCAAGGCACGCTGGGCAAGGTCGGCCTGCCGGAAGAATGCCGCGGGCAGGCCGAGCGCCGCTTCACCCTGAGCGACGACCCACGCCTGCTCGACCTGGCCGGGTGGCAGCAGTACGTGGGCCGACGAGGCGAGCGCGAACAGCACAATGGCCAATTCGTGCGCAGCCCCGACAGCTATGAGTTGAGCAGCCCCAAGGAATACATCGCGGTCAACATGGAGTATTTCCTCCTCGACCCGAGCTACAGCTGCCGTCGCCCGGCGCTGTATCAGTACCTCCGCGAACACTTCGGCTGGGCACCCCAACAGGACACCTGTGCCAAAGGCCTGCCATTCATCAATGCCGGCAGCGACTTCGCCCGCCAGCCGCTAGGTGAAATCGACCCAGAGCGGGTCTACGAAGTGGACTATCTGCTGGCTGAAGCCAATCAGAACCTGGTCAGCCGCTGGGGGCACAGCATGCTGCGCCTGGTGATCTGCAAGCCGGGCCGACCACGCGGTCCAGACTGCCGCCTGGACCTTGATCAAAGCCTGGTGCTTTCGTACCGCGCCTTCGTCAACGACGTGCAACTCTCCAGCTGGGACGGCCTGGTCGGCAACTACCCGTCGCGGCTATTCGTGCTTCCGCTGGGCCAGGTGATCGACGAATACACCAAGACCGAGCTGCGCAGCCTGGCCTCGGTGCCCTTGAAGCTCAACCGCGACGAAATCGAGAACCTGGTGCGCCAGGCCGCCGAGATGCACTGGAGCTATGACGGCAACTACTGGTTCCTGTCCAACAACTGTGCCGTGGAGTCATTGAAGCTGCTGCGCAGCGGCACCGCCAATGCGCGCCTCAACGACCTGGACAGCATCATGCCCAACGGTTTGCTGGCCGTGCTCAAGGGCAGGGGGCTGGCAGATACCAGCGTGCTTGATAACCCGCGCGAAGCGTTACGCCTGGGCTACCGCTTCGATTCTTACCGCGACCGGTACCAGGCCATGTTCGAGGTGCTGAGAAAACAGTTGCCAATCAAGCAAGCTCTGGTTGAAGACTGGCTGGCCCTCAATGCCGAGCAGCGCCGTAGCTGGTTCGCCAAGGCTGACCTGCGCACCAGCGCGGCACTGCTTCTGCTTGAGCAGGCCAGCCTGCGCCGGCAGCTTCTGCTGGCCCAGGACGAGGTCAAGCAGCGTTACCTGAACGCCGCAGCCTTGAAGGATGGCAGCATCAACAAAGCCGATGCCACGCTCAAGCAAATGCTTGCCAACAGCGGCTTTCTCAGCCGCCCGGCAGAGTTGCTCGATTCCAAAGGCTACGGGCTGCCGCAGCCAGAAGAGCGCAAGCACCTGGAGCAGGTGAGCAGAGAGCGGCAGGCACAGCTGTTGCGCTTGAGCACCAGCCTGGACAAAGAGGTGAGGGCGCTGCTGGAGCCGTCGCGAGCCAAGGAAATTGCAGCGGTCGAGGCCAACGTGAAGCAGATCGGCGAGCACTTGCGGGCGTTGCACAAGGCTGCTGGTGGCCTGCAGTTGTGATGGATGACGGGCTGGCCCTTTCGCGGGCAAGCCCCCCCTACAGGCGCTCCTCATCTTCCGAGGGCAAATCCTCATCCAGATGCAACCAGGGCAACCGGCTGCCCACCCAGATATGCCGGTTGGCTCGTACCCGCTCAGGGTGATCCAGCGTGGCCACCGTCACATCGATCGTCTGCGGGCTATGCGTGGTCACCAGCGCCACATGCGCCCCACACTGCCCACAGAAGTAGCGGCTGCAACTGGCAGGCGCCACATAGCAGTTCGGCTCGCCCGTCAACCACTGGAACCCAGAACGGGGCAGGGTAAGCCAGGTGACCACCAGTCCACCGCTGACCCGCCTGCAGATCGAACAATGACAGTGGGCAATGTCCGTCAGGTTGCCCTCCAGTCGATAACGCAGGGCTCCACAATGGCAGCCACCTTCGGTTACATCCTGCATCACCTACCTCTCGTCACCTTTGCTTCAGCGAAAGCTGGCTGAAAGCTTGCCCTTTTAGGATAGCGCCCACTACCGGCACAAGACCGGTCAGCCAGGGCACCCGGTCAATACCGCGCCCGGCCCAATCAACAACAACAATGGTGATTCTGATGTATTCCTGTGCCCGCCTTTTCGTAGTCCCCCTCCGCATGCTCCCCGCACAGTGCCCTACGCGCTGATACGCCCGAATCGACTGTCCTTTCGCCGCGCCCCGCCTGGAGTATTGCCATGCTGACCTTCCTCGGCTTTGCCATGGTCATCACGTTCATGTACCTGATCATGACCAAGCGCCTTTCGGCCTTGATCGCGCTGATTCTGGTACCGATCCTGTTCGCCCTGTTCGGTGGTTTTTCCGCCAAGATCGGCCCCATGATGCTAGAGGGCATCAGCAAGCTCGCACCTACCGGCGTGATGCTGATGTTCGCCATCCTCTATTTCGCCCTGATGATCGATTCCGGCCTGTTCGACCCGGCCGTTCGCAAGATCCTAAAGCTGGTCAAGGGCGATCCGCTGAAAGTCTCGGTCGGTACCGCTGTACTGGCCCTGGTGGTCTCGCTCGACGGTGACGGAGCCACCACCTACATGATCTGCTGCGCCGCCATGCTGCCGATGTACAGCCGCCTGGGCATGAGCCCGCGGATCATGGCCGGCCTGATCATCCTCGCCGGCGGCGTGATGAACATGACCCCCTGGGGTGGGCCGACCGCGCGTGCTGCCAGCGCCCTGCACGTAGACCCGTCAGACATCTTCGTGCCGATGATCCCGGCCATGCTGTTCGGTGTGTTGGCGATCCTGGCCATTGCCTACATGTATGGCAAGCGTGAGCGTGCCCGCCTGGGCGAACTGCATCTGCCTACCGACGACATCGACCACAGCGAAATCACCGTCTCGCAGTACCCGGACGCACGCCGGCCCAAGCTGCTGTACTTCAACGGTGCCCTGACCGCCACCCTGATGGTCGCGCTGATCGCCGGCGTGCTGCCGCTGCCAGTGCTGTTCATGATTGCCTTCAGTATCGCCATGATCGTCAACTACCCGTGCCTGCAACAGCAGAAGGACCGCATCGCCGCCCACGCCGGCAGTGTACTGGCCGTGACCGGGCTGATCTTCGCCGCCGGCATCTTCACCGGCATCCTGTCCGGCACCGGCATGGTCGACGCCATGTCCAAGAGCCTGCTGGCGGTCATCCCCGAGGCGTTGGGCCCATACCTGGCCGTCATCACCGCGATCGTGAGCATGCCGTTCACCTTCTTCATGTCCAACGACGCGTTCTACTACGGCGTACTGCCGGTGCTGGCCGAGGCCGCCAGCCACTATGGCATCACCCCGGTGGAAATGGCCCGTGCGTCGATCGTCGGGCAGCCGGTACACCTGCTCAGCCCGCTGGTACCCTCCACCTACCTGCTGGTGGCCCTGGCCGGTATCGAGTTCGGCGATCATCAGCGCTTCACGCTCAAGTGGGCAGTGCTGGTATGCCTGTGCATAATGCTCGGCGCACTGCTGATGGGGATTTTCCCGCTGTTCAGTAGTCTTTAATACATCCGTATCACGTACGCGACGCGCCCTGACCGGGGCGCGTTGCCATTACCGCTCGAAGGAAAATACATGGAATGGCTGACCAGCCCGGAAATCTGGGTTGCCTTTTTCACCCTTACCGCGCTTGAGATCGTCCTCGGTATCGACAACATCATCATGATCTCGATTCTGGTCAGCCGCATGCCCAAGCACATGCAGCCACGCACCCGGATCTTCGGCCTGGCCCTGGCCATGGTCACCCGTATCATGCTGCTGCTGTCGATTACCTGGGTGATGCGCCTTACCGCAGACCTGTTCGTGGTCTTTGGCCAAGGCATCTCCGGGCGTGACCTGATCCTGTTCTTCGGTGGCCTGTTCCTGCTATGGAAGAGCTCGCAAGAGATCTACCACGGCCTGGAAGGCGAGGACGAGAACGCAGAGGAGCCCAAAGGCGCAGGTGGCAAGTTCTTCTACACCATCATCCAGATCGCCATCATCGACATCGTGTTCTCGCTGGACTCGGTGATCACCGCTGTGGGCATGGTTTCCCACGTACCGGTGATGATCGCCGCCATCGTCGTGGCCGTGCTGGTGATGATGCTGTGCGCCGGCGCCATCAGCAATTTCATCGACAAGCACCCGTCGCTGAAGATGCTCGCGCTGTCGTTCCTGATCGTGGTCGGTACTGTACTGATCGCTGAAGCGTTCGATGTGCATGTGCCGAAGGGCTATGTCTACTTCGCCATGGCCTTCTCGCTGGGGGTGGAAGCCATCAACATACGCATGCGCACCGCCATGGCCCGCAAGGAAGGCAAAGATCATGAACCGGTGAAACTGCGCAAGGACATTCCGGGTCAATAAGGCCAAGGAAGTGCTGCACAACAAGGGCCCTTCGCAGGGCCCTTTTTCATGCCTTTTTTCTGTGCGTTTTTTCCTGCGCGTTGTCACTGTGGAGGCTTGCCCGCGAAGCGGCCCCGCCAGGCCGTCATTCGTTTCAAGATCTGTTTCAAATAAATGACTGCCATGCGAAGCTGGCGACAGCTTGGCAAAACAGCTAAAGCTTTGAGTGAGCACCGAAAATTCTTCAAACGCTCACGTTTCTTTTCTTGGCCCGATGGGCCTATGCAACAGGGGGCCTTCGCCATGCTGACCCTGCTCAACCTGCTCTCGGCCGTGACGCTTCTGGTCTGGGGTACCCACATTGTGCGTACCGGCATCCTTCGGGTATTCGGTTCGAACCTGCGACGCATCATCAGCCAGAACATGGACAAGCGCCCGCTGGCATTCATCGCCGGTATTCTGGTCACAGCCATGGTTCAAAGCAGTAACGCCACGGCCATGCTGGTCACCTCTTTCGTCGGCCAAGGCCTGATGGCCATGACCCCGGCCTTGGCGATCATGCTGGGTGCCGACGTGGGTACCGCACTGATGGCCCGGGTACTGACCTTCGACCTGTCCTGGCTGTCGCCGCTGCTGATCTTCCTTGGCGTGATCTTCTTCCTTTCGCGCAAGCAGACACGGGCCGGCCAACTGGGCCGAGTAGGCATCGGGCTTGGCCTGATCATCCTGGCACTTGAGCTTATCGTGCAGGCAGCCGCGCCGATCACCCATGCCCAGGGCGTGAAAGTGCTGTTTGCCTCACTGACCGGCGACATCATGCTCGACGCTCTGGTCGGGGCAATGTTCGCCATGATTTCCTATTCCAGTCTGGCCGCCGTTCTGCTCACAGCGACACTGGCCGGCGCCGAACTGATCAGCTTGCCGGTAGCCATCGGGCTGGTGGTCGGCGCCAACATCGGCAGCGGGCTGCTGGCCTTCATCAGTACCAGCATGCAGAACGCCGCCGGGCGTCGGGTGGCCTTGGGCAGCCTGCTGTACAAGCTGATCGGCCTGGTGCTGATCATCCCTGTGCTGCACCCGCTGGTGGCATGGATGGACTCGCTGAGTTTCAGCCCGCAGGAGCTGGTCATCGGCTTTCACCTGCTCTACAACACGCTGCGCTGTCTGATCATGCTGCCCACAGTCAAACCGATGGGTCGGCTGTGCAACGTCCTGCTGCCTGAACGGGAAAACGGCAATGGTCAGGTCCGCCCCCGTCACCTTGATGCCTCGGCCCTGGAAACGCCCAGCCTGGCGCTGGCCAACGCCGCCCGCGAAACGCTGCGCCTGGGGGATATTGTCGACAGCCTGCTCGAAGCGATGCTTGGAGCCCTGCGTGGCACCCAGACCGCCTTGCCACAGCAAGTTCGCGCCTTGGGCGAAGACGCCGAAGCCCTGTACAGCGCAATCAAGCTGTACCTGGCGCAGATGTCACGGGAAGACCTCAGCGAACAGGACAACCGCCGCTGGGCCGAAATCATCGAGCTGGCAATAAACCTCAAACTCGCCTGTGACCTGATCGAACGCATGCTGCGCAAGGTCCAGCAGCAGAAAACCAGCCAGCGTCGGGAATTTTCCCAGGTAGGCCTGGAAGAGCTGACCGGCCTACAGGAGCAATTGCTGGCCA
Organism: Pseudomonas sp. 22515; assembly: GCF_052044625.1. Lineage (NCBI taxonomy): Bacteria > Pseudomonadati > Pseudomonadota > Gammaproteobacteria > Pseudomonadales > Pseudomonadaceae > Pseudomonas > Pseudomonas sp. 22515. Next base: position 16,935 of record NZ_JBQENN010000008.1, read on the forward strand.
ATCTGCGCCTGGGCCTGTCGGTGTTCCTCAGTGCCGACCCGGAAAGCGCCCGCTTGCTGCTGCGGGAAAAACGCCGGTTCCGTGCCCAGGAACGGCGCCTCGCACACGCCCATGTCAGCCGCCTGCAGCGCAAGGTCGTGCAAAGTATCGAGACCAGTTCGCTACACTTGGAGCTGATCGCCGACATGAAGCGGTTGAACTCTTTGTTCTGTAGCAGTGCCTATGTGGTACTGGGCGGCTCGGACACCGGAGGGCTGATGCTCGACAGTGTGCCCGATGAAGCCCGCCAGCCGTGATTTCTCCTAGCTGAGGACCCTCGCTCGCCCATGCGTTGCCTGATGTTCGTTTGCCTGCTGATCTGCAGCCTGCCCTCGTTCGCCCTCGACCGCTCGCGGGTTGAAGGCTACCTGTTGCCTAATGGTCTGCAGGTCATCCTGAAAAACGGCTACGAACGGGACCATGTGGCGATTCGTCTAGTGGTCGGCGTGGGCCTGGATGATTTCGACTGCGAGCAGAAAGAGCTGCCACACCTGCTTGAGCACCTGTTGTTCAGTGGCATCGACGAAACAGGCGAAGGCGGGCTGGAAGAGCGCCTGCAAGCGCTCGGCGGCGAGTGGAACGCCTATACCAGCAGTGCCGACACCACCTTTGTCATCGAGGCCCCGGCGCGCAACCAGCGCAAGGTCCTCGACCTGCTGTTGGCAGTCATCCGCGATACCACCATCGACGCCAAGGCCTTGACCACCGCCAAGCGCATCATAGAGCGCGAGGATGGCGGCCACTATGGCCACCTGCAGCGCTGGCTCGACCGCCAGGATATCGGCCATCCGGCCAACGACCAGCTGGCCACCGAGCTGGGTCTGAAATGCCCGGAGCGCTCCAACCTCGACGACATGACCTTGGAGCAAGTTCAGGCGTTGCGTGACCGCTGGTACGCGGCCAACAACATGACCCTGATCATGGTCGGTGGCCTCGATCGCCTGCTTCCGGCCTATCTGGAGCGGTCGTTCGGCGAACTGCCCGCCACTGAACCCGAAGAGCGCCGCAACCTTGAAAGCATCAGCCAACAGGCCGAACAGCGTCGCAACCTGACCCGCGGCTGGCTGGGTGATAGTGTCAAATTGCACTGGCTGTTCATCGAGCCGGTGCTGGACAACGACCATCAAGCCACCCTCGACCTGCTTTCGCGCTACCTGGACTGGGCGCTGTACGACCAGCTGCGTCTGCGCAACGGGCTGTCCTACGGCCCCTCCGTGCAACGTGAAAGCTTTGGCGACACCGGCCTGCTCAGCCTCAATGCAGACCTTGAGCGCGATGACATCGACAAGGCTGTCAAGGTGATGCAGGCCCTGTTCGACCACCTGCGCAAGGAAGGCCTGGACCCGGACACCTTCGCCCGCATCAAGGAAGCCAGCATCGCCAAGGAAAGCTGGAGCACCCAAGGCAACAGCGCCTTGGCCGACTACTACTGGGGGGCGCTGAACGACTATACCGACGGGCGCTTTGCCAGCCCGGTGCGCAAGCTGCGCCAGGTCAGCCTGGAACAGGCCAACGAGGCACTGAAGGATCTGCTCAAGGAAGATGGCTATGTGCGCATCGAAAAGCCGTTGCTAGGCTATGACGAGCTTTACGGGCTGATGGCCTTGCTTGTGGGGCTGTGCCTGGCGGCAGGGCTGTTGCGCTGGCGACGGCATGGGCCTGAACGGCCCAGTGGTGCTACACGGCAGCGGTAAATCGGCGGTATCCTTTTGCCAGTACCGACCCTTTCGCAGGCTTGCCCGCGAAGAGGCTGGCACAGCCACCTCACTTTTCTGTTGTAGCCCCCAATGCCCCAAATCCCCCATATCGTCCAGCGCGTCATCGAACTCCTCAAGCGCTACCCCGGCATCATTGCGCTCGGCGGTTTCCTCTCCGGTATCGGCAGCTTCATCCTGGTCGACCGCCAGGCTGGCCTGGCCAGCTGGGTCGCCGTGCTCATGCTGGTCAGCTGGGTCTGGCTGATGCTGGAGAACACCCTCACCGGGCTGTTCGCGCGCACGTTCAACCGCGAGATCCCTCAGCCGCTGCTGCGCTATGCAACGCAGATGATCCACCAGGAAACGCTGTTCTTCGTGCTGCCGTTCTTTTTCATCACCACCACCTGGAACAGCGGTCAGCTGGTGTTCACCGGCTTGCTCGGCGCCGCCGGCCTGGTTTCGATCACCGACCCGCTGTACTACAAGTGGCTGGCACCACGGCGCTGGCTGTTCCTGGCGCTGCATACCCTGACGTTGTTTGCCGCTCTGCTGACCGCGCTACCGATCATCCTGCACCTGACCACCGCACAAAGCTTCAAGCTGGCCCTGATCGCAGCCATGGCCCTGTCCTTCCCCAGCCTGGCCAGCAGCTTCCCGATCAACAACTGGCGCCGCGCCGTGGCTCTGGTGCTGGTTACCCTGTCGGTCGGTGCCGGTGGCTGGCTGCTGCGCTCCTGGGTACCGCCGGCAACCCTGTGGATGACCGAGGTGGCGGTGAGTACCGAAGTCATGAACCGCCAACCGGGCGACTCGCTGGACGAAATTGCCGCCAGCCGCATTCGCAGCAGTGGCCTGTATGCCTACACCGCCATCAACGCGCCACGCGGCCTGAACGAGCGGATCTACCACGTGTGGCAGAAGGACGGCCAAGAGGTCGACCGCATTGCCCTGGACATCCACGGCGGGCGCAAGGAAGGCTATCGGGCCTGGACCCACAAGCAGAACTTCCCACCCAACCCGGTAGGCAAGTGGCAGGTGAGGGTGCTGACCGAGGATGGGCAAGTGATTGGCGTGCTGCGCTTCAAGGTGGTCAATGATGCACCCGCGGGTAGTTGACCCCCTGCCTTGCGCATGAACAGCCTTGTGCTGCGAAAGGGCCAGTACAGCACACCACTTCCGTGGGCGCTTACGAGCTCTTCGCAGCACAAGCCTGCGCCAAGGCACTGCTGCCAAGCGCACACACAGCACATAATCACCAAACAGCCCATGCCCCCTGCGCTATGATCAGCCCCTAAGCCTTAGCGCCGAGTCAATTGCATGGAGCCTATGACCACCCCCAGCGCCACCCTGGACACCAGCTGCCAACCCGCCTGCCTGCGTATTACCGGTGACTGGACCCTGGCACACTACGCCAACCTCAAGCGCGAGAGCGAGCGCCTGCGCACGCAGTGCGCTGCCAACACGATCGCCGACCTCAGCCAACTGGGCCGCCTGGACACCGCCGGCGCTTCGCTGCTGGCCGAACTGCTAGGCTCCGAGCGCCTGTCGCGCTGTACCCACGCGCTGCCTGAAGCCAGCCAGGCGCTGCTGAAGAATGTCTACTGTTCGGTCCAGGATTACTGCATCCCGGTCAAGGAGCCCGAGCGCAATGTGCTGTTGTTGCTGCTGGAGCGCATCGGCTGCGCCGTCGGCACGCTGTGGCAGGACAGCATGCAACTGCTTGGTTTCGTTGGTGTGATTCTAGAAACCCTGCTGCGCCGCGCCTTCCAGCCACATCGCTGGCGCTTCACTCCTGTGGTGGCACACATTGAACAGACCGGGCTGGATGCCGCGCCCATCGTTGCGTTGCTGACCTTTCTGGTGGGCGCCGTAGTCGCATTTCTCGGTGCCACGGTGTTGGCCGACTTCGGTGCGACCATTTTCACCGTCGACCTGGTTGCATTCTCGTTCCTGCGCGAGTTCGCCGTGCTGCTGACAGCCATTCTCATGGCCGGCCGCACTGCCAGCGCGTTCACCGCGCAGATCGGCTCGATGAAGGCCAACGAAGAAATTGACGCCATCCGCACGCTGGGCCTCAACCCCATGGAACTGCTGGTGGTGCCGCGGGTACTGGCCCTGCTGATTTCGCTGCCGTTGCTCACCTTTGTCGCGATGATCTGCGGCATCGTTGGCGGTGCGGTGGTATGCGCCCTGACACTGGATATTTCGCCGGCCATGTTCCTGTCGCTGCTGCAAAGCGACATTGGCGTGCAGCACTTCCTGGTAGGCCTGGCCAAGGCACCGTTCTTCGCCTTCCTGATCGCCGCCATCGGCTGCCTGGAAGGCTTCAAGGTCAGCGGCAGCGCCGAGTCGGTGGGGGCACACACCACCTCGGCAGTGGTGCAGTCAATTTTTGTGGTCATCGTGCTGGATGCGGTGGCAGCGCTGTTCTTCATGGAGATGGGCTGGTGAGTGGCCAGGATTGCGTAATCGAAGCCCGCGGCATCTGCAACCGCTTCGGCCGCCAGGTGGTACATGAAAACCTAGACCTTGACCTGTACCGCGGCGAAATCCTCGCCGTGGTAGGCGGCTCAGGCAGCGGCAAGTCGGTGCTTCTGCGCAGCATCATTGGCCTGCGCCGGCCCAATGAAGGGCAGATCAAGGTGCTCGGCCAGGACCTGACCGGCCTGCGCGAAGAACAGCGTTCACTGGTCGAGCGGCGCTTTGGCGTGCTGTTCCAGAAGGGGGCGCTGTTCTCTTCGCTGACGGTGACCGAAAACGTGGCCTTGCCGCTGATCGAGCACGCCGGGCTGTCGCGCAATGATGCCGAGCACTTGGCCGGGGTGAAATTGGCCCTTGCCGGGTTGCCGATCTCGGCTGCCGACAAGTACCCGGCCTCGTTGTCGGGGGGCATGATCAAGCGCGCAGCGCTGGCCCGCGCCCTGGCCCTGGACCCGGACATCCTGTTCCTCGACGAACCCACGGCTGGCCTGGACCCGATCGGTGCCGCGGCATTTGACCAGTTGATCCTTACCCTGCGCGATGCTCTGGGGCTGTCGGTGTTCCTGATCACCCACGACCTCGACACCCTGTACACCATCACCGACCGCATCGCGGTGCTGTCGCAAAAGAAAGTCCTGGTGGCCGGCCCGCTGGCCGAGGTCGAGAAGACCAACGACACCTGGATCCAAGAATACTTTCACGGCCCCCGCGGGCGCGCCGCCGAACAGGCTGCCACCCGTGCCGGGCAGGAGCGCTGAGCAATGGAAACCCGAGCCCATCACGTCCTCATCGGCCTGGTCACCGTTCTGGTGGTGGCCGGGGCCATGCTGTTCGGCCTGTGGCTGGCCAAGTCCAGTGTCGACGACGCCTTCAAGGATTACGAAGTAGTGTTCAACGAAGCCGTGTCTGGCCTTTCCCGAGGCAGCACGGTGCAGTACAACGGCATCAAGGTGGGCGACGTCTCGACCCTGCGTCTGGACCCGAAAGACCCGCGCCGGGTATTGGCACGGGTGCGCCTGAGCGCCGATACCCCGGTGAAGGAAGACACCCAGGCCAAGCTGACCCTGGCCGGCGTCACCGGCAACTCATTCATCCAGCTCAGTGGCGGCACCCCGCAAAGCCCCGAGCTTAAAGGCAAGGATGGCAAGCTGCCGGTGATCATCGCTTCGCCATCGCCAATCTCGCGCCTGCTCAACGACAGCAGCGACCTGGTGACCAACATCAACATGCTGCTCCATAACGCCAACCAGATGTTCTCCGAGGACAACATAGGCCACCTCAGCAACACGCTGGCCAACCTCGACAAGACCACCGGCGCCTTTGCCGGCCAGCACGGCAGCATCGCCGAGGCCATCGAACAGCTGGTAAAGGTGGGTAATCAGGCCAGCGCCACCCTGGCCGAAACCCAGGCGCTGATGCGCAATGCCAACGGCCTGCTGGGTAGCGAAGGCAAACAGGCGATCGGTAGCGCCGAACAGGCCATGCAGTCACTGGCCCAAAGCACGGCAACCATCAATAGCCTGCTCCAGAACAACAGCGAGGCTATCGGTGACGGCGCCCAGAGCCTGAACCAGCTCGCCCCGGCCATTCGTGAACTGCGCGAAACCCTTAACGCGCTCAAAGGCATTTCCCGGCAACTGGAGGCCGACCCGAGCGGCTACCTGCTTGGCCGCGACAACAACAAGGAGTTCCAGCCATGAATCTGTCGCTGCGCCTGCTGACCCTGGCGGCCTCGCTGAGCCTGGTCAGTGCCTGCTCAATCCTGCCGAAGAGCGAACCTGTGGACCTTTATCGCCTGCCGGTGAACCAGCCCAGCCGCACAGCGCCGCCGCTGGAGTGGTCATTGCGCCTGAACAAGCCGCTGGCCAGTGAAGTGTTGGCCGGGCCGCGCATTGCCGTCATTCCCCAAGGCGATGTGATAAGCAGTTACAAGGGCGCACGCTGGAGCGATGCGGCTCCGGTGCTGCTGCGCAACCGTCTGCTTGATGGATTCCAGCGTGACGGCCAGGTGCAGCGCCTGAGCGCTGACGACAGCAACCTGCAAGCCGACTACGAGCTGGCTGGCGAGCTGCAGGCGTTTCAGAGTGAGTATCGCCCGGGCGGGGCGGTGGAGGTGGTGATCCGCTACGATGCGCGTCTGGTTAAGGGGCGCGACCAGCGCATCCAGGCCAGCAAGCGCTTCGAGATTCGCCAGCCGCTTGCCGACAAGCAAGTGTCAGCGGTAGTCGCCGGCTTTGGTCAGGCCAGCGACCAGCTGGTGGGGCAGGTGGTGAGCTGGACCATTGCCCAGGCCAACCAGGCACAGCTGAAGGTTCAGGTGAAGAACCAGTAGCAGACGAAGATCGCCGCGACCACCCCTGAAAACTCGGCCAGCAGTGCGCAACCGACCGCATGGCGCACGCGCTGGATGCCCACGGCACCAAAGTACACGGCCAGTACGTAGAAGGTGGTTTCGGTGCTGCCCTGAATCGTCGCCGCCACCAAGGCAGGGAAACTGTCCACGCCTTGGGTCTGCATGGTCTCGATCAGCATTGCCCGCGCTGCGCTGCCAGAGAACGGCTTGACCAGCGCGGTGGGCAAGCCCTCGACAAAGCGCGTGTCCAGGCCCATCCAGTTCACCGCATGGCGAATACCGTCCAGGGCCAGCTCCAGGGCACCAGAGGCGCGCAGCACACCCACCGCCACCAGCATCGCCACCAGGTAGGGCAGCAGGCTCTTGGCCACATCGAAGCCTTCCGTGGCGCCTTCGACAAAGGCTTCATACACCTTCACCCGTTTCAGGGCGCCCACCACCAGGAACAGCATGATCACGCCAAACAGCGTGAGGTTGCCCATGAGCGACGACAGGCTGGCCAGCGCGGCGGCCGACAGGGTGCCAAGAAAAGCCATGAAGCCTCCCAGCAGCAAAGCGCCGGGGATGAAGTAGGCAAGCACCACCGGGTCCCACAGACGCAAACGCTGCATCACTGCCACCGACAGCAGACCTACCAGGGTCGAGACGCTGGTCGCTAGCAGGATTGGCAGAAACACCATGGTCGGGTCTGGTGCGCCTTGCTGCGCCCGGTACATGAAGACGGTTACCGGCAGCAGGGTCAGCGACGAGGCGTTGAGCACCAGGAACAGGATCTGCGCGTTGCTCGCGGTGGTGCTGCCAGGGTTCAGCTCCTGCAGCGCGCGCATGGCCTTCAGGCCAATCGGCGTAGCGGCGTTGTCGAGTCCCAGGCCGTTGGCGGCGAAGTTCATGGTAATCAGGCCCAGGGCCGGGTGGCCGGGCGGCACCTCCGGCATCAGGCGGGCGAATAGCGGGCCTAGCACCTTGGCCAGCCACTCGACGATACCGGCCTTCTCGGCGATCTTCAGAAAGCCCAGCCACAGGGTCAGTGTGCCGAACAGCAGCACCATCACCTCGACCGACAGCTTGGCCATGGCGAAGATGCTTTCGACCATTGCCGCGAAGATGCCTGCGTTGCCACCCACCAGCCATTGGGCCATGGCGGACACCGCCGCCACCAGGAAAAAGCCGAGCCAAAGGCCGTTGAGCATCCGTATGTTCCCCCTGAAAAGTGCCCGAATAATAGCGTATCGCAGCCTGTGACTGGCGATCGCGAGCCTTTGTAGGCGCGGCTCAAGATCTCGCAGATAGCAAAAAGCCCCGACAAGTCGGGGCTCTTGGTCAAACAGCCATCAAGCTCAGCGCTTGGCTGTTTCGCCAACCACTGCAGCTTCCTGCTTCTCGGCCAGCAGCGAGGCGTAGTACTGCTCGCCCTTGACCGCGTCGTACATGCCTTCCCAGCGAGCAATGACCAATGCAGCCAAGGCGTTGCCCACAACGTTCAGCGCAGTTCGGGCCATGTCCATGATGCGGTCCACGCCAGCGATGAAGGCCAGGCCTTCCAGCGGAATGCCCACGCTGCCCAAGGTGGCCAGCAGTACCACGAACGATACGCCCGGCACACCCGCGATACCTTTGGAAGTGACCATCAGGGTCAGTACCAGCAGCAGCTGCTGGCTCCACGACAGGTCGATACCGTACAACTGGGCAATGAAGATCGCCGCGATGCTCTGATACAGGGTCGAACCGTCGAGGTTGAACGAGTAGCCGGTCGGTACCACGAACGAGCAGATCGACTTTGGCGCACCGTACTTCTCCATCTTCTCGATCACCCGCGGCAGCACGGTTTCCGAGCTGGAGGTGGAGTAGGCCAGGATCAGCTCATCTTTCATGATGCGCATGATCTTGATCACCGAGAAGCCGAACAGGCGGGCAACCAGGCCCAATACCATGAAGGCGAAGAAGGCGATGGCGAAGTACACCAGCAGCACCAGCTTGGCCAGCGGCAGCAGCGAGCTGAAACCGAAGTTGGCCACGGTCACGGCAATCAGGGCGAACACGCCGATCGGGGCATAGTTCATGATCATGTGAGTGACCTTGAACATGGTTTCCGAAACAGCCTGGAAGGTACGAACCAGCGGGTCACGCAGCTCTGCCTGCAGGCTCGACAGACCCAGGCCGAACATCACCGAGAAGAAGATGATCGGCAGCATTTCGCCACGCATCAGCGCTGCGAAGATGTTCGACGGAATCAGGTTGAGCAGGGTTTCGATGAACGCGTGCTCATGCTGCACTTCGGCCGCTGTCGCCTGGTACTTGGAGATGTCCACCGTGCCCAGGGTGCTCATGTCGATGCCGGCACCTGGATGGAACAGGTTGGCCAGCACCAGGCCTACGACGATGGCGATCGTGGTCACCACTTCGAAGTAGATGATGGTCTTCAGGCCGATGCTGCCCAGTTTCTTCGCGTCGCCAACACCGGCGATACCCACGATCAGCGACGAAATCACGATCGGGACGACGATCATCTTGATCAGGCGGATGAAGATGTCACCAGCGGGCTGAAGGACGTTGCTGATCCACCATGCCTTTTCTGCACTGAAATGATTCAGTAGCGCGCCGATTGCAACACCCAGGACCAGACCGATGACGATCTGCCAGGCGAGGCTCAGTTTTGCCTTCTTCATGTCTTTACCCTTTGTTTTAGTGGTCATGGCACCTGGCGGAAACACGCGTAACAGCGCCATAGGCAAGGTCACGGGCAGTAAGGGTTCCGTCAGGCGACGTCATGTAAGGACACCGCAGGCGAGCGACCGGGCGCTCTGGCCAGCGAAAAAGGCGGCAACTATTGCGACGGCAAGGGGCGAAAGCTAATGCCTGAAACGCATAGCCCATGCCGTTTATGCATACTGTTTTCGACCTAGCCGGCAGCTTCGCAAGTGCTTGATTTATAACATTCGGAATCCCGAACAAGACCAAACCGCCATATTTCGGCAGATTTGGCGGGACAGGTAGTACATGAAAGATGGCCTGTTCGACAATCCGAATGGCGTAAATGCCACTTGTAGCAGCACCAAGAAGGTCGAAAAAAATTTGATGTACGGTCGAGACAAAATGTGTCCCAGGGGAAAAAACGCGCAAGGGAAGCGACGTTTCCTACATGGCTCCTCGGAAGTCAGGTCTGGCAAGGCATCCCTGTGACACCGCCGACCTGAGGCTTCCGATTCCGCCTTTCCTGACCCGGCCCATTACTGGAGGCACTCCCTGTACCCCTAGGCCACTCCGATCCTGAAACAATCAGAACAGCCCGACCCCTTGGTCATGTGCTACCCCTCCTCGGGGCGGCGCATCATAGAAAGCTTCAGCTTCTATTACGTGACAGTGAGTGACCTTTCATCCGTGCCGGCAATAATGTTCAGTACCAGTTCGGGTCACGTTTGAGCTGCTCCTGCAGCATCGCCTTCATGCCGTCGTCAGGTTTGCCCAGCCAGCGGTACTGCGCATGACGGGTGGGCGACTTGTCGCTCGGCAAACCTTCGGGTACCTCCACGAGCATTCCGTAGGCATCATCCTTGTCCCAACTGAACGCCACGATCAGCCGCTTGTAGGTACAGTTGTCCTGTTTTTCGCACAGCGGGCCGACCAGGTATTTGTCGCCGTCTTCCGTAACGGCAGACATCTGCTCCTGGGCACTGCCGGTCAGATTGACCACCCAATCGGGCAGGCGTTCCTCGCCTTCGAGGGTGTCCTGCCAGGTTTCCCGGTACTCCGGGTCCGACCCGAGCAACTGGTCGACCCGAACTTGACCGTCATTGGCCGCCATGGCCGCCGCGCTGCCGCCCAGCAACAGGGCGGCGACCACGGCTGAACGAAGCTTCCTGCTCATCTTCAACCTCGTCCGCGTCCAAAGAAGAAGGAGGCTACAAACAATACCAGGAAGACAATGAACAGGATCTTGGCGATACCTGTAGCAGCGCCCGCGATACCACCGAAGCCCAATACGGCGGCGACAATGGCGATGATGAGGAAAGTGATAGCCCAACTCAGCATGGTAGTTCTCCTTTCTTTTTGCGGAATCGATCCGGCCGCCTGGTCAGAAAACCCAGCGTTCCTGGGGAACAACTTTTTCCACAGTGGCCGGTGAGGCAATGGCCTGGCCAGCTGGCTGCCAGTCAGCAGCCTTGACCAAGGTGTTGGCACGGGTTGCCTGAATCTGCGTCAACAGGGCAGTCTGAGCTGCCACTTGCTCAGCCAGACGCGCCGTCTGCAAGCTGTAATAGAAGAGGCCAGCGGCCAAGGTCAGCAGCATCGCCATGCCGAGTGTCAGCATCTGGCGCAAAGGCAGTGCGGCGCTCTGCGAGCGGTTGACGGATTGGCGGTTCATGCTGGCTCTCCTGCTGTAATTTTTGTTCAACCTGAACAGGTAATTGCAGCCTGCATGCCAGCCTTTTGATTTAAATAAAATCCTTATAAATCAATGACTTAACGAATAAACGAATGCATCGTGAGGACGTATCCTGCACGATGGCGCCTGTACGGTCGTGCGAATTGCACGATCAGCCTTCAACCTTGGTCGCCACCTTCAGCAGGTCAGCGTCCACGCCCCGTACGCCGATGATCTGCCGGGCGATCTCCACGGCGATGGTTTTCTGCTCCGCGCTAACCACTTCGCCCGAGAGCCGCACCATGCCTGCTTCGCTGGCCACCTTCAGGTTCAGGCCATCGAGGTTGCGACTGAAGCGATAGCTGCTCTGGATCTTGTCGACGATCCAGCTGTCGCTTGGCTGCGGCCCGGTTGGCGCACCCGCCGGCGTTTCTCGCGCCTTGGCCATGGCAGCGGTATCGAGGCTGACCAGGTTGTTGACCAAGTACACGCCGTCGGTGGTACGCGCTACCACGCCCGCCAACTCCTTGGCTTCGGCACTGTCGACCTTGCCACGCAACGTCACCACACCTTCACTGCTTTGTACTTCTATCGGGGCCTTTTCGGTGGTACGGCTCCACAACAGCCGAGCACGGATCACCGCCGCCAGGGTCACATCCTCCAGGCGCTGGGCGTAGGCACGCAGCTCCAGTGGACGCTCCACCAGTTGGGTATTGACCTGCAGCAGGTTCTCCACCTGTTCGATGCCCCGGGTAGCGCGGGCCACGTCCTCGGCCAGCTGCCGCTCGACCTCGTTCTCCACCTCACCGGAAAGCCGCGCCTGCTTGCCGTCCACTTCAACCTTGATACGAAATGAATCAAGCATGCGGTTCAGTGATAAAGCGGTTTGCAGGGCGCCTTCCAGGCGCGCGTCCTGCACAGGGTCGGCGAATGCCGGGGTAACCATGGGTAGCAGGGTGGCGGCCAAAACGGCGGTACGCAGGGAAAAGGGCATGGCAGTGCCTCCTTCGTGGGCAAAATCTGAAAAACATCGCAACCAATGTGCCAGCGCGTGTCTCTAAGCAAATCATTGAAGAATCACGGCTTGTAGACATCGTTCGGCCACTGGCTAGCATGCAAAGGACAGAATCCTTCAGAATTGACCATGCAACTTGCCCGATTTTTCCCACACTAAATAAAGATCTTTCCCTAAGGAGCACAGGAAATGGAATCAGCCCAGGACAACCAAGGCCGCATTCTACTGGTGGATGACGAGTCCGCGATCCTGCGCACGTTCCGCTACTGCCTGGAAGACGAGGGCTACAGCGTGGCCACGGCCAACAGCGCCGCTCAGGCAGAAACCCTACTGCAGCGCCAGGTGTTCGACCTATGCTTCCTCGATTTGCGCCTGGGTGAAGACAACGGCCTCGACGTGCTGGCACAGATGCGTATCCAGGCCCCGTGGATGCGGGTGGTGATCGTCACCGCGCACTCAGCGATCGACACCGCAGTGGATGCCATCCAGGCCGGCGCTGCCGACTACCTGGTCAAGCCGTGCAGCCCCGACCAGTTGCGCCTGGCCACTGCCAAGCAACTGGAGGTGCGCCAGCTTTCTGCGCGCCTGGAAGCCCTGGAAGGTGAAGTACGCAAACCCAAGGACGGCCTCGATTCCCATAGCCCGGCCATGATGGCGGTGCTGGAAACCGCCCGCCAAGTCGCCATCACGGACGCCAACATCCTCATCCTTGGCGAATCTGGTACCGGCAAGGGCGAACTGGCACGGGCCATCCATGGCTGGAGCAAGCGTGCACGCAAAGCCTGCGTGACCATCAACTGCCCGTCGCTCAACGCCGAGCTGATGGAAAGCGAGCTATTCGGCCACACCCGCGGCGCCTTCACCGGCGCCAGCGAAAGCACCCTGGGGCGGGTCAGCCAGGCTGACGGGGGCACATTGTTCCTCGACGAGATCGGCGATTTCCCGCTGACCTTGCAGCCCAAACTGCTGCGTTTCATCCAGGACAAGGAATATGAACGCGTCGGCGACCCGGTTACCCGGCGTGCCGATGTACGCATCCTGGCTGCCACCAACCTCAACCTTGAAGAGATGGTGCGCGAAAGCCGCTTTCGCGAAGACCTGCTGTACCGCTTGAACGTGATTACCCTGCACCTGCCCCCGCTGCGCGAGCGCAGTGAAGACATCCTCATCCTGGCCGACCGCTTCCTTGCCCGCTTCGTCAAGGAATACTCCCGCCCCGCCCGCGGTTTCAGTGACGAGGCGCGCACCGCCCTGCTCAACTACCGCTGGCCTGGCAACATTCGCGAACTGCGCAACGTAGTGGAACGGGCCAGCATCATCTGCCCGCAGGAAAGAGTGGAAATCAGCCACCTGGGCATGGGTGAACAACCCGCCGGCAATGCCCCGCGCGTAGGTGCCGCGCTCAGCCTGGATGAGCTGGAGCGTGCCCATATCGGTGCCGTACTGGCCGCCAGCGATACCCTTGATCAAGCCGCCAAGACCTTGGGCATCGATGCTTCTACCCTGTACCGCAAGCGCAAGCAGTACAACCTATGAAATGGCCGCCCATGAAGCTGCGGACGCGGCTTTTCCTCAGCATATCGACGCTCGTCACGGTGGCGTTGCTGGGGCTGCTGCTGGGTCTGGTCAGCATGCTGCAGATGGCTACAGTGCAACAGCAACTGGTGCGCGATACCACCCATGTCCTGGAAGTGGGGCTGAAGTTGCGCCAGAACCTGGGCGAACAGCTGATGCTGATTCTCGATGAAGACACCGCCCCGGAAAGCCTGCGGCTGCTGCAGGAAAACTTCCAGGACCTGCTCAACCAAGGGCTGGAGCAAGGCGGTGAGCGCACCGGTTTCAGCAAGGCCAGCAGCAACTACCAGGCCTTCCTCCAGACCTATCGCGACAGCGCCACACCCGCTCGCAGCATGGGTGCCGATCAGCCGCTTGGGGCCGCGTTCAATCAGGTGCGCACCGACCTGATCGATTCCCACAAGCAGGCATTGGACCTGATTACCCGTAGCGAGGAGCGCACCCGTGACCGCGCCTTGCTGGTCAGTGGTGTACTCGGCCTGATGGGGTTGGTGGTGTTGGTACTGGGGTTTATCACCGCGCACAACATCGCCAGGCGTTTCGGCCAGCCGATCGAAGCCTTGGCCAAGGCGGCCGACCAGCTAGGCAAGGGCAATTTCGACGTTACGTTGCCGGTTACCCAGGCCGCCGAGCTTAACCAGCTGACCCGCCGTTTTGGTCTGATGGCCGATGCCTTGCGCAAGCACCAGGCCACCAACGTTGACGAGCTGCTGGCCGGCCAGCAGCGTTTACAGGCCGTACTCGACAGCATTGACGACGGCCTGCTGATCATCGACCGCCAGGGCCGCCTCGAGCACCTCAACCCGGTAGCGCAGCGCCAGCTGGGCTGGAACGATAGCCGCGTGGGCAGCAGCTTGGTCGAAGCCCTGCAGCGACCCGAGCTTGAGCAACAACTGCGCCAGGTTCTGCGCGGGGGCAGCCTCGACCGCCCACCGGACGACCTGAACATGGAGGTCGATGACGAATCACGTCTGCTCACCTACAGCCTGACCCCGGTCAGCCACCCGCAGGGGCCAATCCTCGGCGCAGTGATGGTGCTGCACGATGTGACCGAGCAAAGGGCCTTCGAGCGAGTGCGCAGCGAATTCGTGCTGCGCGCCTCCCATGAACTGCGCACCCCGGTGACCGGCATGCACATGGCCTTCGGCCTGCTGCGCGAGCGGGTCAAGTTCCCGCCCGAAGCCCGCGAGAACGACCTGCTGGAAACCATCGGCGAAGAAATGCAGCGTCTGACCCAACTGATCAACGACCTGCTCAACTTCTCCCGTTATCAGAGCGGTTTGCAAAAGCTCGAGCTGGCCCCCTGTGCCATCGACGACCTGCTGGAGCATGCGCAATTGCGCTTTGCCGAACACGCTGCGCACAAGCAGATCGAGTTGATCAAGGAACTGGACCCGCCGCTACCGCGCATCCAGGCCGACGTCGCCCAGTTGGATCGAGTGCTGGACAACCTGCTGCACAACGCCATCCGCCATACCGCCAACGGTGGGCGCATTCGCCTGCATGCCCGACGGCATGCGGAACGGGTGATCATCAGCGTCGAGGACAATGGAGAGGGCATTTCCTATGGGCAGCAAGCGCGCATCTTCGAGCCTTTCGTGCAGGTAGGTCGCAAGAAAGGCGGTGCTGGGCTGGGGCTCGCGCTGTGCAAGGAGATTGTGCAGCTGCACGGAGGGCGCATGGGCGTGTTTTCCCGGCCGGGGCAGGGGACACAGTTCTACATGGCGTTGCCGGTCTGATTGCTTAAACGCGCCTACACCCGCCGCGGCAGGTGCCCGCGAGTCACCAACTCGGCAAACTGCCGGGCGTTCAGCGGGCGGGCGAACAACCAGCCCTGGCCATAATTGACCCCCTCGCTGTTCAGCAGCACTGCCTGGTCCTCGAACTCGATACCTTCGGCAATTACCCGCAAGTGCAAGTCATGGGCCATGCGGATGATATGCGGGGCCACGCCGCTACTGGCGGCATCGTGGCCCAGAGCGTCGATGAATGCCTTGTCGATCTTCAGGCAGTCCACTGGCAGGGTTTGCAGGTAGGCCAGGCTGCAATAACCGGTACCAAAGTCGTCGATCAGCACCTGGTGCCCCACGGCGCGTAGCGCCTGCAGATTGTCACGGGCGACCACCACGTCGATCAGGCCGCGCTCGGTCACCTCGAAGGCAATCTGGCTGGGCGCCACTCGATGCAAAGCCAACAAGCGCGCCGCCACCCGGCCAATACGTGGCACCATCACATCGCAGGCCGCCAGGTTTATCGAGATGTATAGCTTGGGGTGCGAGCGCAATAGCTGGCCAAGCTGTTCAAGCACACGCTGCAGGACAAAGTCGGTGATCTGGCGAATCTGCCCGGTATTCTCCGCCAGCGGAATGAACAGGTCCGGGCTGGTCAGGGTGCCGTCCGGGCGGCGCCAGCGCACCAAGGCCTCGGCGCCCACACAGCGCCGGCTGTCGAGCTCGATGATGGGTTGGTAGAGCACCTGCAGCTCTCCACGACGCAAGGCATTCTGCAACTCTGAGCTCATCGACCGCCGTTGCAGAATCAACTGCAGTACCAACCAACCGATACAGCAGGCCGCCAGCACGCTGCCGGGGAACAGCAACCAGAGCATGCCGTTCATCCTCAGCGGCAGACTGGCCCTCGGGGCAATCAGCACCAACTGGTAATCCGGCGACTTGGTCGGCATTCGGTAGATCAGCCGATCACTGAGTTCCAGCAGCGACTTGTGGCTGGTCGACCAGGCCGAGGGCGGAGGCCATACCTGTGGCGGGCCAAGCACCGGAATGGCCCGGGCGCCGTTATCCAGCACCACGACCAGGCTGCCGCCCGGGGGCAGGTCCACCACATCGGTCAAATGCCCACGGGAGGTGGACACCAGAAACTTGCCCCGGCCCAGCATCAGTGCTGCCAGGTTCTCGTTCGGCTCGGTGGTTGTGTTAAGCCAGTAGCTGTACGTCGGCCCCTGGATATCTGGCGCCCGCAAGGGAACGAACGCTCGCTCATCACCGCGGTTGGAGCAGGCAACATTGTCATCTACATAAGCCGCTTCATAGATGAACCGCGAGCTCAGGCCAACCTGTTGCAGAGCTGCCAGCATCGCCGGGCTGCAGCCGCGCAAGGGTTGGGCCTGCAGCAGGTCTACCCCTTCGCGCAACTGGCCGAACACCTGTTCGAGCCGGTCCAGAAAACGCTCGCCCTGGGCATTCATCTGTTCGCTTTCGCTTTGCTTCATTTGTTGCAGGGCAATGCCAATGCTGGCAGAGAGCAACACCGCGGCGCTGGCCAGCGCTGCCAAAGTGGCCAGCATCCAGGGGCGGTAAAAAATTTGGCGCAGCAAGGCAATGAAGGCTGACATCGAAGGCATCCAGTTGATAACCAAGGTATAGCAACGGAATCAATAATCACCCTCACCGTTTGGCGCTTCGCTGCAATCCACCCACGCTCTTTGTAGAGGCAGCCTTGTGGCTGCGATGAGAACGTTAATAAACCGCGTCGACCAAACCCGCCTCTTCGTAGCGCAAGGCTGCTGCAACAAGTACCTCGCCCGCCACGACTCAACGCATGCGGTTAAGTACCTGCAGCATCGCTGCTGTCTGTGCATCCGGCATGCCGTCGAAGCGCTGCGGGCGGAAGCGCATCTGGAAGGCGGCAATCACATGACGTGTGGCGACATCCAGCACGCCGGTCTGCTCGATCTGATAGCCAAACCGTGCCAGCTCCTGCTGGTACCAGCCAACGCTTGGCGGGTTGACGCTGAAGTAGGCTTGCTGCCGTGCCACGGCGTTAGCATCCGGCCAGATACCCAGCCCGGCATCGGCCAGGCGCTTCCACGGGAACAATGGCCCCGGGTCCAGCTTGCGCAGCGGGGCGATGTCACTGTGGCCGATGATATGGCGTGGTTCGATGTTATTGCGTTTGACAATGTCCTTGAGCAGCGCGATCAGCGACTGGATCTGCGCCTCGCTGTAAGGGTGCCAGACCCGGCCGTTCGGGGTGTCGGTAAAGCCCGGGTTGACGATCTCGATACCAATGGACGAGGAGTTCAGCCAGGTGCGCCCCTGCCACTGGCTATCACCGGCATGCCAGGCACGACGGTTTTCATCCACCAGCTGATACACCGTTGCCGGGCCATCGCCGATCAGGTAATGGCTGCTGACTTCACCCTGGGTAAGCAGCGCCAGGGAGCGCTCCAGCGAAGCATTGGTGTAATGCAGGACAACGAACTGGATGCGGTTGTCCTGATTGGCCGAAGGGTGACTGCGGTCGATGCGCAGGCCCGTCGAGCAACCGGCGACAGACAACAGCAAAAAGGAAATCAGGGTTTTTTTAAGCGTGGAAAGCACGTCAGTGGCCTCAGCGTATGAGCGCTACAGTATAACGTGCTCACCTGCGCTGTGCCTGCCGGACAGCGGCTGGCTAACCATGCTCGACGCGATTACGCCCCTGCTCCTTTGCCCGGTACAGCGCTGCATCGGCTCGTTTGAGCACCTGGTCGCTGCGTTCGCCAGAACGGAATGCACCCAGGCCGATGGAGGTGGTGATCACTACCCGTTCACCCTTGAAGTGGAATGGGCAGGCTTCGACTGTGGCGCGCAACACCTCGGCCATTTGCGCAGCGACTGCGGGCGTAGTCTGCGGCAACAGCAAGACGAATTCCTCGCCGCCAAAACGGGCGATGAAATCCCGGCCCCGCAGGCGCTTGCGCAACTGGTCGGCCACGATCTTGAGGACCTTGTCCCCAGCCAGATGACCATAGTTGTCGTTGATGCGTTTGAAATGGTCCAGGTCAAGAATCGCCATCGCCAGATGACCGCCGTTTTCCTGCCAGTCAAGCATTTCGCGTTCGACTTGCTCGCTCCAGGCCGCACGGTTGGGCAGGCCGGTGAGCGGGTCCAGCAGCGCTTTCTGGCGCTGTTCTTCCAGGTGCTCGCGATAGCCAAGCGCCTCATGCTCCATGCTCGCCACCCGCTCCGACAAGCCTTGCAGGCGACCGGCCAGTTCCTGCTCGCGGCGATCACGCTCGTGCTTGTGCTCGTCCATGGTCAGCAGCAAGCCTTCCAGGCGGTTTTCCAGAATGTGCTTGAGGCTGTCTACATCGGCGGCACCTTGCACGCTGCTCTGCAGGCCGTCGACGTGCTCACGCAGTTGGCTATCCAGCTCGCGGGCAGCGGTGCTGTTGTCCGCGTGACCGGCGCTGGCCTCGTGCAGGTGGCTTTGGAAACCTTCCAGGCGTTCATTGAGCTGCTGCAGGTAGGTTTCGAATTCGTGCTGGCCGCTGTCGGTGATCGCCAGCATGAGGACTGCCAAGTCATCCAGCACCGGGATCAGCTCATACCAGTTCAAGCCGCGCGCAACCCGCTCGCGCATTTCCAACGCCTGAGCCTTGTGGCGCTCGGGCAGGCTAAGGTCATCGAGCAGACCGATCAGGGTCTGCTCGATGTGCGCGGCAACCTGGCTGTAAGGCGGCTCCACTGCGTAGGGCAGGGCATAGGGGCCGTCTTCACCAAAGGTTTCTTCAAGGGCATGTAAGGGTTCTGCCTCAGCCAACGGCTCGCTGACGGAAACTGCAGCTTCCGGCAATGGCGCCTTGTCCCTTGGCAACGGGGCTGGCGCCATTTCGGCCGTTTCGATCAGCGCCGGGCCAAATGCCTCCAGCTCAAGCTCGGGCGCTTCGGCCACCTCGGCAGTCGGAGCAGCAGGGGCCGGCAACGGTTGTAGCGTATCGACGTCATCGGGCCGCGAGGGCTCGGCACTGCCGGCTGCCTGGGGCACAACCTCGGCAGCAGGCAACGCCACCGGCGCAAGCTCTGCTCCTGCCTGTGCATCTTCCTCGCGGCTTCCGAACAACCGCTGCAGAAACCCGGGTCGGGCTTCTTCACCCGGCTTGCCAAGGGCCGACAGCGCGCGCCCCTGCAAGCCGCTCAACTCGCCCAACAGCGGCGGCAGCTCGCGTGACTGGGCAACCCCGCCGTCGAGCTTCTTCGCCAGTTTTTTCAATGGCCGCGAGATATCACTGGGCAGGGGCAGGCCTTGCAGTTGGCCAACCAGTGCGGTCAGCGCATCGCTGACTTGGTTCATGCGGGTTTCGCGACGCTGTTCGGAATCCAGTACCGCTTTCTCAAGGCGCGGAATCAAGCCGGCGAGGCCGGCGTCCATGTTGTCGCTGCGAATGACATCGCGCATTTCCTTCATGCACTCGTCTACCACCTTGTCACTGCCTTCAGCAGCCAGGGTGCTGCGCACCAGGCCTCGACGCAGCAGGTCAAGACGGGCATCCCAACGGCGTTCGAGCTTTTCTTGCTGCTCGATGCTTTTAAGGTATTTTTCTTTCCAGCGCTCAGCGTCTTCAGTCATGCCCGGGTCCGCAAACGGTGATGGCAATTAGCTCAAAACCGGCAGCGTATCCACAGTCAATGCATCAGGCAATCGAATCTCGACAGCAACGGGAAGGTGGTCCGAAATTGGCTGCGCCAGCACCTCGACACGCTCCAGCGTGAGGCTTGAACTGAGCAAAATATGATCAAGGCAACGCTGCGGTCGCCAACTGGGGAAGGTGGCCTCGACTTGCGGGGCGACCAGGCCCAGGTCGCGCAGTGGCGAATGCTCCAGCAGGTCGGTGGCATGGGTGTTCATGTCACCCATCAGCACCTGGTGACGGTAACCGCCTATCAGCTCGCGGATATAACCCAACTGCAGGGCGCGGGTCTTGGCCCCCAATGCCAGGTGCATCATCACCACTATCAGCGCATCTTCGCCTTCGCCAAACCGCACCAGAATCGCACCTCGCCCGGCCGGGCCAGGCAACGGATGGTCTTCGAGCAGTTGCGGCTTCAGGCGGCTGAGCACACCGTTGCTGTGCTGGGCAAAACGCCCAAGGTTGCGGTTGAGCTGCTGGTACCAATAGGGGAAGGCCCCCAAGTGGGCCAGGTGTTCGACCTGGTTGACGTAGCCCGAGCGCAGGCTGCCACCATCGGCTTCCTGCAGGGCCACCAGGTCGAAGTCGCCCAGCAACCTGCCGATCTTCTGCAGGTTACCGGCACGGCCGTTATGCGGCAGCAGGTGCTGCCAGCTACGCGTCAGGTAATGGCGGTAGCGCTCGGTGCTTATGCCCACCTGGATGTTGAAACTGAGCAGCCGCAGACGACCATCCTCGGGCAGGCCCGGGGCCTGCAGGTGATGCTCGTTGACCTGCGGCTCGTGCAGGCCAATGCCACGCGTAGCTCTGAAGCGGGGCATGGGTGACGCCGCCTACTTGGCAGCGCGCTCCTTGTCGATCAGCTGGTCGGCGACATTCAGCACGCCTTCCGGTCCGCCGGCAGTCCCCAGGTCGAAGCGGTACTTGCCGTTGACGACCATGCTCGGTACGCCGGTGATTTCATACTTCTTCGCCAATTCCTTGGCCTGTTTGACCTGGCCCTTGATGGCGAACGAGTCGAAGGTGGCGAGGAACTTATCCTTGTCCACACCTTGAGTGGCGAGGAAGTCGGCCATGTCGTTCTTGTCGGTCAGGCGCTTGTGCTGGTTCTGAATGGCATCGAACACCGCCGCGTGCACCTTGTGCTCGACGCCCATGGCTTCGAGGGTCAGGAACATCTGGCCGTGTGCATCCCACGGGCCACCGAACATGGCCGGTACGCGCTTGAAGTTGACGTCCTTGGGCAGCTTTTCAGCCCAAGGGTTGATGGTCGGCTCGAAGTGGTAGCAATGTGGGCAGCCGTACCAGAACAGCTCGACGACTTCGATCTTGCCAGGCACGGAAACCGGAACAGGGTTGCTCAGCTCGATGTATTCCTTGCCGGCGACAGGCTCGGCGGCCTGAACGGCAGTCATACCGAATACGCTGGCGGCGACCAGCGCAGCGCTGAGAATCAGTTTACGCATGCTTTACTCCTGAGCAGTCATGGGTCGCCACGACGCGACCTGCACTGAGACAGGCCGGGAAGGGCTCGAGTTCTGTAGTGTAACGGCTGCGGACGGAAAAAAGGGCAGCCCGGCCGCCCTTTCATCATTGACCTACAACATTAACCGAAAGTTAATGCAGGCCCTGGATGTAGCTGGCCAACGCTTCGATGTCATGGTTGCTCAGCTTGCCAGCGATGGTGCGCATGGTCATGGCATCGCCATCGTTGGTGCGGTTGCCTTCGCGGAAATCAGTGAGCTGCTTGGCCACGTACTGCGAGTGCTGCCCGCCCAGGTGCGGGAAGCCGGCCAGGGCGATGCCCGCGCCGTTAGGCGAGTGGCAGCCCGTGCAGGCCGGCATGCCCTTTTCCAGGTCGCCACCATTGAACAGCGCACGGCCGCGCTCGACCAGTTTGGGATCGGCGGCACCCACGCTGCCTTTCTGGCTGGAGAAGTAGGCGGCGATATCGGCCAGATCCTGGTCGCTGAATGCGGCCAGCATGCCGGTCATTTCCAGCACGGTACGCTTGCCCGACTTGATATCGTGCAGTTGTTTTTCAAGATAGCGCTGGCCTTGGCCGGCCAGTTTCGGGAAGTTCGGTGCCAGGCTGTTGCCGTCAGGATTGTGGCAGGCGCCACAGACGGCGGTCTTGGCCTGGCCAGCGGCGGCATCGCCTTTGATAGGTTGCGCAGCAGTGGCCGCACCAGCGACACCCAAGGTCAACAGCAGACTCACGACTAGTTTGTTCATCAGCTAATCCAACACGGCTAAGGGTGAAATGTTATGTATCGGGACTGCCGCTCATCCAAAGGATGACCAAACGGTAGTCCTCGGCACTGCAGTCCATGCACAATCCACGCGGCGGCATAGCCTTGAAACCCTGGGTCACGTGCTTCACCAGTACATCCATGCCTTGCGCCAGCCTTGGCTCCCATGCTGCCCGGTCACCCCGTCTGGGTGCCTGTGGCAACTGCCCGGTGTGGCAGGCCGCACACGTGCGGTTGTACAACACCTCGGGATCCTGTGTAGCCTGTGCGCTGAAAAACGGCAGGAACATACCGACAGCAAGCAGCCATTTCGCCATGCGGAACGACCTTCAGGGTTGGGGGCCGCGCTGCGTTCTGTTGCGCGAGCTATTGTTCGACACCCCATGCCCGTTCTCCTTCGCTGGGAGAATGAGCACACAAAAACTGGGGCATTATATACTTCCGCCATCCAAACGGAAACGACACCGCTTGCCAGGCTTGGCTCTACAAAGTCAGGCAACACCCACATCGGATATCCCATGCAAGTCAAGAACCCCATCCTCGGCCTCTGCCAGAAAGCCAAATTCGCCCTCAGCGCAGCCAAGGTCGAACAATGCCCGGACGACCAGGGCTACGAGGTGGCTTTTGCCGGCCGTTCCAACGCCGGCAAATCCAGCGCCCTCAATACCCTGACTCATGCCAGCCTGGCGCGTACCTCGAAAACGCCCGGACGCACCCAGCTGTTGAATTTCTTCAGTCTGGACGATGAACGGCGTTTGGTCGACCTGCCGGGCTATGGTTATGCAAAAGTCCCGATTCCGCTCAAGCAGCACTGGCAGAAACACCTGGAAGCCTACCTGGGCAGCCGTGAGTGCCTGCGTGGCGTGATCCTGATGATGGACGTGCGTCACCCGATGACCGACTTCGACAAGATGATGCTCGACTGGGCCAAGGCCAGCAGCATGCCGATGCACATCCTGCTGACCAAGGCCGACAAGCTGACCCACGGCGCGGGCAAGAACACACTGCTGAAAGTACAGTCGGAAATCCGCAAGGGCTGGGGGGATGGCGTGACCATCCAGCTGTTCTCGGCACCCAAGCGCCTGGGCGTGGAAGACGCCTACCGAGTGCTGGCAGACTGGATGGAACTGGAAGACAAGCCGGTCGTTTAATGCTTTGCGCCTGACCCGTAGGAGCGGGTTTGCCCGCAAAAGGGCCGAGCCTGCTCTCCACCCGCCGTTCACCGTTGCCGCCACTACCGTATTCGCGGGTAAACCCGCTCCTACACCTGATCGGGGTTGGACACGCTTTGGTGATTGGGCGCAGGCCCTTGAAGACGCGGGTTTACCCGCGAATGCAGCGGTGAATTCGACATNAAACCCGCGCCTACGGAGGCTCAGTACAAGCCATCCGGCAAATTCCGGGCAAAAAAAACCCCGGACTTCGTATGGGGAGGGGGAAGTTCGGGGTCCAAGTCCGGACCGCTAGGGCGGGGTCCAGATATCTGCCAACACTTAACACAACATAGGAGCATCGAAGGGCTTCACCAGCCATTCAGTTACTCTGAGTTCCGCTTCACCGGTTTAGTTCCGAAGCCCACAAAACTATTTGCGATAGTTTCATGAAACTTAAGCACCCACAGCACTGAGCGGTGCTCGGATCCGCGTCACTACGCCGCAGATCCTACACAGTTTTACCTGCTCAATCAGTGAGCTTCGTCCCAATTCGCACCAACGCCTGCTTCGACAAGCAGCGGCACATCCAGCTGCGCGGCCTGGCTCATGTGCTGGCGAATTTCATCTTTCACCTGCTCCACCAGGTCCTCGCGTACCTCAAGCACCAGTTCGTCGTGCACCTGAAGGATCACCCGGGCATCCAGCCCGCTCTCGCTCAACCAGTTATCTACTTTGACCATGGCCCGCTTGATGATGTCGGCAGCAGTACCCTGCATCGGGGCGTTGATCGCCGTGCGCTCGGCGCCCTTGCGCAGGGCAGGGTTCTTGGCATTGATGTCTGGCAAGTACAGCCGGCGGCCAAACAGGGTTTCGACAAAGCCTTGCTCGGCCGCCTGGGCGCGGGTGCGCTCCATATAGGCCAGCACGCCCGGGTAGCGGGCAAAATAACGGTCGATGTAGTCCTGTGACTGCTTGCGGTCGACGCCGATCTGCTTGGCCAGGCCAAAGGCGCTCATGCCGTAAATCAGGCCGAAGTTGATGGCCTTGGCGCTGCGGCGCTGGTCGGTGGTCACGTCTTCCAGGGCCACACCGAACACTTCGGCTGCCGTGGCGCGGTGCACGTCCAGGTCATTGCGGAAGGCATGCAGCAAGCCTTCGTCCTTGGCCAGGTGGGCCATGATGCGCAGCTCGATCTGTGAATAGTCCGCCGCCAGAAGCTTGTAGCCCGGACTGGCGATGAACGCCTGGCGAATACGCCGCCCTTCAGCGGTGCGGATCGGAATGTTCTGCAGGTTCGGGTCGCTCGACGACAACCGGCCGGTGGCCGCCACCGCCTGCTGGTAGGACGTGTGGATGCGCCCGGTGCGCGGGTTGATCTGCCCCGGTAACTTGTCGGTGTAGGTGCTCTTGAGCTTACTCAGGCTGCGGTACTGCATCAGCACCTCTGGCAGCGGGTAGCCTTGTTCGGCCAGTTCGTCGAGCACTGCTTCGGCGGTGGATGGCTGGCCCTTGGCGGTCTTGCTCAGCACCGGCATGCCCAGCTTGTCGTAAAGAATCGTGCCCAGCTGCTTGGGCGAGCCGAGGTTGAACGTCTCACCGGCGAGCTCGTAGGCACGCAGCTCAAGCTCAGCCATCTTCACGCCCAGCTCACCGCTCTGTACTTTCAACAGCTCGGCATCGACCAACGCACCCTGGCGCTCGATCCTGGCCAGCACCGGCACCAGCGGCATCTCGATATCCGTCAGCACCGGTTGCACGCTCGGCGTCTGTGCCAGGCGGGCCTGCAATGCATGGTGCAGGCGCAGCGTGATGTCGGCGTCTTCGGCGGCGTACGGGCCGGCCTTGTCCAGGGTGATCTGGTTGAAGGTAAGCTGCTTGGCACCCTTGCCGGCGATGTCCTCGAAGGCGATCGTGGTGTGGTCGAGGTACTTCTGCGCCAGGCTGTCCATGTCATGACGGGTGGCGGTGGAGTTCAGCACGTATGACTCGAGCATGGTGTCATAGGCCACACCGCGCATCTCGATAGGGGGGGAGCCATTGGCGAGGATGTTGATGTCGTACTTGGCGTTCTGCCCGACCTTGGCCTTGGCCGGGTCCTCCAGCAAGGGCTTCAGCGCCAACAGCACGGCCTCGCGGTCCAGCTGGACCGGCGCGCCTTCATAATCGTGGGCCAGCGGCACATAGGCCGCTTCATGCGGCTCGACAGCGAAGGACAGGCCGACCAACTGCGCCTGCTGGGCGTCCAGGCCGGTGGTCTCGGTGTCGAAGGCGAACAGCGGTGCCTGGCGCAGCTTCTCCAGCCAGGCGTCGAAACGGGCCTGGTCGAGGATGGTTTCGTATTTGGGCTCGACCTTGGCCGCAGGCTCCACAGCCGGGCCGACATCATCACCAGCCTTGGCCGCATCGCGCTGCACTTCGGCGACCCAGCTCTTGAACTCCATCTCGGTGTACAACGCCAGCAACGCCTCGCGGTCAGGTTCACCGCACACCAGCGCCTCGACCTCGACATCCAGCGGCACGTCAACCTTGATGGTGGCCAGCTCGTAGGACAGGAATGCCGCGTCGCGGTGCTCCTCCAGCTTGGCCGGCAAGGTCTTGGCGCCGCGAATGGCCAGCGTTGGCACCTTGTCCAGGTTGGCGTAAAGGTCGCTGAGACCGCCGCCGATGCCGGTCAGCAGCCCCACCGCCGTTTTTTCGCCCACGCCCGGCACGCCCGGGATGTTGTCGACCTTGTCACCCATCAGGGCCAGGAAGTCGATGATGTGTTCCGGGCCGACGCCGAACTTCTCGTGCACGCCAGCCACGTCCAGCACGCTTCCGGTCATGGTGTTGACCAAGGTAATGTGCCCGTCCACCAGTTGCGCCATGTCCTTGTCACCGGTCGAGATGATCACTGGCCGACCCAGGGCGGCACTGCTGCGCGCCAAGGTGCCGATCACGTCGTCAGCCTCGACACCCTCCACGCACAGCAGCGGGTAGCCCAACGCCTTGACGCTGGCGTGCAGCGGCTCGATCTGTACCCGCAGGTCATCCGGCATGCTGGGGCGGTTAGCCTTGTACTCGGCGAACATGGCATCGCGGAAAGTGCCGCCCTTGGCGTCGAACACCACGGCAAACAGGCTGTCGGGATATTGCTTGCGCAGGCTCTTGAGCATGTTCAGCACACCCTTCACCGCACCGGTCGGCATGCCCTTGGACGTGGTCAGCGGTGGCAGCGCGTGGAAGGCGCGATAAAGGTAGGAGGAACCGTCCACCAGGACGAGGGGCGCTTGGCTCATGAGCAGAATCAACCTTTTCGACGGGTCCGGCGCTAGAATAGCCAGAATCATTGACGACAAAGGGACTAGGTTATCATGCGCACACTCAATCGCCTGTTACTGCTCGGCCTGTTGGCAACCACGCCTGTCGTCACCCTGGCGGCGGACGACGCCCCCTCGGCCGATCCCGAGGTGACCATTCGCACGGAAGGCGATAAAACCATCCAGGAATACCGGCAAAACGGCTTCCTGTATGCGATCAAGATCACGCCGAAAAACGGCAAGCCTTACTTTCTGGTACGCGCTGATGGCACTGATGCCAATTTCATTCGATCCGACCAGCCGGACATGCTGATTCCGTCCTGGAAGATCTTCGAGTGGTAAGCTGACGCGCACCGTTCACATCAACCCGGCACTTCCCGGCGGAAGTGCCCGTATGGGCAATTTTTCATCATGTCAGTCTTCACCCCCGTGACCCGGCCTGAGCTGGAAACCTTTCTGGCGCCGTACGAGCTGGGCCGTCTGCTCGACTTCCAGGGCATTGCCGCCGGTACCGAGAACAGCAATTTCTTCGTCAGCCTCGAACAGGGGGAGTTCGTCCTGACGCTGATCGAGCGTGGGCCCAGCGAGGACATGCCGTTCTTCATCGAACTGCTCGATACCCTGCACGGTGCCGACATGCCGGTGCCCTATGCCATTCGTGATCGCGACGGCAACGGCCTGCGCGAGCTGTGCGGCAAGCCGGCATTGCTGCAGCCCAGGCTGTCGGGCAAACACATCAAGGCACCCAACAACCAGCACTGCGCCCAGGTCGGCGAGCTACTGGCACACATTCACCTGGCCACCCGAGAGCACATCATCGAGCGCCGCACCGACCGCGGCCTGGACTGGATGCTGGCCTCGGGTGCCGAGCTACTGCCACGCCTGACTGCGGAGCAAGCCGCATTGCTGCAGCCGGCGCTGGACGAAATCAGCGCACATAAGGCGCAGATCCTGGCCTTGCCGCGGGCCAACCTGCATGCCGACCTGTTCCGCGACAACGTGATGTTCGAAGGCACCCACCTGACCGGTGTGATCGACTTCTACAATGCCTGCTCCGGGCCGATGCTGTATGACATTGCCATCACCGTGAACGACTGGTGCCTGGATGAGCAGGGAGCGGTGGATGTACCACGCGCCCAGGCACTGCTGGCAGCCTACGCGGCGCTGCGGCCGTTCACTGCAGCCGAAGCCGAGCTGTGGCCGGAAATGTTGAGGGTAGGCTGCGTACGTTTCTGGCTGTCGCGCCTGATTGCCGCCGAATCGTTTGCCGGGATGGATGTGATGATCCACGATCCGAGCGAGTTTGAAGTACGTCTGGCGCAGCGCCAGCAGGTGGCTTTGCACCTGCCGTTCGCGCTGTAGACCACGTCTGCTTCTTCGCGGGTGAACCCGCTCCCACAGGGATAGCGACGGCCTTGAGGCCTGCGCAGTACCTGTGGGCACGGATTCACCCGCGAAGGGGCCGGTACAGGCTTACAGCTGTTCCAGGCAGCCTGCCAGGTCACCGCCCAACTTCTCCAGCAAGCGCTCATACCCTTTGCCATCCACCGGATCGGTGCCACCCAAGGCATCCAGCTCGGCAAGGCGCACCGGCAACCCGGCAGTCAGGGTCTCGGCCAATCGCGGCCGCAGTGGTGGCTCGCTGAACACGCAGGTCTTGCCCACTTCCTGAAGACGCTTGCGCATGGCCGCCACATGTTGCGCCCCAGGCTGCACCTCGGATGCCACGCTGAACACGCCCGCGTGCTTCAAGCCATATTCAGCTTCAAAATAGTCGAAGGCTTCGTGGAAGACGAAGTACGGCTTGCCGGCAATACCGGCCACGCGCGCCTTGATACGCCCATCCAACGCATCCAGGCGTTCATCGAAGGCCTTCAGGTTGCTCTGATAGCGAGCCGCATTGGCCGGGTCGACCTGGGCCAGGTCAGCTGCCATTTTTGCCGCGATTACTCGCGCATTGACCGACGATAGCCACAAATGCGCATCCAGGCTGCCTGGGCGGTGATCGTGGTCATGATCGTCATGGTCTGCTTCCTCATGGGAATGGCTGTCCTCGCCAAAGTGGCGCAGCTTCATGCCCGGCAGCGACTGCACAGCCACTGTGGCCTTGCTACGGCTTCCCAGCACACGCGGAAGGAAATTCTCCATGTCAGGGCCGATCCAGTAAAGCAGGTCGGCATCGCCTACCCGCCGCACGTCCGAGGGGCGCAGCGCATAGTGGTGGGGTGAAGCGCCGGGCGGCAGCAGCACGTCAGGGCTGCCAACACCCTCCTGCACGGCAGCGGCAATCTGCTGCAGGGGCTTGATACTGGTGAGCACACGCACGTCGGCCTGCGCGGATAATGCGATGAAAGCGACAAACAGAGCCAGGAATCGGGACACGGTGGATACTCGAATCTTCAGAAACAGGTAACATAATAACGTCTCTGTCCAGAACCGTCGCTGCCCATGTCCATCACACCGCTGGCCAACCGTCCTCACGACCACTCCCATTGCGTACACAGCGCACTGGCTGAAGCCGACGCCTTGTGCACCCGCCAGGGCCTGCGCCTGACAGCCCTGCGCCGCCGTGTGCTGGAGCTGGTGTGGCAGAGCCACAAGCCACTGGGCGCCTACGACATCCTCGCTGTGCTCAGTGAGCAGGACGGCCGCCGCGCCGCGCCGCCCACGGTGTACCGTGCGCTGGACTTCCTGCTGGAAAACGGCCTGGTACATCGCATCGCATCGCTCAACGCCTTCATCGGCTGCAGCCACCCCGAGCACGTGCACCAAGGCCAGTTCCTGATCTGTCGGGCCTGCCATGTGGCCATCGAGCTCGAGCAGAGCAGCATCAGCGAGGCCATCATCAACAGCGCCAAAGGCGTGAGTTTCACGGTCGAGACCCAGACCGTGGAAGTGGTCGGCCTGTGCGGTAACTGCCGGAGCGCGGCATGAGCGACGCCCTGATTCGCCTGGAGCAGGTCGGCGTCACCTTTGGCGGTGAGGCGGTGCTCGACAGCATCGACCTGTCGGTCGCCCCAGGCCAGATCGTCACCCTGATTGGCCCCAACGGGGCGGGTAAGACGACCTTGGTGCGGGCCGTACTTGGCCTGCTCAAGCCACATCGCGGCAAGGTATGGCGCAAACCCAAGCTGCGCATTGGCTACATGCCGCAGAAAATTCAGGTTGATGCCACGCTGCCGCTGTCGGTGCTGCGCTTCTTGCGCCTGGTGCCCGGCGTAGACCGCGTGGCAGCCTTGTCGGCGCTGCAGGAAGTGGGCGCCGAGCAGGTCATCGACAGCCCGATCCAGACTATTTCCGGCGGCGAAATGCAACGCGTGCTGCTGGCCCGCGCCTTGCTGCGCGAACCCCAGTTGCTGGTGCTCGACGAACCGGTACAAGGTGTGGACGTGGTCGGCCAGACCGAGCTTTACAACCTCATCACCCGCCTGCGCGACCGCCACGGCTGCGGCGTACTGATGGTGTCCCACGACCTGCACCTGGTCATGAGCGCTACCGACCAGGTGGTGTGCCTGAACCGCCACGTGTGCTGCTCGGGTCACCCTGAGCAAGTCAGCGGTGATCCGGCGTTCGTCGAGCTGTTCGGCAAGACCGCACCGAGCCTGGCCATCTACCACCACCATCACGACCACAGCCACGACCTGCATGGCTCGGTGGTCGCCCCTGGCACCCATGTTCACGGAGAGCACTGCAAGCATGGCTGATTTTCTTCTCTACGCCTTGCTTGCCGGCTTGTCCCTCGCACTGGTTGCAGGCCCACTGGGCTCCTTCGTGGTATGGCGGCGCATGGCCTATTTTGGCGACACCCTGTCTCACGCCGCGCTGCTCGGTGTGGCCCTGGGCTTTGCCCTGGATGTCAGCCCGGCGCTGGCGGTAACCGTGGGCTGCCTGTTGCTGGCGATTCTGCTGGTGACATTGCAGCAACGCCAGCCGCTGGCCTCCGACACCCTCCTGGGTATCCTGGCCCCCAGCACCTTGTCGCTGGGCCTGGTGGTGCTGAGCTTCATGCACGATGTGCGCATTGACCTGATGGCTTACCTGTTCGGCGATCTGCTGGCCATCAGCACCACCGACCTGGCCTGGATCCTCGGCGGCAGTGCACTGGTCCTGCTGCTGCTCGCTGTGCTGTGGCGGCCGCTGCTGGCGGTTACCGTGCACGAAGAACTGGCCATGGTTGAAGGCCTGCCCGTGGCCGGCTTGCGCATGGCGCTGATGCTGCTGATCGCGGTGGTAATTGCGGTTGCCATGAAAATCGTTGGCGTGTTGCTGATTACCTCACTGCTGATCATTCCTGCCGCTGCGGCACAGCGCCACGCCCGCTCACCAGAGCAGATGGCCCTGGGTGCCAGCCTGCTGGGTGTCACCGCAGTGTGCGGCGGCCTGGCCATGTCCTGGTTCAAGGACACCCCCGCCGGGCCCTCGATCGTGGTCTGCGCCGCGGTGCTATTCTTGCTGAGCCTGGCTCTGCCAAAACGCTGAAAAGCAAGGCGTGTGCAGGCACGCCTTGCAACCTTCGGCCCGTAAAGGGTCTGTAAGGCCTATTTTCGAGCGTGCGCACCTGGGTGTAGACTTGCTCGCTTTTTGCGCAAATAGAGAGTCGCAGGAATGAAGCCGTTCGCCTCCCGTTATCTGCTTGTTGCCGCGTTTTCCCTGATCCTGGCTGCCTGTTCCAATGCGCCGGTCGAACAGGCCACCGCACCTGCTCAAGCAGATGCCTGGCAGCAGTTGCAACAGAACATCGCCAGCAATGAGCTGGCTACCGCCGAAGACCAGCTTGCTGCACTGCAGGCCCAGTCGCCGGATGATGCACGCCTGGAGCAATACCAGCGCCAACTGGCCGAAGCTTACCTGCAACGTAGCCAGATCGTTCTGCAGAAGGGCGATGTAAACGCGGCAGCTACCGCGCTGGCCCGTGCCCGGGCACTGATGCCGCAGGCGCCAGCGGTGACCGGCGGGGATGCCGTGACCCAGGCCCGCAAGGCCGAACTGGAAAAGGCTGAAGCTGCGCTGAAAGCCGCCGAAGCCAAGCCCAAGGCACGCATCATCGACCCGACAGCGCCAAGTACCGTGGTGGCCTTGAAGACCACTGACAGCCGCGCGCTGCGCCGCCAACTGGACGACATTGCCGCCGATGTGGTGAGTTACCAGTGCGAAGTGGTATTTCAGGTACCGCGCACCGAGGATGCACCTTGGCTGAAGACCTTGCTGGAAAAGCGCGTGCGCAAGATTGACAGTGGGTTCGAGCTGAAGCAGAAGCATCAGATCCAGCGCTCGCTGCCGGCACAGGTGGTGCTGGTCCCGCATCAGCAGTAAACGCTTCGCGGGTAAACCCGCNCAGGAGCGGGTTTACCCGCGAAGAGGCCTTATCAGGCAGGAACAGCTTCAGCTGCCGCCTCCCGCTCCCACACCCGGTGGCCTTCAACCGCTTTGACAAAGGCATCCACTGCCTTCTGCTCATCCCCGAGCAGCAGCCCCTTGTCCTCCTTGAGCCCCAACGCTTTCGCCAGTTCCTTGGTCAGCACCAGCGCCTTCAGGTGCTTGTAGCCCTCCAGCAAGAAGTGCTTGGCCAATCCGCTAGCCGCCAGCGCATCCGTAGAGGCCTTGCCCGCAGGCACGACAATCCCGTCGAACATGATCGAAGGCATCCCCTCCATCGACGCCGCTACCGGCAGTTGTTTGCCATCCGCCGCCTTCACCGGCGCCGAGGTCGGCCCCAGCAGCATCGGCCGGGCACTGTGCGCTTCCAGGGCCTTGACCAGTTTGTCCACGCTGGCAGCGTCCACGCCATCTGCCACCAGCACAGCAATCTTGCGCCCCTTGATACCCACCGAACCTGGGTGGTTCATCTGGCTCAACGCAGGCGATTGCGCCAGCTGGCTACCCTTCACCTTCACCGTACCCGCTTTCGGCGCAGGGAGGCCCAGGTTGGCCGCAACCGCCGCCGCCAACTTCAGGTCGATGTTGGCGAGAATTTCATTCACTTCCCGGGCGCGGATATGTTCACGCTCCACTTTGCCCAACTCGAAGCTGTAAGCCTTGATGATGTGCTGTTGCTCGGTCGGGCTCATGCTCTGGAAGAACAGCCGAGCCTGCGAGAAGTGATCGCCGAACGACTCACTGCGCTGGCGAATCTTGTGCGCATCGATACGCTCCTGATAGCTCTCGAAGCCGCCGTCCTGCGCCGCAGGCGGGGTTTCCTTCGGCCAGCCGCCATCAATCGAGTTGGGCTCGTAGGAAGCCCGGCCCTTGTGCACGACGTGCTGGTGCAGGGCATCACGCTGGTTGTTGTGGTTCGGCGCTACCGGCCGGTTGATCGGGATCTGGTGGAAGTTCGGCCCACCCAGGCGGCTGATCTGGGTATCGGTGTACGAGAACAGCCGGCCCTGCAGCAGCGGGTCGTTGGTAAAGTCGATACCTGGCACGATATGGCCTGGGCAGAACGCCACCTGTTCGACCTCGGCAAAGAAATTGTCCGGGTTGCGGTTGAGCACCATCTTGCCCAGCGGCGTGACGGGTACCAGTTCCTCCGGGATGATCTTGGTCGGGTCCAACAGGTCGAAGTCGAATTTGTGTTCGTCAGCCTCAGGCACAATCTGCACGCCCAGTTCCCATTCCGGGTAGTCACCGGTTTCGATGGCTTCCCATAGGTCACGGCGCTGGAAGTCGGTGTCCTTGCCCGCCAGCTTCTGGGCTTCGTCCCACAGCAGGGAATGCACGCCCTGGCGTGGTTTCCAATGAAACTTTACGAAGCTGGCCACGCCCTCGGCATTGATCAGGCGGAAGGTATGCACGCCAAAGCCTTCCATCATTCGAAGGCTGCGCGGGATGGCGCGGTCAGACATGGCCCACATGACCATATGGGCCGACTCCGGCACCAGCGAGACGAAATCCCAAAAGGTGTCGTGAGCCGAACCGCCGGTCGGTATCTCGTTGTG
Organism: Pseudomonas sp. 22515; assembly: GCF_052044625.1. NCBI lineage: Bacteria > Pseudomonadati > Pseudomonadota > Gammaproteobacteria > Pseudomonadales > Pseudomonadaceae > Pseudomonas > Pseudomonas sp. 22515. The sequence goes on from NZ_JBQENN010000008.1 coordinate 50,510, forward strand.
TGGCTCTGGCTTCACCGCGTGGACAAAATCGGGGAACTTGATGGCATCCTGGATGAAAAACACCGGCATATTGTTACCGACCAAGTCGAAATTGCCTTCATCTGTATAGAACTTGACGGCAAAGCCCCGTACATCTCGAACCGTGTCGCCAGAACCGCGTGGGCCCTGAACCGTCGAAAAGCGGACAAAAACCGGAGTGATCTTTTCCGGATCTTGCAGGAAGCCGGCCTTGGTCAGCTCGGCGTGGTTGCCATAGCTCTGGAAAAACCCGTGTGCCCCGGTACCGCGTGCGTGCACGATGCGTTCGGGGATACGCTCATGGTCGAAGTGGGTGATTTTCTCGCGCATGATGAAGTCTTCAAGCAGCGAAGGCCCGCGATCACCCGCCTTGAGGGAGTTCTGGTTGTCAGCAATGCGCACGCCTTGGTTGGTTCGCAGCGCATGCCCGGTCGCATCGCTACGGTCGGCCTCCAGGCTCTGCAGCTTGGCATTGGTGTTGGCCCTGTCAGGGGTCTGGGTACCGGCGGCCTCGCTGTGCTTGGGCGCATCCGTTTTCTTGCTGGGCATGATCGGCTCTCCTCATCAGTCTTAAGGCGTGCCCGTTCAGGGCTTGTCCAAGTAGTGACTGGAGGGCGTTGCCGAGCGTTCAATCAGGATTACCGGTTGTCGCGATATGCCCGATGGATTGGTGCATGACGAAATAAATGCTAAGAACAGCTATAGGAAAAGGCTAAAATGCGCGACCCCAGCTAACCGCTGACCCAAATTTCAATGCGCCCCACAAGGTTCGCTACGTGATCGAGTTCCAACAGGTACATAAAACCTACCGCGTTGCCGGTAGGGAAATCCCCGCACTGAATCCGACCAGCCTGACCATCGAAGATGGCCAGGTGTTCGGCCTGATCGGCCATTCCGGCGCTGGCAAAAGCACCATGCTGCGCCTGATCAACCGCCTGGAGGAGCCCTCCGGCGGCACGATCATCGTCGACGGCGAAGATGTCACCGCGTTCAACGCCAGCCAGTTGCGCGGCTTCCGCCAGCAAGTCGGGATGATTTTCCAGCACTTCAACCTGCTGGCTTCCAAGACCGTCGCCGACAACGTCGCCCTGCCACTGACCCTGGCCGGTGAGCTGTCGCGCAGCGAAATCGACAAGCGCGTCACCGAACTACTGGCTCGCGTTGGCCTGTCGGACCACGCCAAAAAGTACCCGGCGCAGCTGTCCGGCGGACAGAAGCAGCGCGTCGGCATCGCCCGCGCCCTGTCCACCAACCCAAAGATTCTGCTATGCGACGAGGCCACCAGTGCCCTCGACCCGCAAACCACGGCCTCGGTCCTGCAACTGCTGGCCGAGATCAACCGTGAACTGAAACTGACCATCGTGCTGATTACCCACGAGATGGACGTGATCCGCCGTGTCTGCGACCGCGTAGCCGTGATGGACGCCGGTCAGATCGTCGAGCAAGGCTCGGTGGCCGAGGTGTTTCTGCACCCGCAGCACCCCACCACCAAGCGCTTCGTCCAGGAAGACGAGCAGGTCGACGAAGGCGAGCAGCGCGACGACTTTGCCCACGTGCCAGGCCGCATCGTACGCCTGACCTTCCAGGGCGACGCCACCTACGCGCCGCTGCTGGGTACCGTGGCCCGCGAAACCGGTGTGGACTACAGCATCCTCGCCGGGCGTATCGACCGCATCAAGGATGTCCCCTATGGCCAGCTCACTCTCGCCCTGATCGGCGGAGACATGGAAGCGGCGTTCGCCCGCTTCAAGGCAGCTGACGTACATATGGAGGTACTGCGTTGATGGACGCCCTGAATTTCTTTGCCAACGTCGACTGGGCCGAAATCTGGCTGGCCACCGTCGATACCATGATCATGCTGTTCGGCTCGCTGTTCTTCACCGTGCTACTGGGCCTGCCACTGGGCGTGCTGCTGTTCCTCTGCGGGCCAAAGCAGATGTTCGAACAGAAAGGTGTCTACGCACTGCTGTCGCTGGTGGTCAACATCCTGCGCTCGCTGCCATTCATCATCTTGCTGATCGTGATGATCCCGTTCACCGTGCTGATCACCGGTACCTCGCTGGGCGTTGCAGGCGCCATCCCGCCGCTGGTGGTGGGTGCCACGCCGTTCTTTGCGCGCCTGGTTGAAACCGCCTTGCGTGAAGTGGACCGCGGCATCATCGAAGCCACCCAGTCGATGGGCGCCACCACTCGCCAGATCATCACCAGTGCGCTGCTGCCGGAAGCCCGTCCGGGCATCTTCGCGGCCATAACGGTAACCGCCATCACCCTGGTTTCTTACACTGCCATGGCCGGTGTGGTGGGTGCCGGTGGCCTTGGTGACCTGGCTATCCGCTTCGGTTACCAGCGTTTCCAGACCGATGTGATGGTAGTGACCGTGGTACTGCTGCTGGTACTGGTTCAAGTCCTGCAGAGCGTGGGCGACAAACTGGTCGTGCATTTTTCCCGTAAGTAACCCCAATGGGGTCGGCCTGGCCGACCCGTTCGGGGGCCGTCGCGGCCCTCACAAGGAGTGATCAATGAAGAAGCTGCTTGCTGTCGCTGCCGCTGTCGCGGCCTTCTCGGCCCAGGCCGATACCCTTACCGTCGCCGCCACCCCGGTGCCGCACGCCGAGATCCTCAACTTCGTCAAACCACAACTGGCCAAAGAAGGCGTAGAGCTGAAGGTCAAGGAATTCACCGACTACATCCAGCCGAACGTGCAGGTGGCCGAAAAGCGCCTGGACGCCAACTTCTTCCAGCACCAGCCTTACCTGGATGAGTTCAACAAGGCCAAGGGTACCCAGCTGGTGAGCGTGGCAGGCGTGCACATCGAGCCACTGGGCGTGTATTCGTCCAAGATCAAGAAACTGGACGAGCTGTCCTCCGGCGCCACCGTGGTCATCCCCAACGACGCCACCAACGGCGGCCGCGCCTTGCTGCTGCTGGACAAGGCTGGCGTGATCAAGCTCAAGGACAACAAGAACATCCTGTCGACCGTGAAGGATGTTGCCGAGAACCCGAAAAACGTGAAGTTCCGCGAGCTGGAAGCCGCCACCATCCCGCGTGTGCTGACCCAGGTAGATGCCGCCCTGATCAACACCAACTACGCGCTGGAAGCCAAGCTGAACCCGGAAAAAGACGCGCTGGCCATCGAGGGCAGCGACTCGCCTTACGTGAACATTCTGGTTGCCCGCCCGGACAACAAGGACTCGGACGACATGAAGAAACTGGCGGCTGCACTGCACTCGCCTGAGGTGAAGCAGTTCATCATCGAGAAGTACAAAGGCGCTGTGGTTCCGGCGTTCTGAGCCAACATCCCCGGGGCCGCTTTGCGGCCCTTTCGCGACGCAAGGCNGGCCTTGTGTCGCGAAAGGCCTGCGCAGGAAGCCCAGCACTCTCAATCCCGCTTGACCAGCCCCGGCAACTGCGCCCCCAGCTTCTGGTTGTTGAACGGCGCCCGAATGAACCCACGCTGTCGCCCATCCGGCCCGACAATCGCCAGGTTACCGCTGTGATCCACGGTATACCCCGGCTTGCTGGTATCCGCCGGAATGAACGGAATGCTCAAGGCATTGGCCAGCTTCTGGGTATCCTCGATCGACCCCGCCACGCCGACAAAGTCCTTGTCGAAATAGCCCAGATACTGCTTCAGCTGGTTCGGCGTATCGCGGTTAGGGTCCACACTCACCAACACCACCTGCAGCCGGTCGACGGCATTCTTGGGCAGCTCGCTCTTCACCTGGCGCAACTGGGCCAGGGTGGTCGGGCAGATGTCCGGGCAGTAGGTGTAGCCAAAGAACAGCAGCGACCATTTGCCCTTGAGGTCATCCATCTGCACCGGCTGGCCGTCCTGGTTGGTCATGGTGACATCAGCCACGGCGCGGCTCTGCGGCAGCAGAATGATGCCCGCATCAATCAGCTCGGCAGGGTTGGGCTGGTCACGACCATTTAGCACCTTGTTGACGGTCAGGCCCAGGATCAACGCGACCAGGGCAACGAGGATGAAGACGGTTTTCTGGGTTCGGGTCATAGGCTCAGCAACAGGTAGTGGTCAAGGAGCAACGCGATGAACAGCGCGAACAGGTAGCCGATAGAGTACTTGAAGGTGCCGATCGCCGCGTGCGGCCGGCTGCTACGGTACAACACCCAGGCCCAATGCAGGAAGCGCAGGCCCAAGCCCAGGGCACAGGCCAGGTACAGCGGGCCACTCATGTGGATGGCATACGGGAGCAGGCTCACCGCCAGCAGGATCAGGGTGTACAGCAGGATATGCAGTTTGGTGTAGCGCTCGCCGTGGGTCACCGGCAACATCGGGATATCGGCCTTGGCGTATTCCTCCTTGCGGTGGATGGCCAGCGCCCAGAAATGCGGCGGGGTCCAGGCGAAAATGATCAGCACAAGCAGCAAGGGTTCGGCGCTGACATGGCCGCTTACCGCCACCCAGCCGAGCAACGGCGGAGCGGCACCGGCCAGGCCACCGATGACGATGTTCTGTGGCGTGGCGCGCTTGAGAAAGCCGGTGTAGAGCACCGCATAACCGAGTAATGAGGCCAGGGTCAGCCAGGCGGTGAGGGCGTTGGTGAATACCAGCAGCAGGACCATGCCCAGCAGCGCCAGGGCCAAGGCGAACAACAGCGCCGGCAGGGGCTCGACTCGGCCTTGGGCCAAAGGCCGTTTGTGGGTGCGTGCCATCAGCGCATCGATGCGCCGATCCACCACATGATTGACCACCGCTGCGCCACCCGCGCACAGGCCGATGCCCAGGTTGCCGAACAACAGCACGCTCCAGCTGACGCCCGCCCGGGTGGCCAGGAACATGCCCGCCAGCGAGGTGATCAGCATCAGCACCACCACCTTGGGCTTGGTCAGCTCAAGGTAATCGCGCCAGCGGGCCCGTCGTACGCTTAGAAGCGTCGCCACGAGTCGTTCCTCATGTGATGGGAAATGCCCACCCCGACCACCGGCCGCAGACGCCAACCATGGCCGACACCCATACGAACCTTGTCGACCACTCGAATGCGGTAGTTCACCAGCACCATGCTCAGCAGCAGCATCGCCCCGCCGGCATTGTGCGCAACAGCCACCGCCAGCGGCAGGTGGAACACCACGTTGCTGATGCCCAGGCCCACTTGCAAGGCCAGCGCCAGCAGCACCAGCCGCGCCAGGCCGGGGAGACCACAGCGGTGCAGCTTCCAGCTGAGCATCAACAGCACACAGGTCACCAGCAGCGCGCCCAACCTGTGGCTGATGTGGATGGCCGTGCGCGCATCACTGTCCAACTGCCCGCCAAGGTAATTGGGGCCGACATGCTGGGTCAGGTGGAAGCCGTTGCTGAAATCCGCCGCTGGCCACCACTGGCCATGGCAGGTCGGCAGGTCGATGCAGGCCACGGCTGCGTAGTTGGCGCTGACCCAACCGCCCAGAGCAATCTGGCCGATTACCACCAGCAGCGCCAGTGCAGCGATCCGGCGCAGGCTCAGCGGCAGTTTCGGCAAGGGCGCAAAAGCCCGGGACAGACGCAGAGACAACAGGAACAGCAAGCTCAACGTGGTAAAGCCACCCAGCAAGTGCGCCGTGACCACCTGCGGCCACAGCTTCAGGGTGACCGTCCACATTCCGAAGGCTGCCTGGGCCAACACCACACCCAGTAGCAGCATCGGCAGGCGATAAGGCTGCCCATCGCGTGCATGCCGGCGCATTGCCTGGAACGCGAGCAGGGCGATCACCACGGCCAGGCTACCGGCAAAGTAGCGGTGGACCATCTCCGCCCAGCCCTTGGCAGCTTCCACCGGGTGCTCCGGAAAGTGCAGCTCGGCATGGGCCAACTGCGCTTCACTCTTGGGCACGCTGATAAAGCCATAGCACCCCGGCCAGTCGGGGCAACCGAGGCCTGCGTGGGTCAGGCGGGTATAGGCACCAAGCAGGACGACCAGCAGTGCCAGCAGGGTGGCGAACACAGCAAGGCGAAATCCAGGTCTGGCCATGGCAGGCTCCTAGCCGATGTTGGACAGCTTGAGCAGGTGGCGCAGGTCATCCAGCACATGCTTGCCGTTGACCTTGCCGTCGTAGCGCAGCACCAGGTTGCCGTGCGGGTCGACGATCCACAGCTGCGGGCCGGGCTCGACAACCTTCTGCTGATAACGTTGCGCATCCAGCGGGTAGCGCTGCAACTGCGGGTACTCGCGGCCGAGCAGTGCCTGATAGTCGGCACTCAGCGGCTGGGCGGCGGCCAGCGCATGGCTGGCGCGGCTGGCATCACGCCCCAGCCCGACCTGAATCTGCCGAGCCAGGTACACCAGGCGCTGACAGTCTTCGGTGCAGGCCTGGGGCGCGCTGACCAGCAACTGCCAGCGCTCGTCCTGGCCCGCCACGCCGAGATCGGCACGGCTTTCCCCATTGCCAATCATGGCGCCATGGTAGCTGCGGCCTTCCGGCACCCAGAATTTGAGCTTGTACATGCTGGTGGCCAGAACCATCGGCCCAAGCACCACCAGCAGGATCAGCAACAGCTGCAAACGCCCACGGGCTCTGGGTTTGCTACGTTCAGGCGCGTCCAGTGGAGTGGCGGTGGCCATGGCGTTTCTCCTTGTTTTGGTGCCAGCCGAAGTAGAGGTAGAGCAGAACCAGAGCGGTAGCCAGGGCAAACCACTGCACGGCATAGCCGACGTGTTTTTCGGGGCTCATGGCGACAACCGGCCAGTCCAGGCGATAGCTCGCAGGGCCCGGCTCCAGGCGCAATTCCTGGGCAAAGCCTTCGCGATCAAGCTGTTGCCATAGCTGCGCGACATCGATAGCGGTCAACAGATGCGGCCATTGCCCGCCGATGGGGTCCGGGTGCAGCTGGAAGGTGCTACCGGGCGCGACATACACAGAGGCATCCAGCGCCAAGGCCTGGGCAGGGGTTTCGAAGTGCACCGGCACCCGGCGGTCCAGCCATGGCAGCCAGCCACGATTGATCAGCAACCACAGGCCGCTGGCTTGGTCGTGGAAGGGCTGCAGCAGCTCGACACCGGCTTTGCCGTCGCGCATGCGGTTGTCCAGCAGCACGCTGTGCTCGGCGTCGAAGCGGCCATACAGGTGCACACGGCGGAAGGCGTTGTCTTCTTTCGAGAGGAGCTGGGCGGTGGCGATCGGCGCTTCAATCCGCCTTTCCGCATAGGTGGCCAGCAGCACGCGCTTTTCCTCGGCACGGCCGAGTTGCCAGCAACCAAGCGCAATCAACCCTGGCAGCAGTGCAAGCACCACCAGCGTCGGTACCCAGCCTGGGCGAAACGGCCTCACGGGCGCCTCGCTATACTTATCCACATCACCGCATCCCCCCGGAGTAACGCCATGCTCAAGGCCGCGATTGTCCTGATGCTGTTGGCCACGATTGCCAGTCTGTTCAGTGGCCTGGTGTTTCTGGTCAAGGATGATGAAAACTCGACCCGCCTGCTCAAGGCCCTGACCGTACGGGTCACCCTGGCAGCCTTGACCATAGGCCTGGTCGCCTGGGGCTTGATCAGCGGTCAACTGGTCTCCCACGCCCCTTTCTGAAGCGCTCACCCACCCCTACAGGGTTTCGTATTCACAACACATAGACAAAGATGAACAACCCCACCCACACCACATCGACGAAGTGCCAGTACCAACTGGCTGCCTCGAAGCCGAAGTGTTTTTCCGGGTTGAAATGCCCGCGCAGAATACGCACGAACATCACAATCAGAATGATCGTGCCCAATGTCACGTGGGCACCGTGAAACCCGGTAAGCATGAAGAACGTCGCACCGTAGATCCCTGAGCCCAGTGTCAGCCCCAGCTTGGTATAGGCCTCGTGGTACTCGAAGGCCTGCAGCGCGATAAAGCTGATGCCCAGAACAATGGTCAGCGCCATCCAGAATTTCAGCGGCCCGCGGTGGTCACGGCGCAAGGCGTGGTGGGCAATGGTGATTGTCACACTGGAACTGACCAGCAGGATGGTGTTGATCAGCGGCAGATGCCACGGGTCGATCACTTCCTTGGGCGGCGGGAACAGCTTGGGGTCGGGGGTGTGCAGTAGCGGCCAGGTGAATTCGAACGTTGGCCACAGCATGTGCGCAACACCTTTGGCCCCTTCGCCTCCCAGCCACGGCCCCGCCAGTACGCGGACATAGAACAGCGCGCCGAAGAACGCCAGGAAGAACATCACTTCAGAGAAGATGAACCAGCTCATGCCCCAGCGGAACGAGCGATCCAGCTGCGGGCTGTACAACCCGGCGCGGCTCTCCTTGACCACTGACCCAAACCAGCCGAACAGCATGTAGGCCAGAAACAACGCACCCACGAAGAAGATCAGCGGCCCGTGCGAATCCGGGTGGCCCGCCTTCATGTCGTTGAACCAGGTGCCCAGGCCGAATACCGTGATGAACATGCCGATGGTGGCGATGATCGGCCATTTGCTCTGCGCCGGAACGTAGTAGTGCTCATGACTTGCCATTGCTGTTCTCCTTCCCTTAACGGGCGCCCTGGACGTCCTGCGCCGCAACGTGCGCGACCGGCGGGTGGCGAGCGGTGATGTCGAACAAGGTGTAGGCCAGTGTCAGGTGCTTCACGCTGGCCGGCAGGTCGCGGTCGACGATGAAGCGCACCGGCATCTCGATGCGTTCGCCGGGCTGCAGCACCTGCTGGGTAAAGCAGAAGCACTCGGTCTTGTGGAAGTAGGCCGCGGCCTCGGCCGGGGTAATGCTGGGTATTGCCTGCGCACTCATCGGCCGGTCGGTCGGGTTGTGAGCAATGAAGATCATCTGGTTCACCGCGCCCGGGTTGACCTCCAGCTGGTCGGCAGTGGAGTAGAAGTCCCAGACCATGTCGCTGGCATTGGTCGACATGAACTGCACCCGCACAGCACGCGTCGGGTCACTGACCTGGCTACCTTCGTATTGGCCGCCGGTCTTGCCGTTGATACCGAACGCTTTGCACATGACGTCGTAGATCGGCACCAGCGCGAAGCCGAAGGCGAACATCACCACCGTCAGCATCAACAGGCGCGTTACCAGGCGTTTCACCGACAGGCCGTTCATGGCGGGTTCCTATTTCACTTCCGGGGGTGTCTGGAAGGTGTGGTAGGGCGCAGGCGAGGGTATCGACCACTCAAGGCCCTCGGCGCCATCCCAGGGTTTGGCCGGTGCCGGCGCGCCACCGCGGATGCACTTGATGACAATGAACAGGAAGAAGATCTGCGTGGCGCCGAACATGAACGCGCCGATCGACGACACCATGTTGAAATCGGCGAACTGCAGGTTGTAGTCGGGGATGCGCCGTGGCATGCCGGCCAAGCCTACGAAGTGCATTGGGAAGAAGGCCATGTTCATGCCGATGAACGACAGCCAGAAGTGCAGTTTGCCGAGGGTTTCGTCATACATGTGGCCGGTCCATTTCGGCAGCCAGTAGTAGGCCGAGGCAAAGATGCCGAAAATTGCACCAGGCACCAGTACGTAATGGAAATGCGCCACTACGAAGTAAGTGTCGTGGTACTGGAAGTCCGCCGGGGCAATCGCCAGCATCAGCCCGGAAAAGCCACCAATGGTGAACAGGATGACAAAGGCGATGGCGAACAGCATCGGCGTTTCGAAGGTGAGCGAGCCTTCCCACATGGTGCTGACCCAGTTGAATACCTTCACCCCGGTGGGCACGGCAATCAGCATGGTGGCGTACATGAAGAACAACTCGCCGACCACCGGGATGCCGACCACGAACATATGGTGGGCCCAGACGATAAATGACAGGAAGGCAATGGCGCCGGTGGCATACACCATCGAGGTATAACCGAACAGCGGCTTGCGCGAGAACGCCGGGATGATCGAGCTGACCGCACCGAAGGCGGGCAGGATCATGATGTACACCTCAGGGTGACCGAAGAACCAGAACACATGCTGGAACAGCACCGGGTCACCGCCACCTGCGGCACTGAAAAAGCTGGTACCGAAGTGGATATCCATCAGCATCATGGTTACCACGCCGGCCAGTACTGGCATCACCGCAATCAGCAGGAACGCGGTAATCAGCCAGGTCCAGACGAACAGCGGCATTTTCATCAGCGTCATGCCGGGGGCACGCAGGTTGAGGATGGTGGCAATCACGTTGATCGCCCCCATGATCGAGCTGATACCCATCAGGTGGATGGCGAAGATGAAGAAGGTGACGCTGGCTGGCGCATAGGTGGTGGAAAGCGGCGCGTAGAACGTCCAGCCAAAGTTCGGCCCTCCGCCCGGGCTGAACAGCGTAGATACCAGCAGCAGGAAGGCCGCCGGCAGCAGCCAGAAGCTGAAGTTGTTCATCCGTGGCAGTGCCATGTCGGGCGCGCCGATCATCAGCGGAATCATCCAGTTGGCCAGGCCGACGAAGGCCGGCATCACCGCGCCAAACACCATGATCAGGCCATGCATGGTGGTCATCTGGTTGAAGAACGCCGGCTCCACGATCTGCAAACCCGGCTGGAACAGCTCAGCGCGGATCACCATGGCAAACGAGCCACCGAGCAGGAACATGATGAAACTGAACCACAGGTACATCGTGCCGATGTCTTTATGGTTGGTGGTCAGCACCCAGCGCATCAGGCCCTTGGCCGGGCCGTGCGCATGGTCGTGGCCGTGGGCGTGGTCGTCGATCACTGCACTCATGTCCTGTCTCCTGCAATCCATTGATTGCCGCGAGTAACCCGGTTCACTTGGCTTCTGCCTGCTTCAGCGCCAGCACGTCCTTCGGCGTCACCATGTCGCCTTTGTTGTTGCCCCAGGCATTGCGCTCGTAGGTGACTACAGCAGCGATGTCGACTTCCGACAGCTGCTTGCCGAAAGCGGCCATGGCCGTGCCGGGCTTGCCATGGAAGACAATGCTCAGGTGGTCTTCCTTCGGTCCGGTGGCAATCTTCGAGCCTTTGAGCGCCGGGAACATTGGCGGCAGGCCCTGGCCTTCGGCCTGGTGACAGGCCACGCAGGTGGTGTGGTAGACCTTGTCGCCTCGCGCCACCAGCTCTTCCAGGGTCCATTCCTTGCTGGTCAGCTCCTTGAGCTTGGCGGCTTCAGCCTTGCGCTCGCCAAGCCAGGTGTCGTAATCGGCCTTGGACTTGACCTCGACCACCACCGGCATGAAGCCGTGGTCTTTGCCGCACAGCTCGGTGCACTGGCCGCGGTAGATGCCTGGCTTTTCGATCCGGGTCCAGGCTTCGTTGACAAAGCCTGGGATGGCGTCGCGCTTGACCGCGAAGGCTGGCACCCACCAGGAGTGGATCACGTCGGCAGCAGTGACCAGAAAGCGCACTTTCGCGCCCACCGGCAGCACCAGCGGCTGGTCGACTTCCAGCAGGTAATGCTCATCCTTGGGCGCCTTGTTGTGGATCTGGTCGGTGGGGGTGGCCAGGTTGCTGAAGAACTCCACGTCCTGGCCCAGGTACTTGTAGTGCCATTTCCACTGGTACCCCGTGACCTGGATGTCGATGTCCGAATCGCTGGCATCGTAGATGTCGATCAGCGTCTTGGTGGCCGGGATGGCCATGGCCACCAGGATCAGGAAGGGAACTACCGTCCAGAGGATTTCCACCCAGGTGTGCTCGTGGAAATGCGCAGCCTGCTGGCCGGTGGAGCGGCGGTGGATGACCATTGACCAGAACATCGCGCCAAACACCACGATGCCAATGATCACGCAGATCCAGAAGATGGTCATGTGCAGGTCGAAGACGGCGTTGGAGACTTCCGTCGCCCCTGGGTGCATGTTCACGGTCCAGGCGGCGTTTGCCTGGCCAAAAACCGACCACAACAGGAGGCCCATCCAGACATGTGGATGTCGCATCATTGCGGGTTCCCCTTCTAATTCTTGTTGTCCCGGAGGCGTGGCCTGCGGCAAGAGGGAACGGCGGTCAAGACTGCATGGCTTCGACGACCGAGCCCCTGCTAAAAGCAGTCGGGCCTCATCAACGAATCACGTTCACCGGGAGTATAGACAGCGACCAATGGCACGCAATGAAGCCTGTGAAATGAACTTCACGAAATAGCCAGATAGCCTGAAAACCGCGCGCTTGAGAGGTCATGGCTAAATAATGGCATCTGGTTATGCCAGACATAGCACACGTTTGCGCGGTTTATAACAAATACGTCTTAGGTATTCTGTATACCGAGCTAATTTAGTGTCTTCCGTTTGAAACGTAATGTCCCTGGAGTTGTCATGAACATCGCTGCTGTACGCGAGCAGGTAAGCCAAGCCCATCAACATGAAGGCCAGACCGGCCAATTGAAACAGCGTCTCGAGCTGCAACTGCCCCATCTGCACCCCTCGATCCAACTGCCTGAGCAGGACGCCCAGGGTACTTTGGCGCGCTTCGTCAGCGCCTACATCGATCAGGTTCCGGAACTGCTGGAGGCCGCCCACGAGGTCGCCCGCGAAGCCGGGATCGAATCGCAGATCAAACCTGTACTGAAAATTGCCGAAGCCTACTTCCTGCAGCCGCCCAGCGTGATGCAAGGGCATGTAGGCCTGGACTGCCTGCTGGATGAAGCGTACCTGGCGCACCGCCTGGTGGAAGAGGTGAATGACTTGTACATTCGCCACTTCCAGCAGCCGTTGATCCCGGTCGACACCACGGTCGCCAACCTGATTGCCCACCAGTTGATTGGCGAAAGCTTTGCCAACCAGCTGGATGAAGTGGTGCACCACTCGGTCGACGAAATGCTCAATGACGAGAGCTTTGCGGTTGAATCGGTGGAGGCTTATCGAGAGAAGCTGAGCAGCCCGGCAACTGGCGAGGCGTGGAAGCGCTGGCCGTGCCTTTCGCGCCAACTGGGTGTCGAGCTGGGTCAGCCGGCCTGATAGACCTGTAACGGCCTAGGTGCATCGGTGGTTCGGCGCAGGCCGTCGTAGGAGCGGGTTCACCCGCGAAAGGGCCGGCCCTGCTGGCCAATCCCCACCCGCCGATCACCGTTGCCGCCGCCATCGATTACACGCATCGGTGGTTCGGCACAGGCCATCGTAGGAGCGGGTTCACCCGCGAAAGGGCCGGCCCTGCTGGCCAACCCCCACCCGCCGATCACCGTTGCCGCCGCTACCGTATTCGCGGGTAAACCCGCTCCTACGCCCCAACCCCCGCCGTAGTCCGCAACCGCCCCTCGATCCGACGCTTCAGGCGCCGCTGCTCTATCAGCAACCGTGACCCATTGGCAGAATTGCTGCGGCTCCAGTCCTCCAGCAACTCAAGGCACGAGTGGTCGATATAACTCAGGTTCCCCAGCGGCACATGCAGCGTGGTGCCCGCCGGTACGGTATCCAGCACCTGGGTCAGCGCCGGCACCTTCAGGAAGGTCGCCGCGCCACTGAGGCGCAGTTCCATGTGCCCATCCTTGGCCAGGCTCACCAGGTTGATCTTCAGCCGCGCCGCCTTGAACGCCAGCTTCAGCAAGGTCAGGGCAAAGCCCAGCAGCACACCGGTCAGCAGGTCGGTAAAGATGATCGCCAGCGCAGTCGCCGCGTAGGTGAACATCGGCATGCGCCCATAACGGCCCAGCCCGCGAAACGCCTTCAAGTCGACCAGTTTGACCCCGGTAAACACCAACACCCCCGCCAAGCTCGCCACCGGGATCTGCTGCAGCACGCTGCTCAGCGCCACCACGAAGGCCAGCAACCACAAGCCATGGAAGATTGCCGAGGCCCGGGTTTGCGCCCCGGCCTGGACGTTGGCCGAGCTGCGCACGATTACCCCGGTCATCGGCAGGGCACCCAGCACCCCGCACAGCATGTTGCCGATGCCCTGAGCCGACAGTTCGCGGTCGAAGTCCGAACGCTGGCCGCTGTGCATGCGGTCCACTGCTGCGGCCGACAGCAAGGTTTCGGCGCTGGCAATGAACGCCAGGGCAAAAGCGGCGACCAACAGAGCAGGGTCGGCCAGCTGCATCAGGTCCGCCGGACGAAGCCAGTCGATGGCCTCGGACAGGTCGGCCGGTACCTGTACGCGGTTCACCGGCAAGGCCAGCCACAGGCTGATAGCGGTCATGCTGGCCACGCCGAGTAATGCACCCGGCACAAAACGCAGCCGCTGCGGCCGCAAGCGCTCCCAGCCCCACATGATGGCGATGGTCCCCAGGCCCAGCGCACCGGCCATCCAGCCGGCGCCGGTGCTCTCCTGTGGCAGGGCTGCCGACAACGTTGCCGGGAACGCCAGCAGGTTCTGCAGGCCCGACGGTTGCGGCGCGGTGTCGAACATCACATGCACCTGCGAAAGCACGATCAACACGCCAATCCCGGCGAGCATGCCGTAAACCACCGCCGGCGCAGTCACACGGAACCAGCAGCCCAGACGCAAGCGACCGGCCAGCAACTGCAACAGGCCGGCCAGCAACAGGATTGGCCCGAGCATGGCCATGCCGTGCTGGCGTACCAGCTCGAACACCAGTACCGCCAGACCGGCAGCGGGGCCGCTGACCTGTAGCGGCGACCCAGCAAGGAAACCGACGACAATGCCGCCGATAATCCCAGTAATCAGGCCTTTTGCCGGCGGCATGCCAGAAGCGATCGCAATGCCCATGCACAACGGCAGGGCCACCAGGAAGACCACCACCGACGCCAGCAACTCACGCGGCAGGGCCGCTTTCAACTGTGTAATGTTCACCGTGTTTCTCCTTTCTCTAGTCGCACGGCCATTCCCCTGGCCGTGGGCACGTTTGCCCCTGACAAGCGCGCAGGCGCGGGCCGCCAGCGAGCACGCCGGCAGGGCAGTCAGGGAATTCAAGGCAGCCGAATGCCGTGCCACACCCCTGCAGGGTGCAGCCGGCTATCAAGGTTCTAGCGGCGGACGGGTCGCTTAGTAGCGGCCTCTCGGAGTGGCGCAGGGAACGGGTTCACCCGCGGCCAAGGGCAGGAAGCTGTCGCTGGCGGCGTCGTAGGCTTCGATCTTGCTGGTCTCGATGTCGTACACCCAACCATGAATGAACAGCTCACCGGCTGCCAGGCGCGAAGCCACCGAAGGATGGGTGCGCAAGTGATGCAGCTGGGCGATGACGTTCTCTTTGGTCAGCACTTGCATCGTCTCGTGTTCGCTGCCGCAGGAGCAGTTGTTCTCGACCACGGTGCGGGCCACTTCAGCGTGGCGCAACCAGGCGCCAACGGTAGGCATCTTGGTCAGCGACTGCGGGTTGAGTACCGCACGCATGGCGCCACAGTCAGAGTGGCCACAGATGATGATGTGGTGAACTTTAAGCGCCATTACGGCGTACTCGATGGCGCTGGAAACGCCGCCGTTCATCTGGCCATAAGGCGGTACCACGTTACCCACGTTACGGGTCACGAACAGGTCGCCTGGCGAGCTCTGGGTGATCAGCTCGGGAACGATGCGCGAATCGGCACAGGTGATGAACATGGCGCGTGGTGTTTGCGCGGTGGCGAGCTTCTTGAACAGCTCTTGCTGATCTGGGAAAACATCATGGTGAAAGCGCAGGAAGCCGTCGACGATGTGCTTAAGGGCAGCATCGGCGCTTTCCGCGGGGACCTGCGGTACGACCTTGGATGGGTCCTTGACGGGCATGATTCATCCTCTTGACGGTGTGTAGGTAAATCCATTTTACCGGTGAAAGATTCAGGCTATGCAGGGTTTTAGATGACACGCACGGGCCATAGATCACAGTCGCTGTGGACTTATTACCTACGCTAGCGGGGAAAACTTAACTGAAACTTAATTCGAAGGCTCTAGAACGGGCGTTCCAGATGAAAAAGGCGGGAACTGGATAATAGCAAAAAAACATCAGCTGCCAATATGTATTAGCGCAATTATTGGTTGTTATTAGTTGCGTTGTGAGCAATGCGCAGCCCTTGGTGGGGCGGGTTCATGTCAGAACAGCGCCATCTGCCCACCCGGCGGGCAGAACGCCGAGCAATCCAGCGCCTGCGCCTCGCGCCCTTCGAAGTCCAGCCGTTTCATTGCCTTGGCAAAGCGCTGCGCCAGCAACTCGGCAAACACCCCTTCACCACGCATGCGCACACCGAACCGGCTGTCATACAGCTCGCCACCACGGCTCTGGCGGATCAGGCTCAACACATGTGCTGCCCGCTGCGGGTAATGGTCCTGCAACCACTGCTCAAACAACGGCGCCACCTCCAGCGGCAGGCGCAGCATCATGTACGCCGCACTTTGCGCACCGGCCTCCTTGGCCGCCTCCAACAGGCGTTCCAGCTCACTGTCGTTGATCATCGGAATCATCGGCGAACACAAAACACCCACCGGTACGCCCGCTTCACGCAATACCCGGATGGCCCTCAACCTCGCACCGGGTGAGGCCGCTCGGGGTTCGAGCACGCGCTTGAGGCCGTCGTCCAGCGTGGTCAGGCTGATCATCACTCGTGCCAGGCGCTGGCGGGCCATCTCGGCCAGCAGGTCAAGGTCGCGCAGCACCAGTGAACCCTTGGTGACAATGGTCACCGGGTGACGAAAACGCAGTAACACTTCGAGCAAGCGCCGGGTCAGTAACTGTTCCCGCTCAATCGGCTGGTACGGGTCGGTGTTGGAGCCCAGATTGATCGGCGCGCACACGTAGCCCGGTTTGCTCAATTGCTGTGCCAGCACCTCGGCGGCGTTGGTCTTGGCAATCAGTTTGGTCTCGAAATCCAGGCCGGGAGAAAGGTCCCAGTAGGCGTGTGAGGGGCGGGCATAGCAGTAGATACAGCCATGTTCGCAGCCACGGTAGGGGTTGATGGAGCGATCGAAAGGGAGGTCGGGTGAAGTGTTGCGGCTGATCACCGACTTGGCTGTCTCGATCCGCACCTCGGTACCCTGGGTTTGCGGCACTTCCTGGTACCAGCCATCATCTTCCGCCACCGAATGACCAGGGGCAAAGCGGTTGTGTGGGTTGTGCGCCGTGCCACGGCCCTTTTGCGGTGCTGGAGGAATCATGGCTCACCTGAATACTGTACTCATATACAGTATCGTGCATGCCGTGATCTTTCCAGCACCTCTGGTCTGACTACCTCAGGCCATGCCAGCTGAGATACGCTGCCTGGCTCGATTGCCGCCCGAGAAACGCCTCGATGCCTTCACGCAATGGGCGCGATGCCCCTGGGGCGAACAGTGCTTCCTGCAGTGCCCGCCCCGTGGCTCCGTTCAACAGGCCCTCGGCTTCGAAGCGGGTGAACACATCGAAGGCATGCACATCCGACCACAGGTAGGCGTAGTAACCCGCATCGTAGCCGTTCACAAGGTGGTCGAAGGCATGCGCCGGATGTTCAAAGTCAGCGAGTGGCCAGTAACCGCAACGCGCGCGGGCATCACCCAGTCGCTGTTCAAAGGTCCTGCCATCGTTTGGTGTGCCATGCAGGTCCATGTCGAACAGCGCCAGGCACAGATCACCCGCGATCTCCTCCACGCCCTGCTGCCGTAGCTGCCGCAGGCACTCATTGGCTTGCTTGCGGGATAGTTGGCGGCCGTCGTGCGTGCGCGCCGAGATCGCTACCAGGTAGTCCGCGTCCCAGACCCAACGTTCGAACAGCTTGCCGAACAACTCCACACCATCGGTGCCCAGCTCAGTCACATTGGACATGACGTGGTTCGTCGTACGTACCAGCAGGTGGTGCAGGGCATGGCCGAATTCATGGAACAGCTTGCGCAGTGACAAATGATCGAGCAACGGCTGCGAACCTGACAGCGCTTGCGGCACATCACTGAACACCACCACCGAGGCTGCCTGGCAGATACCCTCTGCATCGACCCGGCGATTCCTTACATAGGTGGTAAACACCGCGTCTGGCTGCTTGCCTGCGTGTTGCACGGCATCCAGATACAGAAAGCCAATGAAAGCGCTGTCCTGCCACACCTCGAACGGCTGCACGCTGTCATCCCAGACAGGCAGCGCTTTGGGCTGCAGCACTGCACCAAACAACGTCTGCGCCAATTGCTGCAACGCACTGACAACAGTATTCAGCGGGAAGTAATCGCGCAGCGCTTCGGCAGGAAACACGCTGCGCGAAGCACACCGCAGGTACTCGAAATCCCAGGGTTGGGGTTTGCCCAGGCCCTGCTCGGCAGCCCAACACTCCACCTGCGAACGCCACCGCAACATGGCAGGTCGCACATGATCGGCCAGATCGTGGAGAAAGCCCCGCACCTGGTCTACCGAACCGGCACTCTTCACCTGCAGGCTCTGCTCCAGATGGCCGGAATAACCGAGCAGGAGGGCCTTCTCCTCAAGCAATTGCGCCAGTTGCTGCAGATACCAGCGGTTGTCCTGTTGCCGATCATGGCTGACGCCGCGGGCGTGAAAAGCCCGGTACACCCGCTCACGGAACTGGCGGTTGGCAGCATGTTTGAGCACCTCACGCGTAGTCACCGTGTCACACGCAATCAACCACCCCTGCTTACCTGCTTGCTGTGCGCTTGCAGCCAATTCGTCACGTACCCGCTGCGGGATGCCGCTCAGCTCCGCTTCATCGGTGATGTTCAACCCAGGCCGGTCGATGTTGCTGCGGAACGCCTCGCGTGCAGTGCCAATCTGCGCTTGAAGGTCTGCCAGATGCGCTTTGCCTGCGGTGTCGAGTAACGCCCCGCTAGCGGCGAACTTGTCCAGGTGCCAACGCAAAGTGGCACGCTTCCCGACATCCAGTTGCTTGCCGATGTCACTGCCGGCCAAGCGTGCATACAGGTCATGCAAACCCGTGTTGGCGAATTTTTGCTCGAAGCGCGCCGTCACTTTCCGGTAGAAATCAATGATGACGTTGGCCCACGCCGTATCCCGGCCGACCAGTGGTGAGGCGGCATACAACACTGCCAGCAGCCGGCTATCCAGCCCATCCAACGCCAGCACCATGTCATCCCAGGTGGGCATGGTTCGTTGATCACGGATGATGCGTTCGACACCGTTCTCGTGTGCCTGCAGCACGTGAGCGAATGCCGCCTGCATGTTTTCGAGGGTGATGGAAGAGTAATCGACGGGGATATGGCTATCTTGCAGAAGAGGGTTGGCCATGGTGCATCACCTTGCTGATAGAAATGAGCAAGAGAGCTTGCATGGCCAGCCTGCGCCAGGTGGCCTGACTATCTAACACCTGTCCATGCCTGCCCGGGCATTGCACCCGGGCGGCATGACAGGATTACTCAGCCGGCTTTTTCAGCTTCGGATTTGGGAAGAACTGCACGGTCTGCACCTTGGCCGGCGCCGCTTTCGGCGCCAGGTGGTTGACCCGGGTGCCGAGTTCCTTCGGCACCGACAAGCCCTGCTCGTTGAGGGTGTCGGTAAAGCCGCAAGCTACGCACTCGCGGTGCGGTACGCCGTCGTCGTTCCACATCATCAGCTTGTCGGGCTCGCTGCACGCCGGGCACACGGCACCGGCAATGAAGCGCTTCTTGGTCTTGTTCACAGCTACCTCACTCATGCTGCAGCGTCCTCGGTAAGACCACTGTGGCGCAGCAATGCATCGATGGAAGGCTCACGGCCACGGAAGTCGACAAACAGCTCCATCGGCTCGCGCGAACCACCACGGGCCAGGATCGCCTCGCGGAAGGCGCGGCCGGTCTCGGCGTTCAGCACGCCTTCTTCCTCGAAGCGCGAGAAGGCGTCAGCCGACAGCACTTCGGCCCACTTGTAGCTGTAGTAGCCCGCCGCGTAACCGCCCGCGAAAATGTGCGCAAAGCTGTTGGGGAAGCGGTTGTAAGCCGGCGGGCGCATGACCGACACCTCGTCACGCACACCTTCGAGCACCTGCAATACGCTGCGGCCGTCGCCATGGCTGGCGTGCAGCTCGAAATCGAACAGCGAGAACTCCAACTGGCGCACCATCATCATGCCCGACTGGAAGTTTTTCGCGGCCAGCATCTTGTCCAGCAGGTCCTGGGGCAGGGCGGCGCCGGTTTCGTAGTGACCAGAAATCAGTGCCAGGCCTTCCGGCTCCCAGCACCAGTTTTCCATGAACTGGCTGGGCAGCTCGACCGCATCCCAGGCCACACCGTTGATGCCGGACACGCCGGCATGCTCAATGCGGGTCAGCATGTGGTGCAGGCCGTGACCGAATTCGTGGAACAGGGTGGTGACTTCATCATGGGTCAGCAAGGCGGGCTTGCCGGGCGCGGCCGGGGTGAAGTTGCACACCAGGTTGGCCACCGGGCTCTGCAGCTGGCCGCCGGCAGTGCGGCGACGGTCACGGGCGCCGTCCATCCAGGCGCCCCCACGCTTGTTGGCGCGGGCGTACAGGTCGAAGAAGAAACGGCCAACGTGCTGACCATTTTCCTTGATCTCGAACAGGCGTACGTCCGGGTGCCAGCTGTCGAAGCCCTTCAGCTCGGCGATTTCGATGCCATACAGGCGCTGCACGATGCTGAACAGGCCGCCCAGCACCTTGTCGATCGGGAAGTAGGCGCGCAGGGCTTCCTGCGACACACTGTAGCGCTGCTCGCGCAGCTTCTCGCCAAAGTAGCCGGCATCCCAGCTGGCCAGCTCGGGGCAGCCTTGTTCGGCAGCGTAGGCCTTGAGCTGTTGCAGGTCCTGGGCGGCGAACGGCTTGGAACGCTTGGCCAAGTCACGCAGGAAGCTCAGCACCTGGTCGCTGGACTCGGCCATCTTGGTGGCCAGGCTCAGCTCGGCGTAGTTCTTGTAGCCCAGCAGTTCGGCCAGCTCCTGGCGCAGGTCGAGGATTTCGCGCATCACCGGGCCATTGTCGAACTGGCCGGCATTCGGGCCCTGGTCGGAGGCGCGGGTGCAGTAGGCGGCGTATAGCTCTTCGCGCAGGGCGCGGTCACTGGCGTAGGTCATCACCGCGTAGTAGCTGGGGAACTCGAGGGTGATCAGCCAGCCGTCCAGGCCCTTGGCCTGGGCTGCGGCGGCCATCTGCGCCTTGGCCGAATCGGTCAGGCCGGCCAGCGCAGCTTCGTCGGTAACATGCTTGGTCCATGCCTGGGTGGCGTCGAGCAGCTGATTGGAAAAACGGCTGCCCAGCTCGCTGAGCTTGCTCTGCACTTCGGCGTAACGCTGCTGCTTGTCCGCCGGCAGGTCGATACCCGACAGGCGGAAGTCACGCAGGGCGTGCTCGAGGATAGTCTTTTGCGCCACGTCGAAGCCGGCAGCCTCAGGGCTGTTGATCAGCGCCTGGTAGGCTTCGAACAGCGCGCGGTTCTGGCCCAGTTCGGTAGAGTAGGCGCTCAGGGCTGGCAGGCAAGACTCGTAAGCCTCGCGCAGCTCGGCGCTGTTGCACACCGCATTGAGGTGGCTGACCGGGCTCCAGGCGGCGCCCAGGCGGTCGTTCAGTTCGTCCATGGCCAGCACCAGGCCGGCCCATGTAGGGTTCTTGCCCTGCTTTTCGAGGATCTCGGCAATGGCTTTACGGTTGTCGGCCAGGATCGCTTCGATCGCCGGCAACACGTGTTCGGCACGAATTTGCGAGAAGGGCGGCAGATCGTGGGATTGCAGAAGCGGGTTGTTCGCAGTCACGGTTTGGATACCTTGGCAGAAGAAACACTGCCCCATCTTAATTACAATCGACGCCGACCGCAGCAGGCAGCCTGCCTATCGGCACAGATGAGAGACGCTATCATGGCCATTCGCAGCTTCCAGCAACACACTCCGAAAGTTGGGCCCAGGGCCTTCGTCGACCGTTCGGCGGTGGTGCTGGGCGACGTGGAGATCGGTGAAGACAGTTCGGTCTGGCCGTTGACCGTGGTGCGCGGCGACATGCACCGCATCCGCATTGGCGCGCGCACCAGCGTGCAGGACGGCAGCGTGCTGCACATTACCCACGCCGGGCCTTTCAACCCGGATGGTTTCCCGCTGATCATCGGCGACGAAGTGACCATCGGGCACAAGGTGATGCTGCATGGCTGCACCCTGGGCAACCGTATCCTGGTGGGTATGGGCAGCACCATCATGGATGGTGCCATCGTCGAGGACGAAGTGATCATTGGCGCCGGCAGCCTGGTGCCGCCGGGCAAACGCCTGGTCAGTGGCTACCTGTACATGGGCAGCCCGGTGAAACAGGCCCGGCTGCTGAACGACAAGGAGCGCGCATTTTTCTCCTACAGCGCCGGCAACTACGTGAAGCTCAAGGACCAGCACCTGGCCGAAGGCTACGATCAACCTGAATGACCGCATTCGCGGGCATGCCCGCGAAGAAGGCCACTCAGCACTCAAGTGGAACCCTGTACATGCACCAGCAAAACATCCTCTTCGACCTCGACGGCACCCTGACCGACCCACGCCTGGGCATCACTCGCTCGATCCAGTACGCCCTGGCCAAGCTGGGCATCGACGAACCGGACCTGGCCCGCCTCGAACACTTCATCGGCCCACCCCTGCTGCAGGCTTTCATGCAGTTCTACAGCTTCGACGAAGCCAAGGCCTGGGATGCGGTGAACTTCTACCGCGAACGCTTCCGCGTGACCGGTCTATACGAAAACCTCGTGTTCGAAGGTGTGCCGGAGTTGCTTGAGGCCCTGAACGGGCAGGGCCGCACGCTGTACATTGCCACCTCCAAACCGTGGGAATTCGCCCGCGAAATCGCTCGGCACTTTGCTTTCGATCATCACTTCAAGGTGATCTACGGCAGTGAGCTGGACGGCACGCGCACCAACAAGGTCGAGCTGATTCGCCATTTGCTGGATGAAGAAGGGCTGGACCCGGCGCACACCCTGATGATCGGGGACCGCAAGCATGACCTGATCGGCGCGCGCAGCAACGGGCTGCAGGCCGTCGCGGTGGGGTACGGGTTTGGCAGCCGGGAAGAGCTGATGGCAGAAGAACCCGCTTTCCACTTCGCCACGGTAGCCGATTTGCACCAGGCTTTTAGCAAGGCTTGAGGGCCAGCAGGGCTGCTTTGCAGCCGGCCCTCCCACATCGATCGGCGTCCGCAGGGCCTTTGTGGGCCTTGTGGCGCGATGGGCCGCAAAAGCGGCCCCAAAATCTCAACGGCTAACCATCAGACGCTGCAGCGCCGCCTTCCTTGCTTCAATCGGCAACCGCCCCAAATGCTCGACCCGCGCGTAGAACCGAACCCAATCTCCACCCACCTCACGAAACAGCGCCGCAAACGCCGGCACCCACTGGTCATATAGCCCGAACGGCAATAACTTGGCATTATTCATCGGCCCATACATCCAGGCGTCATAGCGCTTGTCACCGCCCCACTGGCCATCACGCACCTGCCGGTATTCACGCCTCAAACGCTCAAACTCGGCCTGCTTGGCCCGGCGCTTGTGTGCATCATCCAACGGTTCCGCATAAATCGCCTGCAATCGCTCACGGCTGGCCAACACCAGGCGGATAAACTGGTCGCGCTGCTTTCCCTGATCCCCGCCAACCGCCGTCAGCCCACGCGCCGCACGCCATTGCCGCGTGCCTTCCTGCTCGACGAACGAGGCAAACGACTCATTGAACTCGGTATCGTCCTGCACATAGAAGCGCTGGTGGGCCAATTCATGAAAGATCAACGTAGCCAGGCGCTCATCGCCCCAGCCCACCATCGACGACAAAATCGGGTCATCGAACCAACCCAGGGTCGAATAAGCTTCCACGCCACCCACGTACACATCCAGGCCATCCTGACGCATCAACGCCGCCGCGCCTCGCGCCGCGCCTTGCTGGTAGTAGCCGCGGTACGCCACGCACCCGGCAATCGGAAAGCAGTGCGTTACCGGTTGCAACGACAACTCGGGCGTGGCGAACACGTTCCACACCACGTAGGGGCGTCCAAGGTCGGCGTATACCCGGTAGCTGCGGTTGTCTGGCAGTTTCAATTGCTGGCTGGCAAACAGCCGCGCCTGTTCGGCCTGTTGCAGGTGCGCGCGCAAGGGTGCAGGGGTAGCAGGGTCGGCCAATACCTGCTCTACAGGCTGCCGCGCCCGCAGCAACTGCCACTGGCCCTGCGCCAGCTGCCCGTAGTAGGCGGCATTGCTGCAACCGTTCAGCAGGAGCGCCGCAAGCAGCGGAACCAAACGGGTGAAAATGCGGTCGAGTGCCCCAAGGCCTGAGCGCTGCATAAGAAAAAGTCGAAGCATCCGGGACTGTCTGACTCGCTCAACACCATTTCGCTCCAAGACTATCTCGCCAAGGGGGAGTTTCGCCATGCGTGCATTGTTGGTCGCCGGCTCACTGTTGTTGATCTCTGCCTGTTCAACCTTGCCAGACCCAGACCCGAACCAGGCCTGGATCGACCTCACCCGTTACGACAATACGTCGCTGGACGCCGTGCAGGTAGATGAGCGTGACTGGGCTGACAGCCGCTATTTCGAGGTTCAACCCGGCAGCCACGAACTGACCGTGCGCTATCAGTTTCCGGTTAACCCCAGCAATATCGGCCCCGTCGAGGAGCCATTGTGGCGCGATTGCCAGGTCAAGCTGACCTTCAAGGACTTCAGCGCCGGGCAGCGTTATCAGCTGCAAGCCGGCAGCATTGGCTTCCGCCCTTGGATCAAACTCTACGACCACCAGCAAAAACTGCTGGGTCAAGGGCTGCCGGCGGGTTGTCAGCGCACCTGAACCGCACAAACGGCGCTATGCTTGTTACTTGTAAATCGCAAGTGGGAGTTTTGCCATGCGCCAGCCCATGATGCTGATCGCCCTCAGTGCACTGGGGGCTTGCGCCAGCCCCTTGCCGCCCGTCGACCCCAAGCAGGCCTGGGTCGATCTGTACACCATGACCCCCGGCCGGGTGATCATGGCCGACCGCCTCGACGGCAAGCGTCTGGACGATGGCCGATATTTTCAGGTGACGCCGGGCAAGCACGAACTGGTGGTGCGCTTCGATTATGAAATCTACTCGGGCGGCATCATGTCCGAGCCCAGGGACCGAACCTGCTACCTGACCGTACGCTTTGACAACTTCAAAGCCGGCGAACGCTATCGCCTGGAAGCGCGGGCGCCGGTAATGGAGCCGCAGGTGCTGCTGTATGACGCCAACCGCAAGGTGGTGGTGAACGAGCCTAGCGAAGTGTTCTGCATACCGTGAATGTGGGGCTGCCTTGCAGCCCCGGGCCTTGGTGCTTATCGATCATTCTTTTGATAGATGATCTTCTTCGTCCCACCATCGCAGGTCCCGACAACCATGTTCTGGTCCTTGACCTCGCTGTTGGGCACGATCTCCAGCGTATAGGACGAAACCCCTTGGGCCTGGATCTTGGCCTCGATCTCGGTTTTCAGCTCCTCGCAAGGCTTGACGGCCGCCAGCGCAGACGTGGCGACAAGGGAAGCCAACACAGCGATAGCTACGCGAATCATGGAACGGCTCCTGGAAAGGGCAGTGGCGCTGCCGACGTTCTTTAGACTACAGCAAACCACCACCGTTGCACCGTTTCACCCCACCAACGCCGCATCCAGGCTGATCTTCGCATTCAAAACCTTGGACACCGGGCAGCCTTCCTTCGCCTTGTTGGCAATCTCCAGGAATTGAGCCTCGCTGGCCCCCGGTACCTTGGCCCTGAGCACCAAGTGCACAGCTGTAATGGCAAAACCGTCAGCTTGCTTGTCGAGGGTCACCTCTGCAGCCGTGTCGATCCGCTCCGCAGTCAGCCCCGCCTCGCCGAGCATCATGGATAGCGCCATCGAGAAACAACCGGCATGGGCCGCGCCAATCAGCTCCTCCGGGTTGGTACCGGGCGTGCCCTCGAAACGTGTGTTGAAGCCATAAGGGTTCTGCTTGAGTGCACCGCTTTCGGTAGAAAGCAGACCTTTTCCATCCTTCAGGCCACCTTGCCAGATCGCCGATGCTGTCTTTTTCATGATGCCTCCTGGTCACTGGGTTGCTTACCTACGGTTCAGAGGCCTGCCGCCTGCTGCAAGTTCAGTGCAATTAGACTGCAGGCATTGAATCCAACAAATGCGCCCATACAGAATCAAAACGGCCTCTGGCCAATCACTCTTGCGGAGGCCCCATGACGCAGCTGCGTGACCTGAAGATTTCCACCCTGGACTTGGTGCCCGTTCGCGCCGACGCCGGCCCCGCGCAATCGCTGCGCAACTCGCTGGACCTGGCGCAGCATGTCGAGCGCTTTGGGTATAACCGCTTCTGGGTGGCCGAGCACCACAACATGGACGGCATCGCCAGTTCGGCGACGTCGGTGCTGATCGGCTACCTGGCCGGTGGCACCTCACGTATTCGCGTGGGCTCTGGCGGGGTGATGCTGCCCAACCATGCGCCACTGGTGATCGCCGAGCAGTTCGGCACCTTGGCCAGCCTGTATCCGGGGCGTATCGACCTTGGTCTGGGCCGTGCGCCGGGTTCGGACCAGATGACGGCCTATGCCCTGCGACGCGACCGCGCTGGCGGCCCAGATGACTTCCCGGACGATGTCGAGGAGCTTTCGCGCTACCTCGGGCCACGCACTGATGATCAAAAAGTGATCGCAGTGCCGGGGCACGACACCGACGTGCCGATGTGGTTGCTGGGATCCAGCCTGTTCAGTGCCCAGCTGGCGGGCATGCGCGGCATGCCCTACGCCTTCGCCTCGCATTTCGCGCCACGCTACATGCACGAGGCCATTCGCGTGTACCGCAACCATTTCAAGCCCTCGACCACGCTGGACAAGCCGTATGTGATGCTGGGCATTCCCATGGTGGTGGCGCAGACCGACGAGAAGGCCGAATACCTGGCCACCTCGGTCTACCAGCGCATCCTGGCGCTGATTCGCGGACAGAGCCTGATGCAGAAGCCACCCGTGGAAAGCATGGATGGGCTGTGGTTGCCCCATGAACGGGAGACGGTGGCCAGCTTCCTGGGGCTGGCCATGATCGGCAGCCCGCAGAAGGTAAAGGCCAAGGTAGAAGTGCTGCTGGAACAGACGGGTGCGGATGAGCTGATCTTTACCTGTGACCTGTATGAGCATGCGGACCGCATTCGGTCATATGAGCTGATGGCGCAGGCCCTCAAGGCCGAGTGACCCTCGACACGGGCTCGCCCGCTCCCATAGGTTGACTGTGGAAGCGGGCAAGTCCGCGAAAGGGCAAACGCATCAGCCGCGGCGGTAAACAATCTCCTTGGTCCCGGCCTCACAGCTACCAATGACCTTGCCCGCCGGGTCGCCTTTCTTGACGATCTCCAGCTTGTAGCCAGTGACGCCCTTGGCATCCAGCTTGGCCGCAATTTCCGCCTTCAGTTCCTCGCACGGTTTGCCCGCTGCCAGCGCACCACCGGCCAGGGTCATCAGGCCCAGCGCCAGAATCAGTTTGTTCATCACTCGCGTTCCTTGTGCAGATGAAATCAGAAGGGGCCCCACCAAGGCGCCCCTTTTCTGAATACCTCATCACGCCGGGATCATACAACCCAACGTTGTTTCAGCTATTGGCGATACGGAAGCCGACCTTCAGCGTGACCTGGAAGTGCGCCGCTTTGTTGTCGCGGATATGGCCGCGGGTATCGACCACTTCGAACCATTCCAGGTGCTTGATGCTTTTACCGGCTTCGGCCAGAGCATTGTTAATCGCCTCTTCGATACTGGTGGGCGAAGACCCGACCAGCTCGATTTTCTTGTAGGTGTGATGATCGGTCATGAGTGCTCTCCATGGTTGACGGTGAGATTCAGCCTAGCAGCGCAGGCCTGGTTTACCTGCGAGCGGTCACTGTCAGCGAAAGTTCGATCGCACTTTCACGCAGCCCAAGGGTCGCAATCCTTACAGCCCATACTGCAAAGGAGAGTCAACATGCACCGCAACTCGCTGCGTAAAACATCCCTGGAAAGCATGGAAGCGGAGATCGAGAGCCTTCTGAAAAGCTTGGAACACCTCAAGCATGATGCGTCGGAAGAGTCCCAGAAGTCGGTGAAGGCAATCCGCAGCAACGCTGAAAGCGCACTGCGTCATTCGCGCAGCCTACTGAGCGATGCGTATGAGGAAGTGAAGCAGCGCACTCGCCAGACCGGCATAGCCACCCGGGACTACGCCCAGGAGCACCCCTACACCACCGCCGGTGTGGCCATTGGTGCGCTGGGCCTGCTGGCGGCCTACCTGATATGCAAGCGAAACTAAGCGCTCTGCCGCGCAAGTTCCGCCCGTAACCACTGCGCCAACTGCTCGGCGCGCCCGTCTGCGGCGCGCCGTGGCACCCACAATGCCAGCGCCGCCTGGGTAGGTGAAAAGCCCCAAGGCGCACTCAAACGGCCCGCCCGCAGGTCATCGGCGACCAGTGGCTGCGGTGCAATCGCCACGCCCAATCCGGCCACGGCAGCCTCCAGCAGGTAATACAGGTGCTCGAAAGCCTGGCCATAGTGAATGGCCGTCGGGTCCAGGCCCTGTTGCACCGCCCAGGTTGGCCACGCTTGCGGGCGTGAAGTGGTGTGCAGCAAGGCTTCGCCCAACAATGCCTTGGCGGGCGCCCCCTGCAAGCGCTGGAAACCTGCGAAATGTGGGCTGAGCACCGGCCCGATGCATTCTTCGGCCAGCACGTGCACCTGCATGTCCGCCGGCCACGGTGGCTCGGCATACACCAGCAACGCATCCAGCCCGGGCCGCCGCGGGTCAAGGTCACCCTCACCCGCCGACAGGTGCAAGCGCAGCTCAGGCAAATCCGCCTGCAACCGCCCCAGCCGCGGGATAAACCACCGCGCCAGCAGGCTGCCCGAGCAGCCCAGCACGAATGGCGCCTCGCTCACATCACGGCTGAGCTCGGAACACACGCTGCGCAGCCGGTCGAAGGCCTCACCGCTGGCATCGCGCAGACGCACACCGGCATCTGTGAGTTTGATGCCACGCCCGTC
Source organism: Pseudomonas sp. 22515 (assembly GCF_052044625.1). Classification (NCBI taxonomy): domain Bacteria; kingdom Pseudomonadati; phylum Pseudomonadota; class Gammaproteobacteria; order Pseudomonadales; family Pseudomonadaceae; genus Pseudomonas; species Pseudomonas sp. 22515. The sequence continues at coordinate 79,161 of NZ_JBQENN010000008.1, forward strand.
CTTGACGAACAGGGCTACGCCCAGATGCTCCTCAAGCACCTTGATCTGCCGGCTGACAGCGCCGTGGGTCACGTGCAGCGCTTCCGCCGCCTGGCTGACGCTGTTGAGCCTGGCTGTAGCCTCGAAGGCGCGCAGGGCATTGAGGGGAGGGAGGTCGTGGGCCATTTTACCTGTGAGTTTTTCTGACAAGTTTACGCAATCTTATCGGTTTTCAGCCGAGCTTGCCGTGGTTAGAGTAAAGCCCATCACTCATTCACTACGCCTTGGAGCGCCCCATGACCCAGTCCCAATACCGCCCCGGCCCCGACGCCAATGGCCTGTTCGGCTCGTTCGGCGGCCGCTACGTGGCCGAAACCCTGATGCCACTGGTGCTGGACCTGGCCCGCGAATACGAAGCGGCCAAGGCAGACCCCAAGTTCCTTGAAGAGCTGGCTTACTTTCAGCGCGACTACATCGGCCGCCCCAACCCGCTGTACTTCGCCGAGCGCCTGACCGAGCATTGCGGCGGGGCGAAGATTTTCTTCAAGCGTGAAGAGCTCAACCATACCGGCGCGCACAAGGTGAACAACTGCATCGGCCAGGTGCTGCTGGCCAAGCGCATGGGCAAAAAGCGCCTGATCGCCGAAACCGGCGCCGGCATGCACGGTGTCGCCACCGCCACCGTCGCCGCGCGCTTCGGCCTGCCTTGCGTGATCTACATGGGCGCCACCGACATCGAGCGCCAGCAGGCGAACGTGTTCCGCATGAAGCTGCTGGGCGCCGAGATCGTGCCGGTTACCGCCGGCACCGGCACCCTGAAAGACGCCATGAACGAAGCCCTGCGTGACTGGGTTACCAACGTCGAAGACACCTTCTACCTGATCGGCACCGTGGCTGGCCCACACCCGTACCCCGCCATGGTCCGCGATTTCCAGTCGATCATCGGCAAAGAGACCCGTGCCCAGTTGCAAGAGAAGGAAGGCCGTCTGCCAGACAGCCTGGTTGCCTGCGTCGGCGGCGGCTCCAATGCCATGGGCCTGTTCCATGAGTTCCTCGAAGAGCCGAGCGTGCAGATCATCGGCGTTGAAGCCGGTGGCCACGGCGTACACACCGACAAGCACGCCGCCAGCCTGAACGGCGGCGTACCGGGCGTATTGCACGGCAACCGCACCTACCTGCTGCAGGACCAAGACGGCCAGATCACCGATGCCCACTCGATTTCCGCAGGCCTGGACTACCCGGGCATCGGCCCGGAGCACGCCTATCTGCATGAGGTGAAGCGCGTCGAGTACGTCAGCATCACCGATGACGAAGCATTGGATGCGTTCCACGCAACCTGCCGTCTGGAAGGCATCATTCCAGCCCTGGAAAGCTCCCACGCCTTGGCCGAAGCGATCAAGCGCGCACCGAAGCTGCCCAAGGACCACCTGATGGTCGTGTGCCTGTCGGGCCGCGGCGACAAAGACATGCAAACCGTCATGAACCACATGGCCGCCCAGGAGAAACACGCATGAGCCGTCTTGAACAACGCTTCGCCGAGCTGAAGGCCGAAGGCCGCTCGGCACTGGTCACCTTCGTCACAGCTGGCGACCCGGGCTACGACGCCTCGTTGCAGATCCTCAAGGGCCTGCCGGCTGCTGGCGCCGACGTGATCGAGCTGGGCATGCCGTTCACCGACCCGATGGCCGATGGCGTGGCCATCCAGCTGGCCACCCTGCGCGCCCTTGAGGCTGGTCAGACCTTGGCCAAGACCCTGCAGATGGTTCGCGAATTCCGTGTGGATAACCAGACCACGCCGATCGTGCTGATGGGCTACTACAACCCTATCCACCGCTTTGGCGTGGACACGTTCGTGGCTGAAGCCAAGGCCGCGGGCGTCGATGGCCTGATCATCGTCGACCTTCCGCCAGAGCACGACGCCGAACTGGCTACCCCGGCCCAGGCTGCAGGCATCGACTTCATCCGCCTGACCACCCCGACCACCGACGACGCGCGCCTGCCGCGCGTGCTGGAGCGCAGCTCCGGGTTCGTCTACTACGTGTCGGTGGCTGGTGTAACCGGTGCAGGTTCGGCGACCACCGAGCATGTGACCGAAGCCATTGCCCGCCTGCGCCGGCATACCGATCTGCCGATCAGCGTTGGCTTCGGCATTCGCACGCCGGAACAGGCTGCGAACATTGCCCGCCTGGCCGATGGCGTGGTGGTGGGCTCGGCACTGGTCGACAAGATCGCCCAGGCCCAAAGCGCCGATCAGGCGGTGACCGATGTATTGAGCCTGTGCTCGGCATTGGCTGAAGGGGTGCGTGGCGCACGCCGCTAAACCGCGTCGTCTGCTTCGCGGGTAAACCCGCTCCTACGGGGCCAGCGCCACCCTCTGGCTCTGCGCTATCGTTGTAGGAGCGGGTTCACCCGCGAAGAGGCCAGCACAGGCTACCCCCGCCTAGCCCCCAAAAATCGACAGATTCAAGGGCCGCACGGCCCCCATCCAGATCGCATGATCCCGGTGATCCGCCAGTTCATCCCCGGTTTCCGGATGCATGAATACCACCAGGCCCTTGCGGTACAGCGCCAACCAAGGCAATACCACCCCCACCACTTCGGGCCCGAACGCCAGCTGGCAACTCCAGTCTGGATGCGGCCCAACCGGTTTCTGGTGCATACGCCCCATGGTCACGGGGAACAGCCGCGCCGCCTCCTCGCACAGTTCGCGGGCCTGCTCCATGGTGGCTGCGTCGTAATAAACGTGGGCGTGGTAACCCTTGATCCTCTGCACGATAACTCCTGATTGCGGTCCAACCATCACCACCTGCAACGGGAGTGATGCAGTGAAAAACGCCGAAACCCCAGTGTTCAAACTGGTCCTGTTCGGGCCTGAAAGCAGCCTGGGCAATGCCCTGATGGTCGAGCTGTTGTCGCGCCAGCACGAAGTCATCGCCGTGGTGGACGACCTCAACCGCCATTCGCCGCGCCCGGGCCTGCACTTCAAGATAGGGGGGCTGGGTGATGCCCACCAGGCGGAGCAGGGCGCAGCGGGCGGCTCGGCGGTGATCGCTCTGTTACCAGCGCTGGCGCCGGGTGACCTGCCGGGGCAGGCACGCTTGAGCGAGGCGCTGGTGGCGGGGCTTGCGCATACGACTATACGCCGGCTGCTGCTTGTGGGCGATTTCGATGTGCTGGATGAGCCGAGCAAGTACAGCGAGATGGAGCGGGATTGCGTGGCCCAAGTGGTTGATGGGTTGCAGCGCAGTGCATTGCACTGGACGCTGATCAATGCACCGCAGGAACTGGCCGGGTTGGGCATGGAGCATTTTCGCAATACCGAAGGGACGCTGGAGCCTGGGCTGGCTGAGCCGTTGCGGCGCTTGGCCAGGATCGCAGCGGGGATGGTGGACATGCTGGAGCTGGACTTGCACCGGGGCGAGCATCTGAACTTCGTGGTCTAGATTGCCGGGGCTGCTGCGCAGCCCATCGCGACGCAAGGCCGCTCCCACATGGGCCGGCGTGCGCAGTGTCTTTTTGGGAGCGGCCTTGTGTCGCGATGGCCCGCAAAGCGGCCCCAAAATCTCAAAGGCTGCGCTCCTGCTCCAACCAATCCACGAACCGCTCGATCAACGCCCCCCGCCGCTTGCGCGGTGGCAAAACTGCGTAATAGCCGCGTTCCGAGCGCAAGCTCCCTCCAGCGGCCGACACAGCAACCCCCACATGGGCCGGCGTGCGCAGTGTCTTTGTGGGAGCGGCCTTGTGTCGCGATGGGCCGCAAAGCGGCCCCAAAATCTCAAAGGCTGCGCTCCTGCTCCAACCAATCC
>NZ_JBQENN010000008.1:82995-186047 GCF_052044625.1 Pseudomonas sp. 22515
TGGGAGCGGCCTTGTGTCGCGATGGGCCGCAAAGCGGCCCCAAAATCTCAAAGGCTGCGCTCCTGCTCCAACCAATCCACGAACCGCTCGATCAACGCCCCACGCCGCTTGCGCGGCGGCAAAACTGCGTAATAGCCGCGTTCCGAGCGCAAGCTCCCCTCCAGCGGCCGACACAGCGACCCCCACATGGGCCGGCGTGCGCAGTGCCACTGTGGGAGCGGCCTTGTGTCGCGATGGCCCGCAAAGCGGCCCCAAAATCTCAAAGGCTGCGCTCCTGCTCCAACCAATCGACGAACCGCTCGATCAACGCTCCCCGCCGCTTGCGCGGCGGCAAAACTGCGTAATAGCCGCGTTCCGAGCGCAAGCTCCCCTCCAGCGGCCGACACAGCAACCCTTGCTCCACCAATCCATCCACCAGGTGAGCCCAGCCAATCGCCACCCCTTGCCCGGCAATCGCTGCCTGAATCAGCAAGGTATAGTTATCAAACCGCAACTGCCCCGCCGGCGGTGGGCTGTCCACACCAAACCCACGAAATACCCCCGCCCAGTCAAACCAGCGGCTGGCCTGCTCGCCCTTCAGATGCAGCAGCGGCAATCGTTGCAAAGCCACAGCTGACAAGGCTTTGCCATGAATCAGATGGGGGCTGCACACCGGGAACACTTCCTCATCGAATAGCCAGCGGCTTTCTCCTTGGTGAAAGCGTCCATCGCCAAACAGCACCGCCACATCGATGTCCGGGCGCAACATGCCCTGGCTGCGCTCACCCGTCACCAGGCTCACATCCACCTGTGGATAAGCCTGATGAAAGCGCTGCAGCCTTGGCATCAGCCAGAACGCCGCAAAGGCAAAGTCGGTTGCGACCTGCAGCACTTCGCGCTGGCCGCGCCCGCTGACCTGGGCAATACCGTCATCCATGGCCTGCAGCCCCTGATGCACCTGTTCGAACAGCACCTGGCCAGCCTCGGTCAGCTCGATGCCCCGGTAAATGCGGTCAAACAGGCGCGTGCCCAACTGTGCCTCCAGGCGCTTCACCTGCTGGCTCACTGCCGGCTGCGTGGTACCCAACTCCAGCGCCGCAGCGGTAAAGCCACGCAGGCGCGCAGCAGCCTCGAATACGCGCAAGGTATCCAGCGACAACCCGGCAAGGTGGTCAAACATAAGCTTGGCTAATCCCAGTCATTGCCCGCCATGGGCTTTACCCATGTTATCCACAGTCGCATCTTGGTAGGCAAGCAGTTCGCATAACCCTCAACGATGGGAGCCACCATGACGCGTCCGAATATCCTGTTCATCATGGCCGACCAGATGGCCGCGCCCTTGCTGCCCATCTACGGCCCTTCGCCCATCCAGATGCCGCACCTCGGCCGCCTGGCCGAGCAAGCCGTGGTGTTCGACTCGGCCTACTGCAACAGCCCACTGTGCGCGCCATCACGCTTCACCCTGGTCAGCGGTCAGTTGCCCAGCCGCATTGGCGCCTACGATAACGCGGCCGACTTCCCTGCCGATGTGCCGACCTACGCCCATTACCTGCGTCGCCTGGGCTACCGCACCGCGCTGTCGGGCAAGATGCACTTCTGCGGCCCGGACCAGTTGCACGGCTACGAAGAACGCCTGACCAGCGACATCTACCCGGCCGACTACGGTTGGGCGGTGAACTGGGACGAACCCGATGTGCGTCCAAGCTGGTACCACAACATGTCCTCGGTGCTGCAGGCCGGTCCGTGCGTGCGCACCAATCAGCTGGATTTCGACGAGGAGGTGGTGTTCAAGGCGCGCCAGTACCTGTACGACCATGTGCGCGAAAACGATGGCCGGCCATTTTGCCTGACCGTTTCGATGACGCACCCGCACGACCCCTACACCATTGCCAAACGCTACTGGGACCGCTACGAAGGTGTGGATATCCCCATGCCCCGTGCCGAGTTCAGCCAGGCAGCACTCGACCCGCACTCCCAGCGCCTGCTGAAAGTCTACGACCTGTGGAACAAGCCGCTGCCTGTGGACAAGGTCCGCGACGCCCGCCGCGCCTACTTCGGCGCTTGCAGCTATATCGATGACAATATTGGCCAATTGCTGCAGACCCTGGAGGAATGCAACCTGGCCGATGACACACTGATCGTGTTTTCCGGCGACCACGGCGACATGCTTGGCGAGCGTGGCCTCTGGTACAAAATGCATTGGTTCGAAATGTCGGCGCGGGTGCCGCTGCTGATCCATGCGCCGAAGCGCTTCGCAGCGGGCCGGGTCACTGCCTCGGTGTCGACCTGCGACCTGTTGCCAACCTTGGTCGAACTGGCTGGCGGCGCTGTGGATAAAGACCTGCAGCTGGACGGCCGCTCACTGCTGGGCCACCTGCAAGGGCAGGGCGGTCACGACGAGGTGATCGGCGAGTATATGGCCGAAGGCACCGTCGGCCCGCTGATGATGATCCGCCGCGGGCCCTACAAGTTCGTGTACAGCGAAGACGACCCATGCCTACTCTATGACCTGAGCCGCGACCCGCACGAGCGGGAGAACCTCACCGGCAGCCCGGACCACCAGGTGCTGCTGCAGGCATTTGTCGATGAAGCACAACAGCGCTGGGACATCCCCAGCCTGCGCCAGCAAGTGCTGGCCAGCCAGCGCCGCCGCCGGCTGGTGGCCGAAGCGCTGGCCATCGGCAAGCTGAAAAGCTGGGATCACCAACCACTGGTGGACGCCAGCCAACAGTACATGCGCAACCACATCGATCTCGATGACCTCGAGCGCAAGGCACGTTATCCACAGCCCGCCCCCCTGGATTGAGAAGAGAGGCCGCCATGCACAAGTTCTCCGCCGCCGTGTTCGTCCTGGCCCTGAGCGCCACCACGGCCCACGCCGCAGACAGCGATGCGCAATGCAGTACCGTGAAAATGGCCGACCCCGGCTGGAGTGATATTGCCTCGACCAATGCCGTGGCACGCCTGTTACTGGAAAGCCTGGGTTACCAGGTGAAGATCGACAGTCTGGCCGTACCGATCATCTACGGCGGCCTCAAGGACGGCCAGGTTGACGCCTTCCTCGGCAACTGGATGCCGGCGCAGCAAGGCTTCCATGACAAGTTCATCGCCAACGGCGACGTGCAGCAGCTGTCGCGCAACCTGGAGGGAACCGAGTTCACCCTCGCAGTGCCCGACTATGTGTGGAATGCCGGGGTGAAGGACTTCGCTGACCTGCAAAAACACGCCGGGCAGTTCGACAAAAAACTGTACGGAATCGGCTCCGGCGCCCCGGCCAACCTGTCACTCAAGAAAATCATCGAAGAGAATGAATTCAACCTCGGCCCGTGGAAGCTGGTGGAGTCCAGCGAGCAGGCGATGCTGGCTCAGGTCGACCGGGCGGTGAAGAAGCAGCAATTCATCACCTTCCTTGGCTGGACCCCGCACCCGATGAACGTGAAACTGAAAATGCATTACCTGACCGGTGGGGAAAAATGGTTCGGCAGCAAGGGCGAGGTATACACGCTGACGCGCAAGGGTTATCCACAAGCCTGCCCGAATGCGGCGAAGCTGCTAGGTAACCTCAAGTTCACACTGGACATGGAAAACAGCATCATGGCAGAGGTTGTGGACAAGAAGATCAGCTTCGATGAAGCGGCCAAGGCCTGGGTGAAAGCGCACCCTGAACGGTTGGATGGGTGGTTGGCCGGGGTTACCACCAAGGCCGATGGTGATGCCCTGGAGGCCGTCAAAGCCAAACTGTAATCTCACAAAGCAACACACCAACCCTGTGGGAGCGGGCGCGCCCGCGAACACCGGCGAAGCCGGTGCCAAGCAACGCGTTGGCTTTTTCGCGGGCATGCCCGCTCCCACAGGGCTTGGCGACCCCTTAAGGATTGTGGATAACCCATGCATCGCCTCTCTTTACTGCTGCCCTTCCTCAGCTGGCTTCCCCGCCAATCGGGCCGCAGCCTGCGCCAGGACCTGCTGGTAGGCCTGAGCGGCGCCATCCTCGCCCTGCCGCAATCCATCGCCTACGCCCTGATCGCCGGCCTGCCCGCCGAATACGGGCTTTACGCCGCCATCGTGCCGGTACTGATCGCCTGCCTGTGGGGCTCTTCCTGGCACCTGATCTGCGGCCCGACCGCTGCCATTTCCATCGTGCTCTACGCCAGCATCAGCCCGCTGGCCGTGGCCGGTAGCGCTGACTACATCACGCTGGTGTTGCTGCTGACCTTCCTTGGCGGCATTTTCCAGCTGCTGCTCGGGCTGTTGCGCTTCGGCGCGCTGGTCAACTTCGTCTCCCATTCCGTGGTGCTCGGCTTCACGCTGGGTGCCGCCATCGTCATTGCCTTGGGCCAGCTACCCAACCTGCTGGGCATGGCCCTGCCCAGCCAGGCCACCGCGCTGAAGACCGTGCAAGACCTGGCCAGCCACGCAGGCGAGGTCGACTTGCCTTCCTTGCTGCTGGGCCTGGCCACCGTAGTGATCGGCATGGCCTTCAAGCTCTGGCGCCCACGCTGGCCGAGCCTGTTGATAAGCCTGATCCTGGTCAGCTTGCTGGCCTGGCTGTTGCCGGGCTTCTTTGGCCATGTGCCGCGGGTGGCAGCGTTCACCGGGCAACTCCCGCCTTTCAGCCCGCTGCCTTTGCTGGACGTGGAGCTCATGCTGCGTTTACTGCCCAGCGCCGTTGCGGTAGGCATGCTGGGGTTGGTCACCAGCCTGTCGATTGCCCGCTCGCTATCGGCACGTTCAGAACAGCTGATCGACCCGGACCAGGAAATACGCGCACAGGGCCTGTCGAACATTGCCGGTGCATTTTTCTCTGGTTACCTGTCTGCCGGCTCCTTCACCCGCTCGGGCCTGAGCTACGAGGCGGGCGCCCGCTCACCGATGGCCGGGGTGTTTTCTGCGCTGTGGGTGGCGTTGTTCGCCGTGACCGGCGCCGGCCTGATCGCGCACCTGCCGATACCGGCAATGGCCGGCAGCATTTTGCTGATCTGCTGGGGGTTGGTGGACCACCGAGGGATCCGTGCATTGTTCCGGGTCAGCCGCTCGGAGTTTCTGGTGATGGCGCTGACGGCTGCAGCGACATTGCTGCTGGAGCTGCAGACGGCCATCTATGCCGGGGTGCTGGCTTCGCTGTTCTTCTATTTGAAGCGCACCTCACGACCACGGATCCAACAAAGCCGTGAAGGGGACGCGGATGTCTTGCGGGTAGGTGGGTCGATTTTCTTTGGTGCGGCGCATTACCTGCAGGTGCGCTTGCAGCGCTGCCAAGGGCCGCATGTAGTGATCGATGCCCGGCAGGTGAATTTCATCGATTACTCGGGTGTGGATATGTTGCACCGTGAGGCACGAAGGTTGCGGCGATTGGGGGGGAGTTTGACCTTGCACCGGGCCAGGCCCCAAGTGATCGAGGAGTTGCAGAAGCTGGAAGGGGTGGAGTTGTGCCCGATCCGGTTTGAGGAATGAGGTTGGGTCCTGGGGCTGCTTTGCAGCCCTATCGNCGCGATAGGGCCGCAAAGCGGCCCCGGCCATCTCAGCCCCGAGCGAGTTGCCGGCGCAGTTCAGCCAACACCGGCGCCGTATCCGGCCTCACGCCACGCCAGATAAAGAAGGCCTCAGCCGCCTGCTCAGCCAGCATCCCCAGCCCATCCAATACCTTGGCAGCCCCCAGCTTGGTAGCCCACTGGCAAAACGGCGTCGGCTCCTTGCCATACATCATGTCGTAGCAAACCGTACGACCCGCCTCGACCAGGCTGTCGGCAATAGTCGGCAACTCCCCGGCCAGGCTCGCCGAGGTGGCGTTGATGATCACATCCACAGGTTCCTGCAACCAGGCAAACCCGCTGGCCACCACCGGCCCCAGTTCATCGAACTCGCGCGCCAGCTGCTCGGCCTTTTCCACGGTACGGTTGGCAATCACCAGCGACTGCGGCTTGTGCGCCAGAATAGGCTCCAGCACGCCGCGCACGGCGCCACCGGCACCGAGGATGAGAATGCGCTTGCCAGCCAGCTCGACCCCGGCATTCACCGTCAGGTCGCGCACCAGGCCAGCGCCGTCGGTGTTGTCGCCCTGCAGGGTGCCATCAGCCAGCTTGCTCAGCGTGTTCACTGCGCCTGCGCGCCGGGCACGCGGGGTCAGGCTGTCGCACAGGCGGTAGGCCTCTTCCTTGAACGGCACGGTGACATTACCGCCACTGCCTTGCTTGAAGAAGCCGCGCGCGCAGTCGCTGAACTCGTCCAACGGCGCCAGCAGCGTGGCATATTCCAGGTCCTGACCGGTCTGCTCGGCGAACAGGCGGTGGATCAGCGGCGACTTGCTGTGGCCGATGGGGTTACCAAAAACGACGTACTGGTCCATGACGGCTCCTTGGTTATCCACAGGCTTACTGGCCGAGCCAGTCGCGGTCCTGCAGGAAATACTCGGTCAGGCGCGCTTCTTCGCTGCCGGGTGCAGCCTTCCAGTCGTAGCCCCAGCGCACCTGAGGCGGCAGCGACATGAGGATGGACTCGGTACGGCCACCGGATTGCAGGCCGAACAGGGTGCCACGGTCGTAGACCAGATTGAACTCCACGTAGCGGCCGCGGCGGTATTCCTGGAACTCGCGCTGTTGCGGGGTGTAAGGCGTGTCTTTGCGGCGCTGGACGATCGGCAGGTAGGCGTTGATGTAGGCATCGCCGATGGCGCGGATGAAGGCGAAGCACGTGTCGAAGTCCCACTCGTTCAGGTCATCGAAGAACAAGCCGCCGATACCACGTGGCTCACCACGGTGCTTGAGGTGGAAGTAGCGGTCGCACCAGGCCTTGTAGCGTGGGTACACATCGGCGCCAAACGGCGCGCAGGCCTGCTCGGCCACTCGGTGCCAGTGAACGCAGTCTTCTTCGTTGCCATAGTATGGCGTCAGGTCAAAGCCGCCGCCGAACCACCATACGGCCTCTTCACCTTCCTTTTCGGCGATGAAGAAGCGAACGTTGGCGTGGGAAGTCGGCACATGCGGGTTGTACGGGTGTATCACCAGCGACACGCCCAAGGCTTCGAAGCCACGGCCTGCCAGCTCGGGGCGGTGGGCGCTGGCCGAGGGAGGCAGGCCGGCACCAAACACATGGGAGAAGTTGACCCCGCCTTTCTCGATCACCTTACCGTCGCCGATCACCCGCGTGCGGCCCCCGCCACCGGCTTCGCGCACCCAGGCGTCCTCGACGAAGCGGGCACCGCCGTCTTCTGTTTCGAGGGCAGAGCAGATGCGGTCTTGCAGGTCGAGCAGGTAGGCTTTCACGGCCTCGGTGCGGCTAGTCATCGGGTCACCAGGAACGGGCAGGGAAGAATTCGCCGCGTAGCATACCACCGCCAGCGCGCGCGCCGCAGTTGACGACGACCAAGCAAAGGCGTCCGATAGAAGGCCTTTCCCGATCCCGACTACAGGAGTGCGAGATGGCCAAGCGTATCCAGTTCAGCCAGCATGGCGGCCCGGAAGTGCTGCAGTTTGTGGAATTCGAACCCACCCCGCCCGGGCCACAGCAGGTGCGTGTGCGTAACCATGCGATCGGCCTGAACTTCATCGACACCTACTTCCGAAGCGGGCTGTATGCGCCGCCGTCCCTGCCTTCTGGCCTAGGTACCGAAGCGGCAGGTGTGGTAGAGGCCGTGGGCGAAGGCGTGTCCCGGCTGAAGGTAGGAGACCGTGTGGCACATGCCGGCGGCCCGCTGGGCGCCTACAGCGAGGTGCATACGCTACCGGAAGCCAACCTGGTCAAGCTGCCGGACACCATCAGCTTCGAGCAGGCGGCAGCGGTGATGCTCAAGGGTTTGACCGTACAGTACCTGCTGAAGCAGACCTATGAGGTGAAGGCGGGTGATGTGATCCTGTTCCATGCCGCAGCCGGTGGTGTAGGGTCGCTGGCTTGCCAATGGGCCAAGGCCCTGGGCGCCAAGCTGATCGGCACCGTGAGCTCTGCCGAGAAGGCCGAACGGGCCAAGGCGCTGGGGGCTTGGGCGACCATCGACTACAGCCGTGAAGATGTGGCCAAGCGCGTACTGGAGCTGACCGACGGTAAGAAATGCCCGGTGGTGTACGACGGCGTGGGTGCCGACACCTGGCTGACCTCGCTGGACTGCCTGCGCCCGCGTGGGTTGATGGTGAGCTTTGGCAATGCTTCCGGTGCGGTGAGCGGGGTGAACCTGGGGATCCTGGCGCAGAAGGGCTCGCTGTATGTCACCCGGCCGACCTTGGCCACCTATGCCAACAATGCCGAGAACACTCAGGCCATGGCCGATGACCTGTTTGCGATGATTGCGAGCGGGAAGCTGGTTGTGGACATCCAGCAGCGGTATCCACTGAGCGAGGCGGCCAAGGCGCAGGCAGAGCTGTCGGCGCGGCGGACTGTAGGATCGACTGTACTAATCCCCTGAGCCACACACATCCATGTAGGAGCGGGTTTACCCGCGAAGAAGCCACCGCGATGGATGGCACCGGCTTTGCCGGTGTTCGCGGGCAAGCCCGCTCCCACAGGTACTGCGTCGGCTTCGATAGCTTCGCTATGCCTGTGAGGGTCGGTTTGTCAGCGGTGGAGTCGACTCGATGCCATCGAGTATCGCCTCGATCACACCCTCTGCCATCTCAATCGCATGCAGGTTCGACCAGAACATGCCACGGCCTTCTTCACGCATGTAGTCCAAAGCTTTGTAGCCGGTTTCGTAAGCGCTGCGCAGGTACAGGGCTACGTGGACCAGAGCGTCCTCGGCAGAAATGTTTGGGTTGACGGTGAAGAGTGGATCGTGGCCGGCATCGCAGCGGCCGAAGGGGCGGGTGGAGGTGCATGGGAGAGGTGGATCGGGGACTATTTTCTTCATCATTGGAAAATGCTCCTCAAGGCCGCCAACCCTCACTACCACGTGAATGGGTGGCGACTGTACGCGAGGTGGTAGACCCGGGCATTTTCCAATCCAGGCAGGCTCGAAAGCCTCCCACGCACAGCCACCATAGACTGTCATGGAAAAAATGCGTCCGGGCTACCACACCCGATCGCCAAGTTATTCGGCGACGGATAGAGCCTAGAGGCAGAGGTTCCCACTTAGAAGGTGATGGAAGGAGACGCGATTCGTAGGATATTTCCGAAGTGCCCAGCTGGACAGACATTTTGGTAAAAATCAGAAAACCCTGCGGTGGATTTGGCCCTAACCTGTGGGCATGCCCACAGGGGCCCGAGTCCCGAGCCAGGCCTGTGGATAGGTATCAACCCGGGCGAACGACTTCGCCGGTTGCCAGGTCGCGAATCACACTCGGGTTTTTCCGCCCGCCCAGCGCACCGCCAAGCACCAGGTCCAACTGGCCATGGAAGTACTGCTCAACCCGCAAGCGGGTCTTCGCCGCCGGGCGCCCGCCAGGGTTGCACGAGGTGGAAATCAGCGGCCCCACCAGCGCGCACAGCTCACGCACCACCGGGTGATCACTGACCCGCAGCGCCACCGTGTCATGCTGCCCGGTCACCCATTCGGGCAACAGGTCCTGGTGCGGCACCAGCCAGGTGTTCGGCCCCGGCCAGGTGCTGCCCATGCGGTCGATCCAGTCTTCGGGGAAGTCCTCGAACAGGAAGTCGAACTGACGGATATTGTCAGCGATCAGAATCAGCCCTTTATCCACAGGACGCGACTTCAGCGCCAGCAGGCGATACACCGCGTCCTCGTTCCATGGGTCGCAGCCCAGGCCCCAGACCGCTTCCGTCGGGTAGGCGATTACTGCGCCCGCCCGGATCTCACGTGCGGCTTGTTGCACACGAAAACTGCTCACCATTGCTGTTTCTCCGCCTGAATACCTTGCTTGTGCGCAGTGTACTTAGCCCGCGCGGGCAAACCAACGCCCGGCTTCATTGCTGACCCGGCCTTCCAGCTCCAGCTCGGTCAACTGCGCCAGCACGTCGGCCAGCGGCTGCTCGCTGCAGTGGGCCAGGCTTTCACTGGTCTGGGGTGCGGCATGCAGCAGGGCGAGCAGGGGGTGGTCGAACCTGTCCACAACCGCAGGCGGCAGGTTCTGCCAGCCCTGCAAGCTTTCCAGGATCTGCTCCACAGTTTCCACCAGCAGCGCCCCATCACGAATCAGCTGGTGGCAGCCCTTGGCCCCCGGGTGATGAATGGAGCCCGGAATGGCGTACACCTCACGGCCTTGCTCTGCGGCCAGGCGCGCCGTGATCAGCGAGCCACTGGCGAGGCTCGCCTCAACCACCAGTACACCTAGCGACAGGCCACTGATGATGCGGTTGCGCCGTGGGAAGTTGCCGGGCAGTGGCCCGGCGTCCAGCGGATACTCGGAAACCAGCGCACTGCCGTTGTCGATCATCGCCTGCGCAAGCTCTTGATGGCGCTGTGGATAAAGTTTTTGCAGCCCCGTACCGAGTACGGCAATCGTGCACCCACCGGCCTGCAACGCGGCCCGATGAGCGGCACCGTCGACACCTACCGCCAGCCCGCTGGTGATGGTGAAACCAGCCTGCGCGAGGTAGCGGGAAAATGCCCGGGCGGTGTCGAGCGCCGGGGGTGTGGCACGTCTGCTGCCCACGATCGCCAGCTGAGGACGATCGAGCAAGGCAGGTTCGCCAGCGACAAAAAGCAGCGGCGGAGCATCGTCGATTTCTGCCAGCAAGGCTGGGTAGTCTGGGCCGTCCCACATCAGCAAATGCTGGCCAGGGCGCTCTAACCAGGCCATTGCGGCGAGCGCGCCCTCGCGTACCTCGGCACTGCGCCGGGCATCGATGGTGGCTTGGGGGATGCCCAACGCTCGCCAGGCCGAACCGGGAGCGCTAAGCGCACTAGAGGCGCTGCCGAACGCATCCAGCAAGGTGCGAAAACGTCGCAATCCTGTCTCGGGCAAGCGATGCAGGCGTAATCGGGCCTCCAGTTCAGCAGGCGGGCAGAGCGACGAATGGTAACTGGGCATGGGGATCGTCCTTGATCGAAACAGGGCCATCTATGTGGCACAACCTGTGGATAACTCTGTGAGTAACACTTTGAAAAGCTGTCCATTGATTGGGGGCTATCAAGCCCATAGTCACCCTAGACGAGCTTGCCAGGTGCCGAAATCCCCGTTTCCCTTTATTATGTGTGCTCAGTTTTCAACCGAACGCACAGTGACTGCCTGACCTTATGGCCATCTTGAACATTCTCGAATTCCCGGACCCGCGCCTGCGCACCCTCGCCAAACCGGTGACGGAGTTCGACGACGCCCTGCGTCAGCTGATCGACGACATGTTTGAAACCATGTACGAAGCCCCTGGCATCGGCCTGGCCGCTACCCAGGTGAACGTGCACAAGCAGGTTGTGGTCATGGACCTCAGCGAAGACCGCAGCGAACCGCGCGTCTTCATCAACCCGTCGGTCGAAGAGCTGACCCATGACATGGGCCAGTACCAGGAGGGCTGCCTGTCGGTACCGGGCTTCTACGAGAACGTCGACCGTCCGCTGCGTGTCCGGGTCAAGGCCCAGGACCGCGACGGCAAGCCATTCGAACTGGAATGCGAAGGCCTGCTGGCGGTGTGCGTACAGCACGAATTCGATCACCTCAACGGCAAGCTGTTCGTCGACTACCTGTCGCAGCTCAAGCGCGACCGGATCAAGAAGAAGCTGGAAAAGCAGCATCGCCAGCAAGCCTGATCCCCACCTTCCTGAAGGCTTGCTCCGGCAAGCCTTTTTCTTTTTTGAAGCGAGAACTCCATGCGCATCGTCTTTGCAGGCACTCCAGAGTTTGCCGCCGAACACCTCAAGGCCCTGCTCGACAGCCCCTACGAGATCGTGGCCGTCTACACCCAGCCCGACCGCCCGGCCGGCCGTGGCCAAAAGCTGATGCCAAGTGCGGTCAAGGCACTGGCCGTGGCCCATGACATCCCGGTGTTCCAGCCGCAGACCCTGCGCAATGCCGATGCGCAGGCCGAACTGGCCGCACTGAAACCAGACCTGATGGTAGTGGTCGCCTACGGCCTGATCCTGCCGCAGGTGGTGCTGGATATCCCGCGCCTGGGTTGCATCAACAGCCACGCTTCCCTGCTGCCACGCTGGCGCGGTGCCGCGCCGATCCAGCGTGCCGTGGAAGCCGGCGACGCCGAAAGCGGCGTGACCGTGATGCGCATGGAGGCCGGCCTGGACACCGGGCCGATGCTGCTCAAGGTCGTCACCCCGATCAGCGCCGAGGACACCGGCGGCACCTTGCACGATCGCCTGGCCGAAATGGGCCCGCCCGCAGTCGTTCAGGCCATCGCCGGCCTGGCTGACGGTTCGCTGCAAGGCGAAATACAGGACGATGCCCTGGCCACCTACGCGCACAAACTGAACAAGGACGAAGCGCGTATCGACTGGACCCGCCCGGCCGTCGAGCTGGAACGCCTGATCCGCGCCTTCAACCCATGGCCGGTGTGCCACAGCATGCTGGACGGTGAAAGCGTCAAGGTGCTGGCCGCCAACCTGTCCACAGGCCAAGGCGCCCCGGGCGAGATACTTTCCGCCAGCAAGGACGGCCTCGTAGTTGCGTGCGGTGACCAAGCCCTGAGCCTGACCCGCCTGCAACTGCCTGGCGGCAAGGCATTGAGCTTCAGTGACCTGTTCAACAGCCGCCGCGAGAAGTTCGCCGCCGGCAAGGTGCTGGGCCAATGAACCCACGCCTCGCCGCCGCCCGTGCGCTTGCTGCTGTGCTCAGCGGCAAGGCTTCGCTGAACAGCTCGCTGCCGGCGCAACTGGACAAGGTAGATGAACGCGACCGCGGCCTGACCCAGGACCTGGCGTTCGGTACCGCACGCTGGCAGCCACGCCTCGACCTGCTGGCCGCACAGCTGCTGCAAAAACCCTTCAAAGCAGCCGATGCCGATGTTCAGGCGCTGCTGCTGGTCGGCCTGTACCAGCTGTTCTACACGCGCATTCCGGCCCATGCCGCCATCGGCGAGACCGTGGGCTGTGCCGAGAAACTGAAGAAGCCGTGGGCCAAGGGCCTGCTCAATGCCGTACTGCGCCGTGCACAGCGCGAAGGCGAGGAGCTGCTCGCCGGCATGGAGCGCGACCCGGTGGTGCGTACCGCGCACCCGCGCTGGCTGCAAAAAGCGCTGAAAGCTTTCTGGCCAGAGCAGTGGGAAGCCATCTGCGCCGCCAACAATGCCCACCCACCGATGATTCTGCGGGTCAATCGCCGTCACCATAGCCGCGATGCCTACCTGGCACTGCTGGCCGAAGCCGGCATCGGCGCCAGCGCATGCCAGTACAGCCGGGATGGCATCGTGCTGGCCGAAGCCTGCGACGTGCGCGGCCTGCCAGGCTTCGCCGAAGGCTGGGTGAGCGTGCAGGACGAAGCTGCGCAGCTATCTGCCGACCTGCTGGAACTGGCCCCCGGTCAACGCGTGCTCGATGCTTGCTGCGCACCGGGCGGCAAAACCTGCCACCTGCTGGAGGCCGAGGCTGGCCTGGCGCACATGGTGGCCATCGATCTCGAAGCCAAGCGGCTGACCCGCGTGCGAGAAAACCTCGACCGCCTGCAGCTGGACGCCGAGCTGATCGCCTGCGATGCCCGCGACACTGCCAGCTGGTGGGACGGCAAGCCATTCCAGCGCATTCTGCTCGACGCGCCGTGCTCGGCCACCGGCGTGATTCGCCGCCACCCGGACATCAAGCTGACCCGCCAAGCCGACGACATCCCGGCTTTGGCCACGCTGCAAGGCGAGCTGCTCGATGCCCTGTGGCCGACCTTGGAAGTGGGCGGCATGCTGCTATACGCCACCTGCTCCAGCTTGCCGACCGAAAACACTGAAGTGATCAAAGCCTTCCTCGCCCGCACCCCGGGCGCCCGTGAGCTGGACCTGGCGACCGAAGCCGGCCTGCGCCAGCCCCACGGCCGTCAGCTGCTGGCCCAGGAAGGCGGTCACGACGGTTTCTACTATGCCAAGCTGATCAAGATCGCCGCCTCGCGCGGATAAGAACAAAGGATAGGGAGTAGCGCATGAAGATCATCATCCTCGGCGCAGGGCAGGTAGGCGGTACGCTGGCTGAACACCTGGCCAGCGAAGCCAACGACATTACCGTGGTCGACACCGACGGCGACCGCCTGCGCGACCTTGGCGACCGCCTGGACATCCGCACCGTCCAGGGCCGCGGCTCACTGCCGACGGTGCTGCGTCAGGCCGGTGCCGACGACGCCGACATGCTGGTGGCAGTAACCAACAGTGACGAGACCAACATGGTTGCCTGCCAGGTGGCCTATTCGCTGTTCCATACCCCGACCAAGATTGCACGGGTGCGCGAATCGTCCTACCTGACCCGCGAAGAGCTGTTCGACAACGACCATATCCCGGTCGACGTTCTGATCAGCCCCGAGCAGGTGGTGACCAATTACATCAAGCGCCTGATCGAACACCCAGGCTCGCTGCAGGTGATCGACTTCGCCGAGGGCAAGGCCCAGCTCGTGGCAGTGAAGGCCTACTATGGCGGCCCGCTGGTCGGCCAGCAATTGCGCCAGATCCGTGCGCATATGCCCAACGTCGACACCCGAGTGGCAGCCATCTTCCGCCGCGACCGGCCGATCACCCCGCGTGGCGACACGGTGATCGAAGCCGACGACGAGGTGTTCTTCATTGCCGCGAAGAAGGATATCCGTGCGGTGATGGGCGAACTGCGCCGCATCGACGAGACCAATAAACGCATTGTCATCGCGGGCGGCGGGCAGATCGGCGAGCGCCTGGCGGAAGCCATCGAAAGCCGATATCAGGTGAAGATCATCGAGATGAGCCCGGCGCGTTGTCGGCACCTCTCCGATACCCTCGAAAGCACGGTAGTGCTGCAGGGCAGCGCTTCGGACAAAGACCTGATGCTCGAAGAGAACATCGCCGACGCCGATATTTTCCTGGCCCTGACCAACGATGACGAAGCCAACATCATGTCGTCGCTGCTGGCCAAGCGCCTGGGCGCAGGCAAGGTGATGACCATCATCAACAACCCGGCTTATGTCGACCTGGTGCAGGGCGGCGATATCGACATTGCCATCAGCCCGCAGCTGGCTACCATCGGTACCCTGCTGGCGCACGTCCGTCGCGGCGACATCGTCAGTGTGCACTCGCTGCGCCGTGGTGCGGCCGAAGCGATCGAGGCGGTGGCACATGGCGATTCGAAGTCGAGCAAGGTGGTCGGCAAGGCGATCGAGAACATTGCCCTGCCACCGGGAACCACCATCGGCGCGATCATCCGTGACGAAGAGGTGATGATTGCCCACGACGACACCGTGATCGAATCGGGTGACCATGTGATCCTGTTCGTTGTGGATAAAAAGCACATTCGTGATGTGGAGAAGCTGTTCCACGTCGGCTTGAGTTTCTTCTAGGAGAAGAGGGCATGCGCGAATCGCTGGAGAAGATGCTGGCCAAAGGTGTGGATAACCCGCTGCTGAGGTTTGGCCTGGGCAAGGCCTGGCTGGATGAAGGCAACGGCGCTGAAGCAGCGGTGCACCTGGCGCGCTGTGTAGAGCAGGATCCGAAATACTCGGCAGCATGGAAGCTGCTGGGCAAGGCCTATCAGTTGCAGGGCGACCTGGCGGCGGCGCGCAAGGCGTGGGAAGACGGGATCGTGGCGGCGCAGGCCCATGGTGACAAGCAGGCCGAAAAAGAAATGACCGTATTCCTGAAGAAGCTCAACAGAGCAGCGGGTTGACGCGGTCCCTGTAGGAGCGGGNAAACCCGCTCCTACCAGAGGGCGGTGAATGGCTTAATACCAGCGCGGCTCGCCAGCCGGGCGCTTCTTGAAGCGCTTCATGCTCCACATGTACTGGCTGGGGTACTCGCGCACATAGCGCTCGACCACCTTGCTCATCGCCGCCGCCGACACATTCACGTCGGTGCTGTACATCTCCTCTGGCGCCGCCTCCAGGAACACCTTGAAGCCCGAGCCATCCGGCAACCGCAGCGCATGCAGGAACACACCTACCGCCTTGCCACCGGCCAGCATGTTCGGCACGAACTTGCTGGTCAGCGCCTGGGTGCCGAGGAACGGTACGAACACGCCCGCCGATTCCGCCGGCTCCGGGTCGGCAGGAATACCCACCTGGCCACCACGGCGCACTTCCTTGATCACGCTGAGGATGCCTTCCTTGGTCGACGGTGCCACGCGATTGCCCATCTGCACGCGCTGCTCGCGCAGCAGATCATCCACCGCCTTCAGCTTCGGCGGGCGGTAGAAGATGATCGGTTTGCACTGGTTGCAGTAGAAGTGGTTCAACACTTCCCAGTTGCCCAGGTGGCTGGTGATGCCGACCACCCCTTTACCTGAGGCCAAAGCCTGCTCCAGCACTTCCAGGCCATGCACTTCCTTGACCAGCTCCAGCGAGCGTTGTGGCGGCCAGATCCAGGCACAGGCACTTTCGACAAAGGATTTACCGATATCCCGCAGCGCCTGGCCCACCAGTTGCTCACGGGCAACCGGGTCCATCTCCGGGAAGCACTTGGCCAGGTTGATCCGTACCACGTTGCGCGAACTGTTGGGGATTTTCCACATCAGCCAGCCAATACCGGCGCCGACACGCTGCACAGCGCCCCAGGGCAGCTTGGCAAACAGGCGCAGCACCCCGACCATCAGGGCGCCCTTGAACTTTTCCACAGGCGAATTCCTTATTTCAGCAAGGCGCGCATTGTAACCCCTCAGCGCAACAAGGCGGCGTAGCGATCGCAGTCGGTGGTGTGGTCCATGACCATGCCGGTGGCCTGCATGAAGGCGTAGCAGATGGTCGGACCGACGAACGTGAAGCCAGCTTTCTGCAAGGCCTTGCTCATTGCCTTGGCTTCATCGGTAACAGCTGGCACGTCGCCGCGCGCCTTGAAGTGGTTGATCTTCGGCGAGCCGCCGACGAACGACCACAGCCATTCGGCAGGGTTATCCACAGCCAGCCAGGCCTGGGCGTTGCGCCGCGCAGCCTTGAGCTTGAGGCGATTGCGGATGATGCCTGCATCCTGCATCAATTCTTCGATGCGTTCGTCGCCCATGGCCGCCAGCTTCACGGGGTCGAAGCCGTACATCACCTGGCGATAACGCTCGCGTTTGCGCAAAACGGTAATCCATGAAAGCCCTGCCTGGAACCCTTCGAGCAAAAGCATCTCGAAGAGCAACGCCGGGTCGCGCTGTGGCATCCCCCATTCCTGGTCGTGGTAGGCCTGGTACAACGGATCGTCGGTACACCAAAAGCAGCGTGGCATAAGGCTCCAATGAGTAGAGGGCGAGGCGAATCAGGTTATACTCCCGCTCTTTACATCCGCATCCCCAGATACAGGTGAATTTCGTGAGCCAGCCTACGCCAGCCGTGCGTACCTTCCAAGACCTGATCCTTGCCCTGCAGAACTACTGGGCAGCTCAAGGTTGTGTGGTACTTCAGCCCTACGATATGGAAGTAGGCGCCGGCACTTTCCACACCGCTACATTCCTGCGCGCCGTGGGTCCAGAAACCTGGAACGCCGCCTATGTGCAGCCGAGCCGTCGTCCTGCCGACGGGCGGTATGGCGAAAACCCCAACCGCCTGCAGCACTACTACCAGTTCCAGGTGGTGCTCAAACCGAACCCGGCCAACTTCCAGGAGCTGTACCTCGGCTCGCTGAAAGCCATCGGCCTGGATCCGTTGGTGCACGACATTCGTTTCGTCGAAGACAACTGGGAATCGCCGACCCTCGGCGCCTGGGGTCTGGGCTGGGAAATCTGGCTCAACGGCATGGAAGTGACCCAGTTCACCTACTTCCAGCAGGTTGGCGGCATCGAGTGCTACCCGGTCACCGGTGAAATCACCTACGGCCTGGAGCGCCTGGCCATGTACATCCAGGGCGTCGATTCGGTGTACGACCTGGTGTGGGCCGACGGCCCGTTCGGCAAGGTCACCTATGGCGACGTGTTCCACCAGAACGAGGTGGAGCAGTCGACCTACAACTTTGAACATGCCAACGTCGACAAGCTGTTCGAACTGTTCGATTTCTACGAAAGCGAAGCCAACCGCCTGATCAAGCTGGAGCTGCCGCTGCCGACCTATGAAATGGTCCTGAAGGCCTCGCACACCTTCAACCTGCTGGACGCCCGCCGCGCCATCTCGGTAACCGAGCGCCAGCGTTACATCCTGCGTGTACGTACCCTGGCCCGGGACGTGGCGCAAAGCTATCTGCAAGCCCGCGCACGCCTGGGCTTCCCGATGGCCACCCCTGAACTGCGTGACGAAGTGTTGGCTAAGCTGGAGGCTGCACAATGAGTGCTCAAGATTTTCTGGTAGAACTGGGCACCGAAGAGCTGCCACCCAAGGCCCTCGCCAGCCTTGGCGACGCCTTCCTGGCCGGTATCGAAAAAGGCCTGCAGGCTGCTGGCCTGAACTACACCGGCAAGCAGGTGTACGCCGCGCCGCGTCGTCTGGCCGTGCTGATTCGCCAGCTGGACGTGCAGCAGCCTGACCGCAGCATCAACATCGACGGCCCGCCCCTGCAGGCTGCCTTCAACGCCGAAGGCGAGCCGACCCAGGCTGCGCTGGGCTTCGCCAAGAAGTGCGGTGTGGAACTGGCCGAGATCGACCAGAGCGGCCCCAAGCTGCGCTTCTCCCAGCACATCCCGGGCAAGGCCACCACTGACCTGCTGCCGACCATCGTCGAAGATTCGCTGAACGACCTGCCGATCCCCAAGCGCATGCGCTGGGCGGCCAGCCGTGAAGAGTTCGTGCGCCCAACCCAATGGCTGGTAATGCTGCTGGGCGACCAGGTGGTCGACTGCACCATTCTGTCGCAGAAGGCCGGCCGTGAATCCCGTGGCCACCGCTTCCATCATCCGGAAACCGTGGTCATCACTACCCCGGCCAACTATGTCGAAGACCTGCGTAAAGCTCACGTGCTGGCCGACTTCGCCGAACGCCGCGAGCTGATCAGCAAGCGTACCGCCGAGCTTGCCATGCAGCAGGAGGGCACTGCCATCGTGCCGCCGGCGCTGCTGGACGAAGTGACTGCTCTGGTCGAATGGCCAGTGCCGCTGGTGTGCTCGTTCGAAGAGCGTTTCCTCGAGGTGCCGCAGGAAGCCCTGATCACCACCATGCAGGACAACCAGAAGTACTTCTGCCTGCTGGACAGCGAAGGCAAGCTGCTGCCGCGCTTCATCACCGTGGCCAACATCGAAAGCCGCGACCCGAAGCAGATCGTGCAAGGCAACGAAAAGGTCGTGCGCCCACGCCTGACCGACGCCGAGTTCTTCTTCAAGCAGGACAAGAAGCAGCCGCTGGAAACCTTCAACGAGCGCCTCAAGAACGTGGTGTTCCAGGCTCAGCTCGGCACCGTGTACGACAAGGCCGAACGTGTTTCCAGGCTGGCCGCCTTCGTTGCCCCGCTGATCGGCGGCGACGCCCAGCGCGCTGGCCGTGCCGGGCTGCTGTCGAAGTGCGACCTGGCCACCGAGATGGTCGGCGAATTCCCTGAAATGCAGGGTGTTGCCGGTTACTACTACGCGCTCAACGACGGTGAGCCGGAAGACGTAGCCCTGGCCCTGAACGAGCAGTACATGCCGCGCGGTGCTGGTGCCGAGCTGCCGCAGACCCTCACCGGTGCTGCCGTGGCCATCGCCGACAAGCTCGACACCCTGGTGGGCATCTTCGGCATCGGCATGCTGCCTACCGGCAGCAAGGACCCGTACGCCCTGCGCCGTGCGGCTCTGGGCGTGCTGCGTATCCTGATCGAGAAGCAACTGGACCTGGACCTGACCGGTGCAGTCGAGTTTGCGGTCAAGCAGTTCGGCGCCAAGGTCAAGGCCCCCGGCCTGGCCGAGCAAGTACTGGAGTTCATTTTCGACCGCCTGCGCGCGCGTTACGAAGACGAAGGCATCGACGTGGCCACGTACCTGTCGGTACGCGCACTGCAGCCAGGCTCCGCCCTGGACTTCGACCAGCGCGTACAAGCCGTGCAGGCGTTCCGCAAACTGCCGGAAGCCGAGGCCCTGGCCGCGGTGAACAAGCGCGTGTCGAACCTGCTGAGCAAGGCCGAAGGTGCCATCGCCGAGCAGGTCGAGCCGAAGTACTTCGACAATGCCAACGAGTTCTCCCTGTACTCGGCCATCCAGCAGGCCGACCAGGCCGTGCAACCGATGGCTGCGGCACGTCAGTACAGCGAATCGCTGGCCCGCCTGGCGGCCCTGCGTGACCCGGTCGATGCCTTCTTCGAGGCGGTCATGGTCAACGCCGAAGACGCCAAGGTACGTGCCAACCGTTATGCCCTGCTCAGCCGTCTGCGCGGCCTGTTCCTGGGCGTGGCTGACATTTCGCTGCTGGGGTAAGCCTTGAAACTGCTGATTCTCGACCGTGACGGGGTGATCAACTACGACTCCGATGCGTATATCAAGACGCTGGAAGAATGGGTGCCGATCCCCGGTTCGGTCGATGCGATCGCGCAGTTGAGCAAGGCGGGCTGGACGGTGGCCGTGGCCACCAACCAGTCCGGCATTGCCCGTGGCTACTACCCGCTGGCAACCCTTGAGGCCATGCACGCGCGCCTGCGCGCGCTGGTGGCCGAGCAGGGCGGCGAGGTGGGCCACATCGTGTATTGCCCGCATGGGCCGGACGAAGGGTGCGATTGCCGCAAGCCCAAGCCCGGCATGCTGCGGGCGATCGCCGAGCATTACCAGATCGGCCTTGAAGGCGTCTGGTTCGTCGGCGACAGCAAAGGTGACCTGGAGGCCGCCCTGGCCGTCGGTGCACAACCCGTGCTGGTGAAGACCGGCAAGGGCGAGCGGACCCTGGAAAAAGGCGTCCCGGAAACTACACTGATTTTCGACGATCTGGCAGCTATCGCCAGAGAACTAATTTAAACAGTGCGCCTTCTGGCGCATTTTTCTCAGGCGGGCATGCCCCGCAATGGTACAAGCCACTATGTCGATCCTGCAGGCGATCAGAATCTTTCTTTTTTACCTGCTGCTGGGCACCAGTTCGCTGCTGTGGTGCTCGCTGAGCTTCTTCGTCGCGCCGTTCCTGTCGTTCCCCAAGCGCTACAAGTTCATCAATGTGTACTGGTGCCGCTGCGCGCTGTTTCTGGTGCGCACCATCCTGGGCATCGACTACAAGATCACTGGCGCCGAGAACGTGCCAGCTGAGCCTTGCGTGATTCTGTCCAATCACCAGAGCACCTGGGAAACCTTCTTCCTGTCCCAGTACTTCTCGCCGCTTAGCCAGGTGCTCAAGCGCGAGCTGCTGTATGTACCGTTCTTCGGCTGGGCCATGGCCATGCTGCGGCCCATCGCGATCAACCGCGACAACCCCAAGGAAGCGTTGCGCCAGGTGGCGAGCAAGGGTGACGAACTGCTCAAGCAGAAGACGTGGGTGCTGATTTTCCCAGAAGGCACCCGTGTGCCGTTCGGCACCATCGGCAAGTTCTCGCGCGGCGGTACCGCCCTGGCCGTGAATGCCGGGCTGCCGGTGCTGCCGATTGCCCACAACGCTGGCAAGTTCTGGCCCAAGACCGGTTGGGGCAAGCGTGCCGGTACAATCGAAGTGGTAATTGGTGAGCCGATGTACGCCAACGGCACGGGGCCACGTGCCATTGCCGAACTCAACGACCGCGCTGCAGCTTGGAACGAAGCGACCCAGCGGGCCATGGGATCGCTGCCGCCAGCTGCGGAAAAACCTCAGGAGCAGATGGCTTGACCTTCTGTGGATAACTTGTGTGCAGTTTTTGGATTAAATGCTTGAATTGATAGCTAAGTCTATGAATTTGCTAGTTATTTCTTTGTATGAATTTTTTCTGAAAATCGTGCATAAGTTTTTTTGAGGCATAAGAAAACCGGCTTTTACAGCCGGTTTTTTTATGGCATGTGGACATCAGACTTTGTCGATATCTACATCCTTGGTTTCTCTCAGACAGAAGATCCCAACCACCAGGCTGATCCCGGTCACCAGCACCGGGTACCACAGCCCGTAGAAGATATCCCCGGTATAGACCACCAGCGCAAACGATACGGTAGGCAGGAAACCACCAAACCAGCCATTACCAATGTGGTAGGGCAGCGACATCGAGGTGTAGCGGATGCGGGTCGGGAACAGCTCGACCATCACCGCCGCCAACGGGCCATAGGTCATGGTCGCGATCAGGATCATCGCCACGATCAGTACCACCACCATTACCTGGTTAACCTGCGCAGGGTCGGCCTTGGCCGGGTAACCAGCCTGCTCGATTGCAGCACGCATGGCGGTTTCGTCAAAGCCGTTGATGGTCTTGTCACCGATGTTGACCACCACTTCACTGCCGGCCACGCTTACCGAGCTGTACGGCAGGCCCTGCTTGACCAGGAAGGTCTTGACCTTGTCGCACGGGCTGTCAAAACGAGCCTTGCCCACTGGGTCGAACTGGAATGTGCAGCCTTGCGGGTCGGCGGTGACCACGATCGGCGCCTGACGGCTGGCAGCGTCGATCTGCGGGTTGGCGTAGTGGCTCAGCGCCTTGAACAGTGGGAAGTACAGTACCGTGGCCAGCAACAGGCCGAGCATCAGGATCGGCTTGCGGCCGATACGGTCGGACAACCAGCCAAAAAACACGAAGAACGGCGCGCCAATCACAACGCTGATGATGAGCAGGGTGTTGGCCTGAGCCGAGTCCATTTTCAGCATCTGGGTCATGAAGAACAGAACGTAGAACTGCGCCGTGTAGAAGGTCACAGCCTGCCCCGCGTTGATGCTGAACAGGGCGGTAAGCACCACTTTCAGGTTTGGCCAGGAGGTGAATGACTCACGGATGGGCGACTTGCTGACCTTGCCCTGAGCCTTCATTTTCACAAAGGCCGGCGACTCGTGCATGCTCATGCGAATCCAGGTGGAGATCGCCAGCAGCACGATCGACAGCAGGAACGGCAAGCGCCAGCCCCAGGTTTCGAACTGGTCGCCACTGACATACCGGCTACCCAGCACCACCAACAGCGACAACAACAGGCCCAACGTTGCGGTGGACTGGATGAAACCGGTATGCAAGCCACGCTTGCCGGGCGGCGCATGCTCGGCCACGTAAGTGGCGGCACCGCCATACTCACCGCCCAGCGCCAGCCCCTGAAGCATGCGCAGGATCACCAGGATGATCGGTGCGGCGATGCCGATGCTGGCGTAGGTGGGCAACAACCCCACAGCGAAAGTGGACAGGCCCATCAGCACGATGGTGACCAGGAAGGTGTACTTGCGCCCGATCATGTCACCCAGGCGGCCGAACACCAGCGCGCCAAACGGCCGCACCAGAAAGCCCGCAGCAAAGGCCATCAGGGCGAAGATGAAAGCGGTGGTATCGTTCACGCCAGCGAAGAACTGCTTGCTGATGACCGCTGCCAGCGCACCATAGAGAAAAAAGTCATACCACTCGAAAACCGTCCCGAGGGATGACGCGAAAATGATCTTGCGTTCTTCACGGCGGCTGGAGCTGCTGGCCGCCGCACCCTGCTCTTGGATGTAATCCGACATCGTTGCTGTCCTCGGCCCTTAGGCCACAGTGATTATTCTTGTTGTTCCACTGTCGGCGACTTCTGACCGCAAGCCGCCGGTACTGCACGCACCCGGGTCAGGGCGTCGGTAACGCGTCTTCGTTCAGGTAGGTCTGGGTAGCCGCTCCTTTGAGGATCAGTTGCGCCGCCTTTTCGGCGATCATCAGGGTGGGGGAACAGGTATTGCCGGACGTTATCTGCGGCATGATCGAAGCATCAGCGACACGAAGACCGGGGATGCCATGCACGCGCAGCTGGTTATCCACAACGTCCATGGCACCGTTGCCCATGCGACAGGTACCGACCGGGTGGAAGATGGTGGTGCCGATCTTGCCAGCGGCCTCGAACAGTTCTTCCTCGCTTTGCAGCGCTGGGCCCGGCAAATATTCCTTGGGCTCGAAAGCGGCGAGGGCAGGGGCCTGGACGATGCGCCGGGTAAGGCGAATGGCATCGGCAGCAACCCGCAAGTCCTGCGGAGCACTGAGGTAATTGGGGTCGATCAGCGGCGTGCTGTTCATGTCGGTGCTGCAGATGTCGATGCGCCCGCGGCTAGCCGGGCGCAGGTTGCACACCGAAGCCGTAAAGGCCGGGAACTGATGCAACGGCTCACCGAAGCGTTCCAGTGACAGCGGCTGCACGTGATATTGAAGGTTGGCGGTGGCCTGTTCAGGGCTTGAACGCACGAACGCGCCTAACTGGCTCGGCGCCATGGCCAGCGGCCCGCTACGGTCGTAGAGGTAACGCAGGCCCATGCCCATCTTGCCCCACAGGCTGTTGGCCATCTGGTTCAAGGTACGGGTGTTGCGGATCTGGTAAATCAGGCGCAGTTGCAGGTGGTCCTGCAAGTTGCCACCAACGCCTGGCATATCGTGGCGAACACCAATACCCAAGCTTTCCAGCAACTGACGCGGGCCGATGCCGGAGCGCTGGAGGATGCCCGGAGAACCAACCGCCCCAGCACAGAGAATGATCTCGCGGCGCGCCGCAAACTCATGCCAGGTCCCTTGCCAGAGCGCCTTCACCGCCCGTGCGCGGGTGTTGTCGAGCAGTACCTGGTCAACCTGCACGCCGGTCAGCACAGTGAGGTTGGCGCGATCCTTGATCGGCCGCAGGAAAGCTTTGGAAGCGTTCCAGCGCACACCACTGCGCTGGTTGACCTGAAAATATCCACAACCCTGGTTGTCGCCGGTGTTGAAATCGTCGACCTTGCCAATACCACTCTGCTCGGCGGCATCACGGAAAGCATCAAGAATCGGCCAGCTGTAGCGTTGGCGCTCGACCCGCCATTCGCCCACCGCGCCATGGTGCTCGCTGGCGCCGGCAAAGTGGTTTTCGCTGGCCTTGAACAGGGGTAACACATCTTTCCACGCCCAGCCGTCGTTGCCTTGCGCGGCCCAATGGTCATAGTCGGCGGCTTGGCCCCGCATGTAGATCATGCCGTTGATCGACGAACAGCCACCTAGCACCTTGCCCCTTGGATAACCCAAAGCGCGACCGCCGAGGCCAGGCTGTGCCTCGGTCTTGAAGCACCAGTCTGTGCGCGGGTTGCCGATGCAGTAGAGGTAACCGACGGGGATGTGGATCCAGGGATAATTGTCGCGGCCCCCCGCCTCCAGCAGCAGCACGCGGCAGGAAGGGTCGGCGGACAAACGATTGGCCAGCAGGCATCCGGCGGGACCGGCCCCTAC
This sequence comes from Pseudomonas sp. 22515, assembly GCF_052044625.1. NCBI lineage: Bacteria > Pseudomonadati > Pseudomonadota > Gammaproteobacteria > Pseudomonadales > Pseudomonadaceae > Pseudomonas > Pseudomonas sp. 22515. Next base: position 108,109 of record NZ_JBQENN010000008.1, read on the forward strand.
GACCACGTAGTCGAAGACAGAATCGGCTGATGGCATGTGCAACCTCGCGCCTGTTTTTTATTCTTGTCCCGATCCATCTTAGTGAGTAATTTCGTGGATGAAACACGAGATTTCGCGCAGCCGCTGTGCGTTTTAGCACAGTGGCAAGCCTATACCGACCTTTTCGCGGGCTCGCCCGCACCTCAGGGATCACGTTACCTTCAGGGTGTTCACCGCACCTGTGGGGCATGCCCGTGAAGAGGCCGGAACGAACTGCCATAAAGGACAAGCATGTTCGACTGGAATGATCTGCGGTTTTTCCTCGAGTTGCAGCGCAGCGGCCGCCTGCTGACCGCCGCCAAGCGCCTGAACACTACCCACAGCACCGTGGCCCGGCATATCGAGAGCATCGAGCAGAGCCTGGGGACCGCGCTGTTCGTGCAGCATGCCCAGGGCTACGAGCTGACCCCCTCGGGCCAAGCCCTGCTCAAGCATGCCGAAGCCATGGAGAACGTCGCCTTGCTGGCACAAGAGGAAATCACCCAGGCCATCACCCCGCTGGGCAAGATTCGTCTGGGGGTAACCGAAGGCATCGGCATCATGTTCTTCACCCCACGCATGAACGCGTTGTTCGAGCGCTACCCCGGCCTGGAGGTGGAACTGGTAGCGGTGCCGCGTTTCGTCAGCATCCTCAACCGCGAGGCAGAAATCAGCATCCATCTGGAGCGACCCAACGCCGACCTGCTGATCACCCGCAAACTCACCGACTACCGCTTGGCGCTGTACGCCAGCCAGGACTACCTGGACCGCGCACCGCCACTGCGCAACCGCGAAGACTTGGCCCGGCACAGCTGGATCGGCTACGTCGACGATTTGCTGTTCAGCCAGGAACTGCTGTTTCTCAACAGTTTCTGCCGAGCACCCACCGTGGTGTTTCGCAGTACGAGCGTGATCGCCCAGCAAGCTGCCGCCCGCGCCGGGCTGGGCATCGCCGTGCTGCCCAACTACATGGCCCGCCACGACCCGACACTGGTGCGCGTGCTGCCGGGTGAGACCATCCAGCGTAGCTACTGGATCTGCACCCGACGCGAGCTGCACAAGTCTGTGCGCCTGCGGGTGGTGTGGGACTACCTGCTGGCGTTGTGCGCGGCCGAACAGAGCGAGTTGCTAGCCGAGTAGCGCTTTGCCCGCCAACAACAGGGCAGCGGCCCAACCTGCCACGGCAAACATCTGCTGCAGACGCGGCCCGGCCAACCTGGCTGCCAAGGGTCGCGCCAGCAGCAGACCGAGCACCGCGCCGACGGCAAACGGGGCGCCAACCTGCCAGTGCATGACGCCCGCAAGGCTGGCGCTGACCACACTGCCGGTAGAGACCAAGGCAATCACCGCCAGCGAAGTGGAAACGATGCTGGCCATGCGCAGGTTGGTGTAGCGGTTCAGGGCAGGGATGATGACGAACCCCCCACCCACGCCGAGCAGGCCGGACAACAACCCGGACAAGGCACCCGTGAATGCCAATGCGCGCGCGCAGGGTAGGGTCCAGCGCAAACGCCCCTGCAACGGGTTCAGCACACACGGCTCGATAAAGCGATGAGCGTCATTGGCTTCGCCACGCAGTTCTTTGGCCGCCTTGCGCCATATGCGCAGGCAGGCATAAACCAGCACGCCAGCGAATACCACCTGCAACGGTGCATTCGGCAGGCGGTGCGCCAGCATCAGCCCGAACGGCGCTGCTGCCACACCAACCAACGCAATGAACAGCGCAGCCCGATAACGTACCAGCCCTTGGCGCAAGCCCAGCACTGCGCCAACCGCTGCAGCCAAACCTACAGCCAACAGGCCCACCGGTGCCGCTTCGACCATCGATAACCCCAGGCCGAACACCAGTAAGGGTACAGCGAGAATGCCACCGCCTGCGCCGGTCAGCGCCAGCACAGCGCCGATGATTGCGCCAAGGCCCGCCCCTAACAGTTGATGCTCGATCACTGCCCACCCTCGGCTACCAGCTGCGGGCGTGCCAACCACTCGCGCCCCTTGAGCATGCCTTGCCAGTACAACGGTGGCAGCGCCTGTGCCTTGAGCAGCCAGGCCAGGCGTGTCGGCTTGCGGCCATCGAGTAACCAGTTGGGGAAGCTCGGTGCCAGCTTGCCGCCATAGGTGAATTCGGCCAGGACGATCTTGCCGCGCTCGACGGTAAGCGGGCACGAGCCATAGCCGTCGTACTGGGCCAGGGTCGCCAGCCTGCCCAGCGCCACCAGCACATTGTTGGCGACCACCGGTGCCTGCTTGCGGGCCGCAGCGGCGGTCTTGGCATTGCTGGTGTTAGCCACGTCACCCAAGGCATGAACGTTGGTGTATTTGCGATGGCGCAGGGTATGCGGATCGACGTCAACCCAGCCGGCGCTATCAGCCAAGGGGCTTTCGCGAATGAAGTCTGGCGCCACCTGTGGCGGTACCACGTGCAGCATGTCGAAGGCCTCGATGCGCGTTTCGCTGCTGCCATCGGGCAGGGTACGCAAGAATGTAGCGCGCTTTCCCGGGCCGTCTACGGCAACCAACCTGTGGGAGAAGTTGAGGTCGACGGCGTATTTTTCGATGTACTTCATCAGCGCGGGCACGTAATCCGCGACACCGAACAGTACGGCACCCGCATTGTAGAAGCTGGCTTTCACCGCCCCCAGATGGCCATGGCGCAGCCAGTGGTCACAAGACAGATACAGCGCCTTCTGTGGTGCACCGGCGCACTTGATCGGCATGGGCGGCTGGCAGAACAGCGCGCGTCCTTGCTTGAGCTTTTGCACCAGTTCCCAGGTATAGGGCGCCAGGTCGTAGCGGTAGTTGGAGGTGACACCGTTGCGGCCCAGGGTCTCGCTGAGCCCATCGATGGCCGCCCAGTCCAGCTTGAGGCCGGGGCAGACGATCAGCTGTTCATAGCTGATGGCGCGAGCATCATCGAGGATGACCAACTGGCCCAACGGGTCGAATCCTTTTACCCGCGCCTTGACCCAGCGCACACCGCGAGGAATGGTCGACGCCATGGTGCGAGCAGTGCTGGGTGCCTTGAACACACCGGCACCGACCATGGTCCAGCCGGGTTGGTAGTAGTGCACTTCGGCAGGGTCGATCAAGACGACGTCCAATGATGGGTCGCGGCTGATCAGGCTGGAAGCAGTGGCGATCCCGGCGGCACCGGCACCGACGATGACCACCTTGTGGTGGTCGGTATTGGCAGGGGACAACAAGGCAGGCATGGCGGCAAATCCTGGAAATCTGATTATGGGGGCAGGGCGGTTACAGCTTGTTCAGCGGGATCTTCAGATAGCTCACGCCGTTCGCCTCCGGAGGGGGTAGTTGGCCGCTACGCATGTTCACCTGCACCGAAGGCAGGATCAGTACGGGCATTTCGAGCGTCTTGTCACGGGCTTCGCGCATGGCAACGAAGCTGTCCTCATCGATACCCTGATGGATGTGAATGTTGCTGGCGCGCTGCTCGGCGACAGTTGTGACGTACTGCATGTCGCGGCCACCCGGCAGGTAGTCGTGGCACATGAACAACCGAGTCTGGTCGGGGAAAGCCAGCAGGCGACGGATTGAGCGGTACAAGGTGCGGGCATCGGCCCCGGGGAAGTCGCAGCGGGCGGTGCCGTAATCGGGCATGAACAAGGTGTCTCCAACGAACACCGCGATCTCGCCGGCATCTTCGATCATGAAACTCATGCACGCGGGTGTGTGCCCAGGCGTGTGCAACGCACGGGCCTGCAGGTTGCCAATACGGAAACCTTCCTCATCTTCGAGCAGCACATCGAACTGGCTGCCATCACGGGCGAAGCCGGGCTCTGCGTTGAACAAGGCGCCAAACACTTTCTGCACCTGGGTAATGTGCGCGCCAATTGCGGTATGGCCGCCCAGCTTTTCTTTCAGGTAGGCAGCCGCTGAAAGGTGGTCAGCGTGCACATGGGTTTCCAACACCCACCGCACGCTGGCGTTCAGTTCATTCACACGCTCGACCAAGCGATCAGCCGAAGCGCTACAGGTGCGCCCGGACTTGGGGTCGTAATCCAGCACGCTGTCGATCAATGCGCATTGTCGGGTTTCACGGTCCATGACCAGGTAGCTGATGGTCGAGGTCGCCTCGTCGTAGAAGGCGTCCACGTGAAGGTTGTTGCCGATGATCATCACGTTCTCCAATTTATCCGCCCCGCCTTGTACAGGCGTAGGCAGTGACAGGAGCTTTATCAAGATGCATGCCAGGCTTTTTGCCACTCACTGGCCAATAAAACCGGCCAGTTGCAGACCGCTGCGGGCAAAACTGGCAGCCCAGGTGGCAGTCGACTGACAGCCAATGGCAGTGTTTGGCAGTCCTTGTTACCCTGCGTCGGTCATCCATACGGTGCCGACATGCCTGAAGCCCATCCTCTCATCCTAGCTCTGGTTTCCTACCTCGAGCACGATGCCCTTCCGACCATCGTGTTGGACACCGACTACAACATCCTCGCCGCCAATGCGGCCTATCGCCGTCAGTTTGGCCGGCATGATCAGGCCCCACTGGGCGAGAAGTGCCACAGGGTTTCGCACCACTACGCTGTGCCGTGCGACCAGGCTGGCGAACATTGCCCGATGCGCAAGGCGTGGGACAGCAAGGTACCGGAGCGGGTATTGCACATTCATCACACACCACGTGGCCCGGAGCATGTGGATGTGGAGTTGCGGCCGATCCTGGATGAGCAGGGCAAGGTAGTGGCCTTTGTCGAACGCCTCACCACCATCACCCTCGCTTCGGCCCAGCCACAGGAGCAGGGGTTGGTCGGCCGCGCGCCAACCTTCAAGGCCGCGCTGGCCAGCCTGCAGCGTGCGGCACCGGCGCAGATCCCGGTGTTGCTGCAGGGTGAATCAGGGACCGGCAAGGAGCTGTTCGCCCGTGCAGTGCACATGGGCAGCCCCAGGGCCAACGGCCCACTGGTGGTGGTCGACTGCACCGGCCTGACCGAGTCGTTGTTCGAGAGTGAACTGTTCGGCTATGAGAAGGGCGCGTTCACCGGGGCGAATCAGCGCAAGATCGGCTTGGCCGAGGCGGCGCATGGCGGCACCTTGTTCCTCGATGAAATTGGTGAAGTGCCGCTGGCGATGCAGGTGAAGTTGCTGCGCCTGATAGAGTCCGGGAGTTTCCGTCCCGTGGGCAGCCTGCGCACTGTGCATTCGGATTTCCGCCTGATATCGGCCACCCATAAACCACTTAAACAAATGGTCGCGGATGGCTCCTTCCGAGAAGACCTGTATTACCGCATCAGCGGCTTCCCGATTCGTCTGCCTGCATTGCGCGAACGGGTGGAAGATCTGCCGCTGCTCGCACAGAGCCTGCTGCAGCGCATGGCCGGCCAGCCGACGCCCAGGCTGAGTGAAGACGCCTTGCAGCAACTTGCATTGCATCCGTTTCCGGGCAATATCCGCGAACTGCGCAACATTCTGGAACGCGCGCGTTTGTTTGCCGATGACGGTGTGATCAGGCCAGAGCATTTACCGGAAGACACTGGACTGACTGGCGCGGCTAAAGGAAGCGGCCGTCGCAATGACCTGGGTGAGCTGGCGCAGGCGCTGGAGCAGTTCAAAGGCTCGCGCAGTGAACTGGCCAGTCATCTTGGCATGAGTGAACGCACGCTGTATCGCCGCTTGAAAGCGCTCGGGCTGAACTGAAAGAACGCCAGACTTTACCGGACCTTTACCTGCGCCCTGACATTGAAAGGGAAAAATCGTGGTCTGATCAGTTAACCGAACCTGGCAATCAATACTTGCCAGGCGATTAACAGGCAGAGGACCGCATCAAAATGAAGAAAGCCCTAACCGTGATCTGCGCCGCGCTCATGCTCAGCACACCGCTGGCAAGCTTCGCGCAACCGGGCCCGCCTGATCGGCATGATGGCGGCCCATCGCACCAAGGCAACCCGCCACAGGGTCAACCACAGCACCAGGGCCGACATGACAATGGCCGCGGTCCTGCTTACCGTGATCCAAACTTCCACCCACAACAAGGCATGCCGATACCTCATAAGCAGTGACAGCGGGGTCATGCCGTTGATCCACATTACCGTGGAGACCGTTACTGGGTAACTGACTGGAAAGCGCGCCACCTGTATGCGCCACCTCGTGATCATCGTTGGCTATATGTGAATGGCGACTATGTGCTGGTGGCTATTGCCAGCGGTGTGATCGTGAACATTCTCACCGGCTACTGATTTTTTGCAGACACTAAAAAGCCCGCATCAGCGGGCTTTTTAGTGTCTGGCGAATTACACCTGATGTAGGTTCACAAAATAGGTGATAGGCCAGACCCCGTGAAATTGGAATCTTCGCCATTTTTTTTGTGAAATGAAGGGGTGCTTTTCACAGAAAAGCCGAGAAATCCCTACTCACCAATCACAAAAGTTGATTGGCCTGGAAAGGGCCGTTTACGACCGACGCGTGACTTTTCGGTAAGGGATGAGGAGTAGTCGCAGCGATCCTTTAGCTCCTAGTCTGGCGACCTTGGGTTCAGAATCCGACTGGCAATGCCCGCCGTCACTACTTCAGAGGAACCAGCTTCCTCTGCTGCCAAAATTGCGGGGGGCTCATGCTGGTACCCAGGCCCGACAAATGCGCAGTTGCAGCCCTCAATTGCAAGGCTATCCAAAGCGGCACGCGTGTCAATCAAGATCTGATGCATGACGATGGCCGGCCTCACGGAGGTGAAACCGGAGATTCAGATTGACTAAACCGACCCCGTAGACACCAACCTCCACGAAGGCCGCTATCGACCCAAAGCTGTCCTTCAAGAAAGGCAGCTAACGGCGAGAAGCGGTCATTTTGTATCTACAGGTTTCGGGGCGATTCACTCGTCTGATGCTCAGGAGCACCAGGATGGGCGTCAAGGAGGTGGTCATCTTGAGGTGGACTATGCTGACCAGTTGCTCTCAAATCTAATCGTGAGGTCCTCCATGGCAAACCCCAATCTGCTGGCTCTATTCAGAGATGAAGTCCTTCTGACCGGGCCTGAAAGCTCCCTTCCAAGCAACCTATCTCAGTTCTGGCTTGAGGAGCTCCAGAGTCATCTGGAGAGGTATTTCGACGGTTTGAACTCGGATTCAGATGCAGAAGAGAAGGATCTCGACATCTCTCTCCCACTCGCAGCGATCATCCACATCTTGTTCGCGAAGAATGGTGGGAGGAGATATCCGAGAGCTCTGAAAAGCTGTACGAGTATTTCCAAGACTACCGGCTCGAACTGGCCCTTGAAGAGATCACGCGAAAGACTCATGTGGCTGCCGAGGCTGCAACCATTGAGACCATCTTCACCAACCGAGATGTCCTGGTGGAACAAGGCCCCCTTCTTCAATAGGTACCTCCACCGATGCCATCGCCGGCGGGCACGCTCCGAGGCATTGATGGAATGCATTTTGACGGCTGCCGAGATCAGCGAATGAAAGAAATTGCTGCGCCGATGTTCGATCTAATCGCTTTGTCGCTTCCACGAGGGTTGGGGTTTGGGGACAGCCCGCCAGTAGGGGCATGGCTTAGTGAGGACGGAATTTCTTGTGCCGCTCTAACCCGAAATATCCATTCCGGCAGCTTCGGAATTGTCACCTTGCGGCGTCGTGTCGATAGCGTGTGGGTGCTCCTCAGCCATAGTGAGCGCACCACTGGCGAGTCTGAAGCCCGCGCCTCAATCAGCCATTTTCTCTATACCCAAGCCCATCCGCTTCCACTCCCTTCAGGTGAACGACGACGTGCTCCTCTAAGCAGAATGGGTAAGCGCACACCAAGCGTGGTGTTCAAATCACTATTTGATCCAAGCCGCCGTATTGGGGCGTGGGCGCTGAATCAACTGTATCTCGCACTGCCATCCCCAGACAGAAATTGGGTTCCCGATTGCCAGACTGAGAATTTTCACACCCGCCTCTGGGAAGCCCACCTATTAGCGATTTTTCGTGAACAGGGACTCTTGGTCACCCAGCCTAAAGAATCACCCGATTTTCACATCGAGAATAGGCTGGGAGATGAGGCCTGGGTTGAAGCAGTGACAGCCAACCCGGAAGAGCGGTATGAGCATTTTGGCGCCTCGCCGGTCCCCCCCACCCGCTGACCGACATGAGCGTTTCTTAGGAGCGGCTGCAGAAAGGTTTGCGAGGACCATCCAAAACAAATTGGACAAGCGTTACGAATCCCTACCGCACGTGGAGGGTAAGCCGCTCATTCTGGCCTTAGCCGATTTCCATGCGCCCAGTTCAATGCTGTGGAGCAGGGAGTCGCTCATCAGCTATCTCTATGGCTTTGCAGTTCACTCATCTGCGCATCGTGGTACGCACCTGATAACTGTGGAGGAAGAGACATCTCTGCTATCAGGGCGCCCCAACGGCCTATTTACGCTAATGGAAAATGCCCATCTTTCAGCGGTCATTTTCACCAATGCCTGCACAGTGCCAAAGCTCAGCCGAGTGCCGATCTCAGGTGGAGCTCATCTAGACGGGTACCGATACTTGCGGTTTGGTGAGTTTTTCGACCGTTCTCCGGGAGCATCACGAGGTATCCCATTTCTGTTGGATGTAGCGTCCAGCGACTACGGTCAGCTCTGGCCGCAATATGGCTACGAGCCGTGGTCTGCTGAAGTGGAGGTATTCCATAACCCTATGGCACTATACCCGGTGCCTAATGAGTTGATACCAGAAGTCACCCACTGGAGAGAAGTAAACGGAAGAGTCGAGTGCGAATCTTTCTTTGATGTATCCATACTCCGATCCAGAACACTCGTCCTCAGTGCAAACGCTAAGGTTCCGTCACTCGATGAGTTGCTGACAGCAGCCAGTCCTCCAGAGCTCTGACGGCGGCGGGGTGGCCGCATCGTTGCCACGCAGGTAGATGAGAATTTCTCAGCAAGCTACCCAGCCAGGGGAAGGACATGAGATCCCCTGCGCAATTCAGGACCGTTGAAGCGTCACCTCTCTTCGGGTAAAAGCATGACCGTCATACAACGCTACAACAGCGTCATACCCGAGAGCATAGGAAGAAAAATGTCGATCCAAGGACTAAAACGATACTTTGGAAACAAGATTCACGCAGTGATAATGATGGCCCCGCTTAAGCGGGAAATGATACGCCTCGGCATATGCACCCTTATGGCGATTATTCTGAATATCATCTTGTATACCGGCGTTGAAGTAGACGGCACCATCAAGCCGTGGGCAGAAACCCCGATAAAACTGTTTGCATCGTCGATGTTATTCGCCTTCATGATCAAGGCTTTTCTGCCAGTTCTCGGCTGGACGATACTGAAAGCAATGCTGTTGAGTGCGAACAATGCCTTCAGCGGCATACTGAGTTTTTTGGGCAATCAGTTCACAGGCGTCATGTACTGTACCGGAATTATTATGGGTTCTATCACGATTAAATTGTATATGGTTTCCGGGGTTTTAGACTCTGAGTTTGCTTATCTGTCCGCAATCGTATTTGCTTCCGGGGTTTTATATTTCTATGTGCTGCAATGCGCCATTCAAAAAACAATGAGTCCGGCCCTGCGTACACCAGCAGTACCGCGTTAAACCACTAGGCTGTGACTATTCATCTCTGGTGCTCAGTAGGCGCTCGCTCTGCTGAACCCTCACCCATACACAACCATTAATGGACTGGCCCGCCTTCGACTTTATGAAGAAGGCGAGCGAGCACGTGACTGATTGCGCATGTATTCCGAGATGAGACTTTCGAAATTGATGTCCGCCTCCTCAACGAGAATATTGACGTGACAGTACAGCTCTTCAGGACCTCTGAGATAATTGAAAATCCTTGATCTAACGATGCCGCAAACCCCTTCTTTGACCGCCGTAGAGGGGAGGTTGATAACATCGCCAACGCACGGGATAAGAGCTAGGCCATGGTCGCTGTTGAAGACAATGTCAGCTGGACAGGCATCAATGCTGGCATCGGATTGTCCTTGCGAAACCTGCTGATAATCAATGCTATACCTCATGTACAGCCTACCTCATTTGTTGAGTGAGGAATCAGCGCCGCGGATCGTAAACAGAAACCTCAAGTTCGCAAGCGACGGGAGCATGTAGCGGATTTTCGGTACTAGAGAGCTTGGCAACTATCGTTTTTCAAGCACATACCCTACGCCCCGAAGCGTATGTATCAGTTTGGTCTCGAAAGGGTCATCTATCTTGGCTCTGAGTCTTCGAATCGACACCTCTACAACGTTTGTGTCGCAGTCAAAATTCATATCCCAAACCTGCGAAATAATTTGGGTGCGGCTCAGCACCACACCGGTATTACGCATCAGGTAATGCAGTAACGCGAATTCTTTCGTGGTCAGGTCAATGCGCTGACCGTCCCTGAATGCCCTGTGCCGGCTCTGATCAAGCTCCAGGTCAGCGACGCGAATGACCTCTACGGATGCAGGGTGATCTGACCTGCGCATCAAGGCGCGAACCCGGGCCAGCAGCTCAGGGAACTCAAATGGCTTGATCAGGTAGTCATCTGCTCCGTTCTCCAGCCCCCGGACCTTATCCGCCAGCCGGCTTCTCGCCGTCAGCATCATGATACGGGAAGGGCAGTTTTTACGACGCAACAACTCAAGGACCTGCCAACCGTCCATCTCTGGCAGATTTATATCCAGGATAATCAGCTCATATTCGTGCTGCTTAGCCAAGAATAATCCATCTGACCCGGTGTGGACGCAATCTACGACATAGCCACATTCCGTCAGACCTTGACGCACATACTCCGCAGTTTTTACTTCATCCTCAATTACCAGAATTCGCATGGGATTTTGTCTCGATATCACTGAGCAATTAACCGCGCACGCGCGCCGGCATTATTGAAAGGGATGGTAAATCAAAATGAGCGTGCCGGGGCTCAAATGACGGATTTGTAATTTCTAGGTAATACAGTTGATAGTCTGGCGGTATATCTTGTCGCGGTTTGGGTTTGACAGTTGCGGGCCCTCTCTCCAGCAGGTGATTTGACCTTATGAAGTATTGGGTTATTTTCTTCTTTGTGCTGGCTTCGTTCCGCTCAGATGACGGCGAGGTCGCTCACATTGAAGAGACTGGTCATTGGTGTAGTCATGAACTTCACCGGCATGCGATGCGTACAATCGAACGCCTACTTGAATTTTAGGCAAAAAAAGGCGCCCAATGGGCGCCAAATATCCACCTTTTACCAAAGGAGCACTTAAGCCACTCAAGGTGAATTCGTAATGCTCGTTTTACTAATAGGACCAGTTAATGAATAACTGGTCCAGTTAGCGAATTACAGAATCGAAAGCGGGTACTCAATGATCACACGGGTTTCATCCAGATCCGATTCGAATGCAGTGGCACGTGTGGTTGCCTGGCGCAACCGGAAGGACAGATCTTTTGCTGGACCGGTTTGGACAACGTATTTGACTTCGACGTCACGCTCCCAACGCTTCTGATTGTCGAGCGGGTTGCCGTTGTCATCAGTGCGCATGTAGAACTGGTTAGCGTTCGAGTAATCCGCGCCCGAGCCTCTGGCGTAGCGGGTCATGAACGTCAGGCCTGGAATGCCGTAGCTGGTGAAGTTCAGGTCATAGCGCAGCATCCAGGAACGCTCTTTCGGCGAGTTGAAGTCGCTGTACTGGATGGAGTTGTCGACGAAAATCGAGTCCGACTGACGCAGGTAGTCAAAATCGTCGTCGCCGTTGTTGCGCTGGTGCGACAGGGCTAGGGTATGGGCACCGTAACGCACGCCGACCTTGGCACTCCAGATGTTGTTGTCGAATTCACCCAGGCGCTTCTTACCTTCATCTACGGCTTTGTAGTAGTTGAAGCCACCGATCAGCGCCAGATCGTCGCTCAGCGGGTAAACCACGCTGGTGCCGGCGTAGTACTGATTCCAGACGTCTTTCAGCTGGCTGGCGTAGACGCTCACAGTCCAGTTGTCGTTGATCGAGTAGTCACCGCCACCGTAACCGATCCATGGCGAGTTGACCGGGCCGCCGTAGAACGTCACGAAGTTGTCGTTCAGGTTGCTTGAGACCGGCTGGCTCATCGCATGCAGACGACCACCCTGCAGGGTGAGGCCTTGGATGCTGGTGTTCTCAACGGTCACGCCGCGGAAGCTTTCTGGCAGCAGGCGAGAGTCGCCGGATGCAACGACCGGAGTCGATGGGAAAACATCACCTACTTTCACGATGGTATCGAACAAGCGGACTTTGGCTGCGCCGCCGACCTTGGTGTATTCGTCGCGAGCTTCGCCCTTGTTATCAACGGGTAGCACGTCGAAGGAGCTACGGCCGCCGTTGCGCCCATCACCGGTGTCGAGCTTGAGGCCGATCATGGCGAAGGCATCAACGCCAAAGCCAACGGTTCCCTGGGTAAACCCAGAGTTGAATTTGCTGATGATCGCGTGCGCCCAGGCTTCGGAGTAGCCGTTGGTGTTGCCCTTGCCACTGTTATAAGTGGGGGCAGTGCTGTCGCGGTTATCACGGTTGAAGTAGAAGTTACGGTTCAGCACTGTAAGGCTGCTGCCTTCAATGAAGCCTTCTGGCTTGTCTTCTGCCTGTGCCGAAATAGCATAGCTTCCAGACAGCGCAGAAACTGCCGCCAAATACAGTGGTACTTTGATTTTCATCCGATGCTCCTTTGATTCACGGCAGTTTTTATTATGTTTACCGGCGCGGGTGTCGTTAATTGTTCTGACCAGGCGGCGCGCCTAGCGTAGCGCGAGCTCATATTTGCAGGCCGAAGATAACGGGGGGGTGATAGGAAAATTACAATTTCGTCATCTACCTGTTGTTCGGGCCTTCGCACCGCGTGTTTGCCATCTCCGTTGCTTGTAACGAAATCATCGTGTCGGGTTTGGTTTCCCAGTATTTTCGGGCATTACAGGACATTCTTACGGAATTGTAATTTTCTAGCCACCCCTCTGATAGCTACCGCTCATTAGAGTGCCATCACCTAATCAAGTGGGGCTTGGCAGCTGTTTCGGCGTTCTCGCCAAGCTTTATCGAAGTTTGTGCACGAGGACCATCAAAGTGCCCCGGTATAACCGCAATGTCTTACCCAAGACCCCCGTCTCGCCCTGGAAGATCGCTGCACTCTGTGCAGTCATCTCTGGGTTGATGGCGCCTGCAGCCCTTGCCCAAAGCATCAGCTTGCCCCAGGCGCTTTCGACGGCCATGGATGCCAACCCAGACCTGGCCGCGGCCAGGCAAGAAATTGGGATCGCTGATGGTGCTCGCAAGCAGGCCGGGCTTATCCCCAACCCCACAATCTCGTATGACGTGGAAGACACCCGTCGTAACACCAGCCAGACGACTGTCTCTCTCAGCCAGACCCTTGAGCTGGGCGGTAAGCGGGGGGCTCGTGTTGACGTCGCCACATACGGGCAGACCGCCGCACAGCTTGAGTTAGACCGTCGCGTTAACGGCCTGCGTGCAGATGTCGTCCAAGCCTTTTACGCCGCGTTGCGGGCCCAGACAGGTCTCGACCTGGCCAAGCAATCTCTCGAACTGACTGAGCGCGGTCTTCGCATCGTCGATGGCCGTGTTCGCGCAGGTAAGTCGTCCCCAGTGGAGGCGACCCGCGCTCAAGTGCAACTGGCCGAAGCCCAGCTGCAAGTTCGACGTGCAGAAACGGAAAAAGCGACCGCTTACCAACAGCTCGCTCAAATTACCGGGAGCTCAGTCACCGTGTTTGATCGACTCGAATCGCCAACCCTCTCCCCGGGCTTGCCACCTCGCACTGAAGATCTGCTGGCTAAGCTCGACCAAACAGCAGAAATGCGTCAGGCCGTGGTGCAGATAGACAAGAGCGATGCCTCGCTCGGCTCAGAGAAAGCTCAGCGTATCCCGAACCTTACTGTCAGTGTAGGTAGCCAGTACGACCGCTCTGTGCGCGAGCGGGTCAACACTGTGGGCCTGTCTATGCCTTTGCCGCTGTTCGATCGTAACCAGGGCAACATTCTTTCCGCTTCTCGTCGTGCAGATCAGGCCCGGGACCAGCGCAATGCTGTTGAGCTGCGCCTGCGCACCGAAACCCAAACCGCGTTGAACCAATGGTCCACCGCCATGCAGGAGGTCGAGTCCTACGACAAGACCATTCTGCCTTCAGCCCAACAAGCCGTAGAGACCGCAACCCGCGGCTTCGAGATGGGCAAATTCGGTTTCATCGAAGTGCTGGATGCCCAGCGCACCTTGATCGTCGCTCGTGGCCAATACCTCGAATCGTTGGCAGCGGCGACCAATGCGCGTGCGCAGGTGGAAAGGGTTTATGGCGAAGTCGGCTCAACCGCCGGCACTCGCTGAACGGGCCAAACATTTTCTTCGGCACACAGCCTTGAACAAGCCGGTGCCTACGATCAGCAGGAGTAGCAATGGATAACAAACGCAAGATCGCCCTCGCGGTAGCCGCTGTGGCAGCCCTCGGATTTGGCAGCCTTGCCTGGAACAACAGTTCCGGACAGCAGGCCGCCAGTACTGCCGAGCATGGCGCTAACGATGGCCATGGCGACGAAAAGAAAGCCGCATCTGCCGCCAAAGAGGAAGGTGATGAGGGCCATGGTGAAGAAGGCCACAGCGAAGAGGGCGGTGAAGAAGAGGGCAAGCTGACGCTCAGCGCTGAACAGATCAAGGCCGCTGGTGTTGCCCTGGAAGCTGCAGCGCCTCGTGACCTCGGTACCGTCGTGAGCTTCCCTGGCGAAATTCGCTTCGACGAAGATCGTACTGCCCACGTGGTTCCTCGTGTTCCTGGCGTTGTTGAGGCTGTCCAGGCCAACCTGGGCGAGACGGTCAAGAAAGGGCAAGTCCTCGCGGTAATCGCCAGCCAGCAGATCTCTGACCTGCGCAGCGAACAACAGGCCGCACAGCGTCGCGTCGAACTGGCGCGTGTGACCTTCGAACGTGAGAAGCAACTGTGGCAGGACAAGATCTCTGCAGAGCAAGACTACCTCCAAGCACGCCAAGCGCTGCAAGAAGCGGAGATCTCCTTGGCCAACGCCAAGCAGAAGGTCGGCGCAATCGGTGCCTCGGTTAACTCCGTTGGCGGTAATCGTTACGAGCTCCGCGCTCCCTTCGACGCCGTGGTAGTGGAGAAACACCTGACCGTCGGCGAAGTCGTCAGCGAGGCGACCAACGCCTTCATCCTTTCCGACCTGAATCAGGTCTGGGCGACCTTCGCAGTTCCGCCGACAGATCTGGGCAAGGTCACGACTGGCCGTGCAGTGAAAGTCTCTTCGCCTGACATGAACGTCGAGGTCGAAGGGAAGGTGGGTTATGTCGGCAGCCTGCTGGGCGAGCAAAACCGTGCAGCTACTGTCCGCGTCACCTTGACCAACCCCAACGGCGCCTGGCGTCCAGGCCTGTTCGTAAACATTGCGGTCACCTCCCAGACCGATCGAGTTGCCGTAGCGGTCCCTGAGCACGCTGTGCAGACCGTTGAAGACAAACCTTCGGTATTCGTACGCACCCCAGATGGCTTTGACACCCGCCCGGTAAAACTGGGTCGCCGCGACAATGGGTACGTGGAAATCATCGACGGTATTGAAGCCGGCGCCCAGGTAGCAACCAGTGGCAGCTTCACACTCAAGTCCGAGCTCGGCAAAGCTTCTGCCGAACACGGTCACTGATGCGAACTGACAGGATGATTTCTCATGTTTGAACGTATCATCAGATTCGCCATCGAGCAGCGCATCGTAGTAATGATCGCCGTTCTGATCATGGCGGGTATCGGTATCTACAGCTATCAAAAGCTGCCCATCGATGCGGTACCCGATATCACCAACGTCCAGGTGCAGATCAACACTGCAGCGCCTGGTTACTCGCCCTTGGAAACCGAACAACGGATCACGTTTCCAGTTGAAACGGCCATGGCCGGTCTCCCGGGCCTTCAGCAGACCCGTTCCCTGTCTCGCTCTGGCCTGTCTCAGGTCACCGTGATCTTCAAGGATGGCACTGACATCTTCTTTGCCCGCCAGTTGATCAACGAGCGGCTGCAGGTTGCGAAGGAACAGCTGCCAGAAGGTGTAGAGGCCGTCATGGGTCCGGTATCTACCGGCCTCGGCGAGATCTTCCTGTGGACTGTTGAAGCCGAAGATGGCGCGGTCAAAGAGGACGGTACGCCGTACACCCCGACCGACCTGCGCGTGATCCAGGACTGGATCATCAAGCCTCAGCTGCGTAACGTCCCGGGTGTGGCCGAGATCAATACCATCGGCGGTTATGCCAAGCAGTTCCTGGTTGCGCCGGATCCAAAGCGCCTGGCTACCTACAAGCTGACACTCAATGACCTGGTCGCAGCGTTGGAAAGTAACAACGCCAACGTCGGTGCCGGCTACATCGAGCGTAATGGTGAACAGTTGCTCATCCGTGCACCGGGTCAGGTAGGCAATATCGAAGACATCGCCAACATCGTGATCACCAGTGTGGATGGTGCACCGATTCGCATCAGCAGCGTTGCTGACGTCAGCATCGGTAAAGAGCTCCGTACAGGTGCTGCTACTGAGAACGGCCGCGAAGTCGTGCTCGGTACCGTGTTCATGCTGATTGGTGAAAACAGCCGCACCGTATCTCAAGCTGTCGCCGCCAAATTGGCGGACATCAACCGCACCCTGCCAAAGGGCGTGGTGGCTGTGACTGTTTACGACCGTACCAACCTGGTTGAAAAAGCCATCGCGACGGTGAAGAAGAACCTGGTGGAAGGCGCGATCCTGGTTATCGCCATTCTGTTCCTGTTCCTCGGCAACATCCGTGCGGCTCTGATCACCGCGATGGTGATTCCGCTGTCCATGCTGTTCACCTTCACAGGCATGTTCAACAACAAGGTCAGTGCCAACTTAATGAGTTTGGGGGCACTCGACTTCGGCATCATCGTCGACGGTGCCGTGGTTATTGTAGAAAACGCGATCCGTCGACTGGCTCATGCGCAACATAAGCATGGCCGCATGCTCACCAAAACCGAACGCTTCCACGAGGTCTTTGCCGCGGCGCGAGAAGCTCGCCGGCCGCTGATCTTCGGTCAGCTGATCATCATGGTGGTGTACCTGCCGATCTTCGCCCTCACCGGCGTCGAAGGCAAAATGTTCCACCCGATGGCCTTCACCGTTGTGATGGCGCTGCTGGGTGCAATGGTCCTGTCCGTTACCTTTGTTCCTGCAGCTATTGCCATGTTCGTCACTGGCAAGGTGAAGGAAGAGGAAGGCGTGGTCATGCGCACAGCTCGACTGCGCTATGAACCGGTTCTGCAATGGGTGCTGGGACATCGGAACATCGCTTTCTCGGCCGCAGTAGCCTTGGTCGTGCTCAGTGGTTTGCTGGCAAGTCGTATGGGTAGCGAGTTCATCCCAAGCCTCAGTGAGGGTGACTTTGCGATGCAGGCCATGCGTGTGCCTGGAACGAGCCTCACTCAATCTGTCGAGATGCAGCAGCGTCTGGAGAAAGCGGTGATTGCGCAGGTGCCTGAAGTTGAGCGGATGTTCGCACGCTCGGGTACCGCAGAAATTGCATCTGACCCGATGCCGCCGAACGCCTCTGACGCCTACATCATGCTCAAGCCTCAGGATCAGTGGCCTAACCCGAAGAAGCCTCGTGATGAGCTGATTGCTGAAGTGCAGAAGGCCGCAGCGGGTGTTCCAGGAAGCAACTACGAGTTGTCGCAGCCAATCCAACTGCGTTTCAACGAGCTGATTTCGGGCGTGCGTAGTGACGTCGCTGTGAAAGTCTTCGGCGATGACATGGACGTGCTCAACAACACCGCCAACAAGATCGCGGCAGCGCTCAAAGCGGTCCCGGGCTCATCGGAAGTGAAAGTTGAGCAGACATCCGGCCTGCCGGTGCTGACCATCAACATTGACCGCGAAAAAGCAGCACGCTACGGCCTGAACATCGCGGATGTTCAGAACTCGATCGCTATCGCCGTGGGTGGCCGTCAGGCCGGCACGCTGTATGAGGGCGACCGTCGGTTCGACATGGTAGTACGCCTACCAGAGACCGTTCGCACCGACGTAGCGGGTATGTCCAGCTTGCTGATCCCGGTACCTGCCAATGCGGCACAGGGTGCCAATCAGATCGGCTTCATCCCGCTGTCCCAGGTCGCCAATCTGGACCTGCAACTGGGCCCGAACCAAATCAGCCGCGAGAACGGCAAACGTCTGGTTATCGTCAGCGCCAACGTTCGAGGCCGCGATCTGGGGTCCTTCGTTGAGGAGGCGACCGCATCGCTGGACAAGAAGGTGCAAATCCCTGCGGGCTACTGGACGACTTGGGGGGGCCAGTTCGAGCAGCTGCAGTCGGCTGCCAAACGCCTGCAGATCGTTGTTCCAGTCGCCTTGCTGCTGGTCATGACCTTGTTGTTCCTGATGTTCAACAACCTGAAGGACGGCATGCTGGTCTTCACCGGTATTCCATTCGCACTCACCGGTGGTGTTGTGGCGTTGTGGCTGCGGGACATCCCACTGTCGATCTCGGCAGGTGTCGGCTTCATTGCACTGTCCGGCGTTGCAGTACTGAACGGCCTGGTGATGATTGCCTTCATCCGCGGGCTAAGGGAGGAGGGACGAACGCTCAGACAGGCAGTCGATGAAGGTGCATTGACCCGTCTGCGACCTGTTCTGATGACAGCCTTGGTAGCGTCCCTGGGCTTCATCCCGATGGCTTTGGCCACCGGCACCGGTGCCGAAGTTCAGCGGCCATTGGCGACGGTGGTGATTGGCGGGATCCTGTCCTCCACCGCACTGACCTTGCTGGTACTGCCTGCCCTGTATCACTGGGCACACCGCAAGGATGAAGACGGCGACGAGGCCGAAGTGGTTAGCTAACAGCCTCCGCTAAAGAGAAGCCCACAACACGTGTTGTGGGCTTTTTTGTTTAAAGTGAAGTAGATGCACTTACCTTTCAAAATTGTAAGTTTCTCGTCATGCCGGTGATGCCTATGCATTGCTAAGGTTACGCCCGAGAAGTTTTGAAATTGAGAGGGTTTTATGAAAAAGCTAATTATCGCTGCTGCACTTGTTGTTTTCTCGGTGGCTTCGCAGGCCAACACTTTCTCCGAGAGCAAGCAGCTTCAATACACCAAGGAACACCAGACCGCAGTGGCCAAGTACGCGGAGAAAAATGGCAAGCCAATGCCAGAGATTCAGGATTACAAATATGGCATGAAGATAGACGTTGCGAAATTCGTACGTCAGTCGCAGGACCCCCGTACCTGCCAGGTCTATCCACGGTTGATGACCTTCGAGGACTCCCAGGGCACGCTCAAGACTGTTCGTTACTCGATGTATTCGCAATGCATCAACAACAAGTAGTAAACGATTTGAACAGAACAATTAGAGAATTCATAAATGCCAGGCAGTGCCTGGCATTTTTTATTACGCCCGATACCCCATAGCTTCGAAATGTTAACGCCTGGGCTCGGGCAAACCGTGCAATAGATCTTAGCCAACCAACAGAGACGGCTCCCCAACTGCAGAGGGCAATTGGAAGCCTTGACCCCAGAAGGGACGAGTTATGAAGAGTTTGCTTGAACGCCCTGATGACCAAGCCGGGCATGAAGGTCATAGCCATGAGCATGGCGGCATTTTTGGAATGAACACAGAGCTGATTTTCGCGCTGATCTGTGGTGCTCTCCTGGGTGCCGGAGCTCTCGCAGGAAAACTTGGCCTGATTGATCGTCTGCCTCTGATTCTGTACGTGTCGGCCTACGTGTTCGGTGGATGGTTCACCACTAAGGAAGCGGTTACCAACATCCGTCAGAAACGCTTCGAGATCGACTCGCTGATGCTTCTCGCCGCAGTCGGTGCCGCGAGCATCGGCGCCTGGGCGGAGGGGGCTCTGCTGCTGTTCCTGTTCAGTCTGGGGCATTCCCTTGAAAGCTACGCGATGGGGCGGGCCAAGAAAGCGATTGAGGCACTGTCCAAGCTCGCACCAGCCACCGCGATCGTACGCAGAGCAAATGGCACGGTGGAGATGCCCGTGGAGCTGCTGGTTCCCGGTGACGTTGTCATCGTGCGCCCCAATGACCGCCTGCCGGCCGATGGTTTTGTAGTCGTAGGCTCCTCAAGTATCAACCAGGCGCCAGTAACCGGTGAGAGCGTCCCCGTGGACAAGCAACCTGTTCCTGATGCCGAACTCGCACGCAGCAAGCCAGATGCAGTGGATGCAGCCTCGAAAGTCTTCGCCGGTACCATCAATGGCGAAACGCTCATCGAGGTTGAGGTAACACGGCGCTCTACGGAGAGTACCTTGGCGCGGGTCATCAAGATGGTCAGTGAAGCCGAAGTCAGGAAGTCACCGACCCAGCGATTCACGGACCGCTTCCAACGCATATTCGTCCCGTTGGTTTTACTGCTGGTAGTCGGGCTGCTATTTGCCGGCATTTTCCTTGACGAGCCGTTCCGTGACTCGTTCTACCGGGCGATGGCCGTACTGGTTGCAGCCAGCCCCTGCGCGCTCGCGATCGCTACACCAAGCGCCATTCTCTCTGGCATCGCCAGGGCAGCCCGAGGTGGCGTGCTGATCAAGGGCGGTGCGCCACTTGAAGAGCTTGGATCATTGAATGCCATGGCATTCGACAAGACCGGTACCCTGACCGAAGGGCGCCCACGTATCACCGATGTAATACCCATAGGCGGCACGCAGATCGAGGATCTGCTAAACGTCGCCATCGCTGTGGAGTCGATGAGCGACCATCCGCTGGCTGCGGCAATTGTGCGTGACGGTGAAGAGATGATTGGCACACGGCGCCGATTCCAAGCCAAGAACATGAGCAACATGATTGGCCGCGGCGTGCGTGCTGAGCTTGATGGGCAGTTCGTCTGGATTGGCAAGGTCGAGATGTTCGGTACCAATGGTATTCCCGCACTCAGCAAGGCAGCCCTGGAGGCTGCGGAGCGTCTACGTCAGTCAGGCCGTACCACCATGGTGGTACGGCGTGCTGACAAGGATCTGGGCGCTATCGGGCTATTGGACACACCCCGGGAGGGGGCCAAAGAGGCACTCCAGAAGCTTAGAGAGATGGGCATCGAACGCATGGTCATGATTTCTGGAGACCACAACCGCGTTGCAGAGGCTGTAGCCAAACAAGTTGGCTTAGATGAAGCGTGGGGAGACCTGATGCCGGAAGACAAGGTCAAGGCCATCAAAAACCTGCGCCTTAGCGCCAAGGTGGCCATGGTGGGTGACGGCGTCAATGATGCCCCTGCCATGGCCAGTTCGAGCGTTGGTATCGCAATGGGGGCTGCTGGATCTGATGTTGCCCTGGAAACGGCTGATATCGCGCTTATGGCTGACGACATCAGGCAACTCCCATTTGCGGTGGGGCTGAGCCGTCACACGCGATCGATCATCCACCAGAATCTGTTCGTCAGCTTGGGGATTGTGGCCATCCTGGTTCCGTCCACCATCATGGGCT
This sequence comes from Pseudomonas sp. 22515, assembly GCF_052044625.1. NCBI lineage: Bacteria > Pseudomonadati > Pseudomonadota > Gammaproteobacteria > Pseudomonadales > Pseudomonadaceae > Pseudomonas > Pseudomonas sp. 22515. The sequence continues at coordinate 129,474 of NZ_JBQENN010000008.1, forward strand.
TGAGCATTGGTGCCGCTGTTGCGATCCATGAGGGCTCCACACTGTTGGTCGTCTTCAACGCCTTGCGCCTGTTGGCCTACCGCAGAAGCACCTGATCCCTGAGCTTCAATCATGAAGCTAAGCAGGGAAATGACCCGTACTTTTCTCTCACTCGTCGATCCCGATGCGCTTGAGGCTTTCAAGGGCCTTTCCGCACTCAGGTGAGCCATGCCGTAAGCCGCAGGCCAATGCAGCTTTGAGGCTCATGACACCGGCTACGAAACCGACTTGATTGCCGACTCCGTGTCCGTCCGCAAATCCCTGATCATACGCAATCTCGACAAGCGCATTGATCGCCGCCAGGGTGTCCTGTTTGTTTTTACTCTTTTGCATATCTACTCCGCGAGCATTCAGCTCATATCGCTCGGTTAGGTGGCGGCGCCTTCAGGTTTGGGGTGAGCGAATCCCGCTCCCATAGCCAATCCCTAACGGGGGGCTCAGCCCGCCACCGTAAGGAAAATCAGCTATTGAGAGCAGATGACTCGTTTTGGTCACCCGTGCTGCTCGCCTCACCGCATTGGCACTGAGTGGGTACATCCGGGTAGTCGCTGTGATTCTCAATGAACAGCGTTCGGCAGGTTTCGCACCCATAGATCCGGGGCAGGGATTTAAGGCCGCTCGGAAGCACGTCACTCAGAGGCTCGTTATGCCAAGGAGCCCCGTCAAGGATTCTTGAACGCAGGATGTTTCCCAGGCGCCAGGTGTCACTTTGTGCGCGCCAGGACCACATCGGCGCAGAAAGCGAATACTGGATGAAGGTCTCTTGTGACTGCCTGGATAGCGGGTACTTGGGGCGGGTCCAGCCGGAATCGATGATGCTGAACCCCATGCCCATTTCTGCGCTCGGGTGGGTCTTTTCACCAAAGAAACGGTCATGCGTCGCTGGAGCCGTCGCATGATGGTCAGTCGGTGGGAATACCCACAGATAACACTCATCCCGGTTGACCATGCTGATGAGCTCGCTTGGCCCCCGCATGGGGGAATTTGCAGCCAGGGCGAAGCGATCCTTCCACGACATTTTGGGAGGCGGCGCAATACCAGCAGCGATGGCCAACGTGGCAGTCTTGGGGACGAAGCGATCGCCTAGCTCGTTCAGATCCAGGTTCTTGCAGAGAGCCTTGAAGGCCTTTTTGCGAGTCTTCGAGCTGAAGGAGGGGTCAAGGAGCAGGCGAACCTGGTTCACGCCGATTCCCGCAGTTCGTAGCACCTCAATGACTTCTTCAGCCACACCGACTGCTTGAAGATCGGTCAATCCTAAGCACGTTTTCGCCCGCTCGACCGCCGCGTAGAGGTTGTACTGCCGTGTCTCGTTGTCACGACAGACCTGAATTGGCAGCTTGTCTTGGATGGCAACTTGCGGTGCAACGGAGCCGATGGCCGCGTGGAACAGCTGGTGGAGGTGCAGATGAGAGTACGGGCGGCCAGAAGCCGAGAACGAGGCGTGCAGCTGAGCAGCGAGAGGTTGAAGCAGCTTTTTTGCAGACATGACTATCCCCTAATGAGCGACGTTGGGGTAGCTGCGCTTGTAGGGCCGTTAGACGCGAAGCTGGACGTCGAATCAGGTTCAATCATGAATAGGAGTCAGGTTTGATTTGCTTGCACGGCCACCATGCAAAGCCCGACGCGGCAATCACATCAGATTCGCCGAGCTTTGGCAAGAGCGGTCATCGGTAAGCGAAAGCAGGTAGGAGGAGGGCGCTCCATGCTTGATCACCTCCAGAAACAGGAAAGCCGGAAGCACGTTGAGCGCTTCCGGCTTTCTCACGTCAGACTGATGAGAGGGATCAGAAGACGTATTGCAGGCGGGTCACGATGGCATTGCCGCTGTCGTCGCCCACGGTGTTCTCGTTGTTGTCGGTGCGCACGTTGATGTAGTTGGCACTGACTTTCACCGCCTCGTTGACGTACCAGTTCACACCCACCGTGTGGCTCTTGGCCTTGCGCTCGTTCGATTGGTCCGCCGCGGTGACCAGGTTGCCGTCTTCGACCTTGATATCGTCAAAGCGGTAGAAGACTTCCCAGGCCCCCAGTTCCTTGTTCTCTGGTTTGATAGTGTCGAACTTGGCACCATCGAGCTTGTAGATACGCGGCTCGCCGGTCAGGGTGTAAGCCATCTGGGCGTAGTAACCGGAGGCCTTCATGTCGTTGTTGGCCTGGTCAGCTTTCAGCTTGCGGCGAAGGTATTCCGCTTGAACCGAGAACGGGCCGGTGGCCCAGGCACCTTCGAGACCCCAGACCGAGTCGTCCTTCCACAGGCCATCTTGTGCAGCAGCACCGCCAAACAGCATGCGGTTGCCGTTGGTGCCGGCATCGCCGCCGCCATTGGTATCTACACCGCGGACGCCCAGACGCGAACGAATCCGGGTATCGACCGCACTGTTTTTGAGGTCGCGGTAAGCGTACTGAGCACCGACGTGCAGGACGTTGCCATCACTGTGCAGCGGTGCGAACACGCCACGTACGTTGTAGCGCTTGGTGCTGTCGCCATCCGAGTTGTTATTGGTTTCGCTGAAAACGCTACCGGAAACATAAGCCATGTCAGCGATGGTGCTGGTGGCTTGAACACCCATGCCGGCGTTGTCGTTGATCCAGTCCGCCAGGTCGTACGAGAGGTTCCGCTCCATGGCGGTGGTCCACTTCGAACTGGTGGCTTTCTCAAGACCGAAGTCGGTGTAGAAACGGCCAAAGCGCAGTTGCACCGGCTTGAAACCCGTGTAGGTCAGGCTGGCTTCGTCGAAGTAGCCGTCGGAGTCGTTGCCCGTGTTGCGGGAAAGGTCGTAGTTGAGCTGATACTTCCAGTCGCGGTACAGCACGCCACCGAGCTCAAGGTAGGCGCGACGGAAGTAGCCTGCGTCAGCGGTATCGCCATTCTTGGTGAAGACACCATCGAAACGGCCGTAGTCGGCCTGAACTCGGCCGCCCAGTTTGAAACTGAATTCCTTGTCAGAAGTCGATACTTCAAGACCGCCCTTGGTCTTCAGAACGATGTCAGCTCCGTCAGTGGTTACTGTTCCGGAGAATGCTTGCGAGGAAAATGTGCCTATTATTGCGGCAGCCAACAGCTTTTCCCGCATGTTCGAAGAACGGATCATTGCTTGCCTCTCGTATGTTAAGTGCTTAGCTACCGACGTTATATTTCGCCCTGCGCCGGCCTAAATTTATCTTGCAGATGGGAGCAGGCCACGGTTGTCACCCGCTGTAACAAGATGCCTTTGTTCTAAGCACTCTGACTAGGTTGCAAGCGAATATGACAGTTGTGTTTCTGTAGTGTTAACGGAGGAGTTTGAAACCTAACAAAACTGTTACCGAACAAGCCAGTCCTTCTTATCAAAGAAGCTCTTCTTGATCAATCTTCGAATTTCCAAAACCTGCGGATTGCGGACAAGCTTCGTTTTGATAACAAGATAGACATCTTTCTCCTCCAGGTCGTCCAGGAAACCCGGCACGGGTAGGATATTTCTCTCCAGTTTTCGGCTGTAGTCGGGCAGCACTCCAATACACGCACCGCCAACGACAAGGCCTCGTGATAGGTTGTAGCTCTTGACCCGAGTGGTACCGCCCTGATGCTCAGCCATTATCGATGCCCACTTTCGTGAGCCCGCCAAGATCTCTTCATCCCAAGGGACAACGAGCATGAAGTTGTGCAAATCCAAGCTCTCCACTGGAAGGGTGACGCTTCTTGAATAGCGGCTGGAAATGAACAGGGCGTGCCCAATCCGGCCAAGCCTTTCAAACCTATACGTAGGATGGCGATCAAGCGCGCCTTTATCATCTGGGCTCACCAAAGCGATACCCACATCGACTTCACACTCAGAAAGCATCTGCGTTGTGCATTCTGAATGGATTTCCAGCTGCATTTCGGCATGATCACGCACGTAGGCGACTAGATCGCGGTTTACGATGTCGTTCAGCACTGGCTCTGTGATCGCGATGGTAAGCCTGGGGACTTCCTTTTCACCGGACTTGCCAAGGCCGTCTGGGCCGAAGAGCTGGCACAGGTAATGGCTGACCCTCTCGCCTGTGCGGGTCAGGGCAAGCTTGTTGTGTTTGTAGACAAACACGGGAGCACCAATGTGCTCTTCCAGTTTCTCCAAGCGTTTCCGCAGGCCTACCACTGGCACATTGAGCCCTCGGGCAGCCTGTTTGAAACTGGCACAACGTGCTGTTGCGAAAAACTCTACGGCCAGCTGATCATCAATTGGCAAATCATCCAATATGTCAGGGCTGTAAGGAACAACGCTGCTTGTATATGTTTCATTTTGTGTAACCATTAGGTCCCCCTTAATTCGGGGAATCTATCTCAATGCCACCCGGTGTTTCCTTATCTTGTCAACATTGTAATCCACGGGTCATGCATGCGTTATCGGAAGGCTTTTATTTCGAAAGCGTAATTTTCAGGCAATCCCTCTGATATTGTAGCGTGCTAGCCTAGTGCGCCGACTTGTTACTTACCATATATAGATTCGGCTAATTACGCATTTACATTTAGTTCACTATTTTTTCACCTTTGCCTCCATAGGCTTTGGGCATGGAAAATCAAACCCCACCTCTTACTACCTTACTGATTCGTTATCTGGGGATCGGCTTCATAGCAACGGGAGTCCATTATGCGGTGTTCCTATTGCTGGTTACGACAGAATTCGTTACTCCGTTACTGGCCAGTATCTGTGGCGGCATGGTTGGCGCAATCGCGAGCTTCATTGGAAATAGGGCGCTCTGTTTTGTGGCAGATGGCTCTCGTAAGTTTCAGCCTGTCAGGTTTGCACTGGTCGCGTTAACCACAAACTTCGGCAATGGCGTGGGTATGTGGTTCCTCATCAAGTCGAATCTGTCACCGCTCATCTCCCAAGTCGTAGTGACCTTAAGCCTCACTGCACTTGGATTCATTGCACATCGTTTTTGGACATTCAATCATGCAGACATTACATCGCTTTCCCGAGCGCCCTGATCCCTTGTTAACCATCGTGGTCCCTTGCTTCCAGGAAGAGGAAACCATCCCCGAGTTCCACCAGCGAATCACCCGCGTGGTGAAGCGCTTACCCGTCTCCTGCGAAATCCTCTATGTCGACGACGGCAGTAATGACCGGACGGCCGACATTCTTCGCCACTATCAGGATGGGTCATCTGTACGTTGCCTGTCCCTGAGTCGCAACTTCGGCAAAGAGGCTGCACTGAGCGCCGGGATAGACCATGCCCGTGGCAGTGCGCTGATCTTCATTGATGTCGACCTGCAGGATCCACCAGAGCTCATCGCGGCCATGGTGGACTACTGGCAACGCGGCTACGACGTGGTGAACATGCAGCGCAACCTGAGAATCGGTGATTCGTGGTTCAAGCGCATGAGTGCCCGGGCTTACTACTGGGTCATGCAGCGCCTGGTGGAGAAGGTGGACATGCCGGCCGATGTCAGCGATTTCCGATTGATTGGGCCTGCGCCGCTGGCAGCCCTGCGGGCCCTGGATGAACGCTCCAGGATTCTCAAAGGCATGATCGGCTGGGTAGGCTTTCGTACCATCGAACTGCCCTACAATCGCACTGTTCGCCATGCCGGGAGCACCAAATGGAATGCAGCTGGCCTGTTCAATCTGGCCATCGAGAGCATCGTCAGCTTCTCTCGCAAACCACTGCGCATTTTCAGCCTCATCAGTTTCGGTCTTTTCGTCTCCAGCATCTGCTACATGCTTGCGTCGCTTGTGGCAGGCAGTTTCGACATCCATCACCTGATCGTCGGAATGGCTTCATTCATGTGCGTCGGTGTCGCCATGGTGGGGGAGTACCTGGGCGTGACACTCGCGGAAGTGAAGCGCCGGCCTCTCTATTTCCTGAAGCACAGCAACAAGGCAGATCCCGTGTCACTCCACCCTTCGATGGCTTCGATCGAGGGTAAGAAATGCTGAACCTGAAGAACGAGAGGACGCTGTGGTGGGTCCTGGGTTCGATTTTGCTATTGCGTTTGGTGGGGCTGGGCATCTACCCGCTGATGGACACATCTGAGGCCCGTTACGCTGAAATGGCTCGCAAGATGGTCGAGTTGAATGACTGGATCACGCCCATGTTCGACTACGGGGTACCGTTCTGGGGCAAGCCTCCGTTGTCCTTCTGGACCCAGGCCGCGAGCATGACGGTCTTCGGCGTTAACGAGTTCGCTGCGCGCTTCCCAGCGTGGCTACTCCACCTGGCAAGCTGTTTCATCATCATCAAACTCGGCACGCAGCAGATTTCTCGTAACGCCGGCATCTGGGCTGCCATTATTTTTTCCAGCACCACACTTGGCCTGGTCTCCAGCGGTGTTGTGCTGACTGACCCTGTTTTGTCGTTCTCGATTCTGCTGGCCAGCTACGGTTTCTGGCGTTGGATGAAGTGCGCCAGCAAGGCGGATGCCTACCTGATGTTCGCAGGTCTCGGGCTGGGCTTGCTTGCCAAAGGGCCGCTGACCCTGGTGCTTATGGGGGCGCCGGCATTCGCCTGGTTCGTTATCTACAAGGAATGGGGACGGGTACTGAGGCTTCCCTGGATTAGCGGCCTTGTACTCATGTTCGGTATATCCGTGCCATGGTATGTCGCGGCCGAGATGAAAACGCCCGGCTTCATGGAGTACTTCTTCGTTGGTGAGCACTGGAGCCGCTACGTCGTCAGTAACTGGGCAGGGGACCTCTATGGTAGTGCTCATGCCAAGCCGTACGGCAGCATCTGGATCCAGCTCGGATTGTCGCTACTGCCATGGGCCTTGTTTCTACCACTGTTGATCCGCAAGCGTGGATCGATGCAGCGCTTCAAAGCCTACCTCTGGCTGTGGGCCTTGGCGACACCGGTCTTCTTCACATTTGCAGGCAACATTCTGTGGACCTACCTGCTACCCGCGCTGCCAGCGTGGGCATTGCTGCTGTCTGCACGGGTCAGCGAAGTTGGCCCGAAGACCACCTGGGCTGCCGCTGCGAGCGCATTGGTGTTGCCAATCATCGGTGCGGGCATCATCTACGCCGGGGTACTAGAGGAGCGCCCTCAGAATCAGCGGGATGTGGTTCAAGCCTGGCTCAATGTGCAGTCTGCTCATTCCGCTCCCCTGATCTATCCTGGCCGCCGCTCATACTCGTCGGAGTTTTACAGCAGCGGGAAGTCCGAGAACATCAAGGATCCTGCCAAGTGGCCGCGGGATGGCTCGTTCTATCTGTCCAGGCGCTTGCGAGACAGCAAGGATGGTCTGCCCGCTGATCTAGCTTGCACATCGATCACCGAAGCGAACGCCAGCCAGCTCCTGCTGTGCCATTGGAAACGCCCCGCACAAGGTGCCGAGGGTCTGGCCGGAGAAAGCAATGCGGAAACGCCTCGCAAGAACGAAGGCTAAATTCCAAGCACAAAAAAGCCAGGTTTTACCCTGGCTTTTTTGTCGATTTCTTTCGTCATTTGAAGTCCTATTTAACCGCCGATTAATTGTCGGCTTGTTCCTTACCATCCTTGCTTTCTTTCTTTTGCTCTTGAGCGACTTGTTGTTTGTTCTGGTCCGAAGAGTCATCGCTCCATAGGCGAGCCTGTTCGGTTCGGAAGTTCTCGTTGAACTGTTTCGTTCGCTCGAAGCCGCCTTCAGCGTAAGCGGTACCCATGAGACCCAGCAGCAGGCTGCCAATAGCGATAGATTTGACAAATTTCATTGTGAACCTCGGTTCATACTAGGCCAACCTGATTAGCGGCCTTTGTTGGTTTGTAGTTTAGGAACGCGAAGCTAACGACAAGGTGAGTCAATAATTACAATTCCGTAATTTTGGCTGCAGATAGGATGCGTTAAATCTTCAAATCTGGAAGGATCATGTCTATCTCGGCACTGTCGAGGGCGACTTCGAATTTTCTCTTAAATTACAATTTTGATATCTAGCGCGTTAATTCAGCGCGGCGTTGTTGGCCGCCCTAGGAGATAGCCATGAATGACATAGAGCCCTGGGCAGTTGCTATCGGTGACTTTCGCCGCTGCACTGAAAAACTCACTGTCCAGCTCGATGAGCTGACCTCGCAGACGCGCACCTCCAGCGCTGTTCTGGAGAGGTCGAACGAACTGGTGGAGCAGGTGGACGCTGTCGGCCGGCAGATTCAGGAGGAGGTGCGAAAGGCGGAGAAGGCTTGGTCGAACGCGGAGGAGGTTGCCTTGCGCGCCGCTGCATCAGCGTATTCAGCTGCATGCCGCGGAGTCGACACCGCCATCCAGCCACTGATCTCGGAGCTTACAGCAGCGACAAAGGCGGCGGACGCCTCTATCCAGGAGCTCAAGCGGGCACCGGTGCTGGCCAAGCGTTATGTGATGGTGGTCGCCACGGCGTTCTTCATTCTGGCGCTGATCTGTGTCTACTCGACCATGCGCCTGATCGATGCCGCCGGCAGCGTAAGTGCTCAAGAGAAAGTGAATGCTCAGTACTTCTCACACCTGTGGAAAAACGCCAATCCTGACGAACAGAAGATTATTAAGTCGGTGATTCTGCGGTCGCCCATGGACCCTGTGGTCCTTCGGCACTGATGCATTGAGGCAAACAAAAGGCCCGTCGATTGACGGGCCTAATCGTGTCTGCGCAATTTAAGCGGCGGTCATTGCCGGCTGCATTTGCTGGGCTTCCGGAAAGTGAAGGTGGAACCAGGTGAAGTTTTCTTCGGTCACCTCCACGCTCGCCGATCCCTGGTGCAGACTCATGATCGACTGCACAATGGCCAAGCCAAGACCGGTACCGCCTTCGCTCCGTGCTCGGCTCTTGTCCACACGGTAGAACCGCTCAAACAAGTGCGCGTGGTGTTCCTTGGCAATACCACGGCCGGGGTTGCCGACACTCAACGTCGTACCGCTCGCACTATGCTGCACCTTAACGTAGACCGTGCGGCCGCGAGGGCAGTAACGGATCGCGTTCGAGACCAGATTCGAGACGGCACGTTGAACCATCAGGCGATTCCCGCGCACCACGTCATCACTGCCGGAGATCTGCAGCTGAATCTCGCCTTCTTCTGCTGAAATGCTGAAGAGCTCGCACACTCGCTGAACCTCGTCGACCAAGGAGACGGATTCGAACTCCACCATTGATGCTGGATGACTGACCTGGGCCAAGAACAGCATGTCGGAAACCATGCGGCTCATGCGGTCCAGCTCTTCTGTGCACGACTCCAGAACCTCCCGGTACTCGGAAAGCGATCGTTCTCTGGTCAAGGCAACCTGGGCCTTGCCCATCAGGTTGGAAAGCGGTGCTCGAAGTTCGTGAGCAAGGTCGTCAGAAAACTGCGAGAGCTGCTGAACCCCATCATCCAGGCGAGCCAGCATGATGTTGATGCCGTCGGCGAGCATTTTGAGTTCTGCCGGCATCCCATCAGTTGGAAGGCGATGGTCGAGGCTCTCGGTTGAGATTTTCGAGGCGATCTTGAGGAACTTGGTCAGTGGTAGCAGGCCTCTGCGCACAGTCCACCAGCCAATGGCCAAGATCAGTGCGAGGATGACGGGGGACATCATCAAGGCCCAGGTCAGCAACGCATCGAGCAGCGCCTCACTGGATGACTGGTCCATGGTCATATAGACGCTGACCTCTGTTCCATCGCCCAAACGCATGATTCGAGAAGCACTCAGCAGAGGACGGTCCTGCGTATCACGCCATTCGTGCTCTTTGGGCTGGGCCGCCGGCTGAAACTTGTGCACCTCCAGATTGACCTGTTTCGAGCCAATCGAGAGCAGGGGAGTCTGATTCTGTGAGGTATCGAATATGCTCACATACAGGTTGTTGTGGCCCATGACCAAATCGACAAGCTGATGCGCATCCGCGTTGACGCCGGAGATGTCCGGGATGGTGGACAGGTTGTGAGCCATCCCCGCCATCTTTACTTCCAGGTCTGCTCTGGCATTTCTTTCCAGAGCCTTGCCTACCATCAGATAGCCAAAGGTGGCGAACAGAAGCAGCAACGCTGCGCTCATCAACCCAACTTTTAACCCCAGCTTTGCAGCCAGGCTGAATGGCCTCATGCGCGTTCCTCAAAAACGTACCCAACGCCACGAAGCGTGTGAATGAGCTTGGTTTCAAACGGGTCATCGATCTTCGAGCGCAAGCGCCGGATGGCTACATCGATGACATTGGTGTCGCAATCGAAATTCATATCCCAGACCAACGAGATGATCTGAGAGCGAGTCAGCGCTTCGCCCGTTCGGCTCATGAGCAGGTGCAGAAGCGCAAATTCCTTGGTGGTGAGATCGATGCGTGTGCCACCGCGGAAGACGCGATGGCGGACGGAGTCGAGTTCCAGATCGGCAATTTTCAGCGAGCTCTTCTCGACTAACTCATCACCACGGCGTTGCAGCGAACGGATGCGAGCAAGCAGCTCAGGGAATTCGAATGGCTTCACAAGGTAGTCATCCGCGCCGCCGTCCAAGCCCTTGAGCTTGTCATTGATGCGTCCGCGGGCGGTCAGCATGATGATGCGGACCCGGCTGGTCTTACGGATGGTTTCCAGCAGGTCCCAGCCGTCGATACCCGGGAGGTTCACGTCCAGGAGGACCAACGAATAGACATTAGTGTTGAACAAGTGCAGAGCATCTACACCGTTGTGCACGATATCTACGACATACCCGCTTTCGGATAGGCCCTGCTGAAGATATTCGGCAGTTTTAATTTCGTCTTCCACAACTAGAACGCGCATAACTTATCTCAAGGTGTGAGGAAGGAGTTGGCCTAATCCGCCAAGATTATGGTTGCAGGCTGTTCGAAAGTTTGGCTGAGGGTATGGCATGTGGTAGTCGCTACCTCTGTCCATACGCCGGGTCACCTGAGGACGCTTGAATCTTAACGCGAAGAAGCTGGCCGCGGCGAAATCCTACAAATTTGTAATGTAGCCGCAAGATTTCTGACAGTCATGCAGGCTCCACCCCTAAGCATAGCGGATTCTGGGGCCTGCGGCGGTGTATGACAGATTCGCCTGGCAGGTGGAATCGGCCAGGACAGGCAGCATTTCGGTCGTTAGCTTGCAAGGACTGGTACTGGCCTTGGATCGAGGGCGCCACGCAGGCAGACCCCATGCACGGCCGCAAACCGCAGCGCCTTTCTGCAAATTAGTTCACGTGGCGGCTCGATATTCTCTCGAATAATTATCTTACAATCTATTACATGTCCAAATTGTAATTGCCCGATCATCTTGGTGTTAGCCTCCTTTGCTAGTTTAAGGGCAGCGGAAGAGGCATCGCTGCTTTGGAAATTGTCTCATTTCAAAGCAGCTTGGCAAGAGCACCGAGCAGTTGTTCGCGCCAGTGCATTCACCTGTAAACCATACGCTCCTTTGGTAGGTGAATTTTAGCGCCCCCCTACGGGCGCTTTTTTATTAAGGGACTTCTTATGAACACTACTGTATCAGCGATCGCCGTGTTTTTGCTCTTTACATCACTAACAGCCAATGCCCAAAGCGGTATGGAGATCAATAAACGCATCGAGCGTACTGCTAGAGAGGCTACAGCGGATTATGCTCAACGCGTAAAAAAGCCCATGCCTCAACTAGAAGACTACGCCTATGGCATGGACCTGGACGTTGGTAAGTTGGTGTATGTATCACCCAGTGTGCGGTACTGCGGTAATGTAAGAAGCATGATGACCTACGAAGACTCGAAAGGCGAACTGCACATGGTTCGCTACCTGGTGAAGGGCGAGTGTGTTAATAGCCGTTAAGACTCATCAAGATGATCCCTGCGGCCACCGGATCATAGAAGCTCAATGCCGAACCGGCGCAGCAGTATGGCGAAGCCTCCGAAGCTGGCCATTGTGATGAGGATGCTGCTGATCAGTGTCGGCCAAAAGCCGAGCTTAGGTAGCAGCAATGGAAAAGCAATAAACATCGGTAGGGTCGGAAGCACGTACCAGAACGTGTACCAAGCATGGTTGGAGATCTTCTCCATGCTCTGGTTCTCTAAATAGAGCCAGACCAACGTCACGACCGTGACCAAGGGTAGGGCGGCGACCAAGCCGCCCAGCTTGTCGCTGCGTTTCGCCAGCTCTGACACGAGAATCACTATACCGGCAGTGAGTAGGTACTTCGTGATGATCCAGGCCATCGCTGAGCCTTCTGGAGGTTGTTGACGAGGGCAGGCGAAGCCATTCACCAACCCCCTTGAAGCGCTCCTGCCGTTTACGGCATCCCTCACCGCATTTTTTTTGCAACATCACCCTCAGCCAGGAGGGTGATGTGTTTGCATGGTGTTTACCGATCGGTCAGTGCGAGGGTGAGGGAACGCTCTCGTGGAAAGCTGCCCGCTCGATCTGGATGGTGCAGTGATGGATTTCGAATGCATCGCTGACAGCATCCACGACGGCCGCCAACACAGCATCCCCATCTGCAGAATCCCGAACCACTACGTGCGACGTCATCACGTTACTGCCACTGCTGACAGCCCACACGTGCAAGTCATGAACGTCCGTCACGCCATCTACTCCGAGGATGGTGGCCTCGATTGCCGTAACGTCGAGCCCCCTCGGGACACCCTCCATGAGGATCCCCAGGCTTTCGCGAAGCAACTGCCACGTCCGCGGCAGAACCCAAAGGCCGATCGCCACAGCGACAATCGTGTCGACCCAGGTCCAGCCGGTGAAGCGGATGATAAGTGCCGCGATGATTACGCCAAGCGAGCCGAGCATGTCGCTCCAAACTTCGAGGTAGGCTCCTTTGACGTTGAGGCTTTCGTTGCTCGCAGATGCCAGAAGGCGCATCGAAATTAGGTTGATGATCAGGCCGGCGATTGCGATCCACATCATCGCTCCGGTAGCGATCTCCGCCGGCATGAAGAAGCGCTGGTAGGCCTCATACAAGATGTACATCGCCACCAGGAAGAGCAGCACGGCGTTGAACGTCGAAGCCAGAATTTCCAGGCGCGCATAGCCGAAGGTTCTTTTCTGATCCGCCGGCCGCTTGGCTATCTGAAGTGCAATCAGTGAGATCGCCAAGGCGGCAGTATCTGTGAACATGTGAGATGCGTCCGACAGCAGCGCCAGGCTGCCGGTAATCCACGCACCGATCACTTCTGCAATCATGAAGCTGCCAGTCAAGCCGAGCGCCATGATTAGCTTCTTCTGATGCCCCTCGCGTACTGCAGCGCTGCCATGGTCATGATTTGAACCCACGTATTTCTCCTTGCGCAGGGTTGTGGTCTCGTTGGCCTTCCTGTCTACCTAGCCTTAGAGCGTCGCTTGGCCACAGTGACTGCAAAATCTTGCTCCTGCACTCAGCAGCGAGCCGCAGGCGGTGCAACCACTCGATAGCGGTGTTCCGCAGTTTAGACAAAAGCGTGCTGACGGATCGTTGGCCGTCCGGCACTGCCTGCAGCCCTGCAGATCTTTGATGGGGGCAGGAGTGGGAGGGCGCCCGCCGTCATACACCTGATTACCGCCGTCGCAGCCCTGCTGCCGGCCATGGCGATCATATTGCTCGGCCCCATGTCCCCCGCTGTGGTGCTTGCCTCCACCGTGGTTTCCACGGCCATGGTGCCCGCCCAGGATGTTTTTGAAAAAGCTCATGGTATTCGCCCCTCATTGATGGGTGACATATTAACGAGCAAAAGTTGAAAATAATATTCTGCTCGCGAGAAAGACTTGTAAGTTGAATTGAAAGTTCAAAATTAGCCTACGACAAAACGAAACCGTTTTGTTTGTGAAATTAAATTTATCTAGCTGAGCGGAGCATTGCTTTTGGTGGGTAGTATCCCCCTAATTTTGATCATAGCGTGATCAATGACAATCAAAACAGCAGTAATTGGATTTCTGTCAGCATTGTAATCCCGAGGTCATCGTGTCGTTATCAGGTCCCGGAAATAATGCGCTCAGCGAGATTCATTTCTCTTTTTATCCCTATGCCTCACACATACTAAGCGTCCCCAACGCCTAGGGGCCTAAGGCCTCTGACGCTCCGCACATTGCGCAATCGCTCAGCATCTGTCGACGGTTTGCCTTGTAGCTCCCGCTAACTCCATAGCTACCGCCATGGATAAGCAGCTTCCAGAGTTTGATAATGACACCTTCCAAATCCATTGTTCACACCCTGTTAAGCAAATGGATCTTTGCTATTCGCAATGCGCGGCAGAAAGGCATCAGTACTAATTTGCTAATCGGCCTGGTGACTTTTTGGTTACTGCTATTCGCGAACGCTGAGCTCTGGAACGTGCTCTGGAAGCTGGTATTCAAAACCGATGAAGTGAACTGGCAGCTAGCGGCTAGCCTCCCAGTCATAGTATTCGCATGGGTGTTTACCGTTCTGAGCTTGCTGTCATGGGGGCGGCTGGCCAAACCCATACTGTGCCTGGTACTGATCAGCGCGTCTTTTGCGAGTTACTTCATGAATGCCTACGGCATCGTGATCGATTACACAATGTTCACCAACGTTGTGGAGACCGACGTCGCTGAGGCAACCGAGCTGCTGAATTGGAAGCTCGGTCTTTGGGTCGCAATGGTTGGGGTGTTGCCCGTCTACCTGATTGCCCGGGTTCCCCTCCGGCGCAAGCCTTGGGCCAAAGCTTTGGTCAGCAGGTTCATTGCTCTGTCGCTCGCTCTGTTGACCTTATCTGGCATCGCGTTGAGTCAGTACCAGTCGTATGCCTCCTTGCTGCGCAACAATCGGGAGATCCGGCTGATTCTGGTACCTACCAACTTGTTTGCGGCTGGCCATGGGTACCTGAAGCGTCAGCTGGCCTCACCTAAAACGCTGACGGCCATTGGTACTGATGCGGTAGTTAATCGACAGGGTGCGGCTCGTAAACCCAGGCTGCTGGTACTGGCAGTAGGAGAGACCGCTCGCTCCGCCAACTTCTCCCTCAACGGCTACTCCCGTGAAACGAATCCGGAACTAGAAAAGCGAAATGTCATTAGCTTCACGAACGTGAGCTCCTGCGGTACCGCTACCGCGGTCTCGCTGCCATGCATGTTCCTGGACGTGGGTAAGGCCCAGTACAAAGATGGCTTGGCCAAGAGCCGAGAAGGGCTGCTCGACGTGCTTCAACGCGCTGGCATCAGTGTCATGTGGACTGACAACAACTCGGGGTGCAAAGGGGTCTGCGACAGGGTTCCCAACCACAAGGCTGCCTCTCACGCGGATTCCCAACTGTGCACCAGCGAGGAGTGTAAGGACGGGGTGCTGCTCACGGAGATGCAAGACTTCATCAAGCGCCAGGAAGGCGATGCTGTCCTGGTGCTCCACTACAAAGGCAGTCACGGCCCGGCCTACTACAAGCGCTACCCCTCGCAATTCAAGAAATTCGCACCGGTGTGCGAGACCAACGAGCTCGACAAATGTAAGCAGGAGGAGGTGGTCAATGCCTACGACAACTCAATCCTCTACACCGATTATGTGACTGCAAATCTCATCGATATCCTGGCGGCCAACACCAAGTTCGACACTGCGCTGATGTACGTTTCGGACCACGGCGAATCGCTGGGGGAGGGTGGGCTCTATCTACACGGGCTGCCTTACGCGATGGCTCCTGACGAGCAAACAAAGGTGCCGTTGGTACTTTGGATGTCTGACTCGCTCGCGAAGAGCGAAAAGGTCAACGTGGGTTGTTTGAAAGCTCAAACCACGTCACCGCTGAGCCACGACAACCTGTTCCACACCGTGCTCGGCATGATGAACGTCCAGACGTCTTCGTATCGCTCAGCGCTGGATTTCACTGCCCCTTGTAAGCCCTTTGTCGGAGGCTCTTATTCTGGCCTCTGAATGTTCGATGTGGACCGGATCATCGGCCAGGCGGTTCTGCACCAGCCTGCTTTGACAGCTGAGAGAAGCTGGACTAATTACATAGCTGCATTCAACAACCCAAGCGGAAAAGGAAGTTTTGCATGAGCATCAAGCCAGGCCCAAAGCGCACCAATGAAGATAGCACTCCGGACAAAAGGCAGCGAGTCACCCCTGAAAAGCAGAAGGACCATCCGGACCTGAAACCCCACAAGCACAAAAAGGGGGAGTAAGAAAAAAGCAGCTCTCGGGAGCTGCTTTTTTTTTGGGGCTGTGTGCAAACCCTCCCGACCGTCTCGCTGATCAATCGGACCGCGTCGTGAGTCTTCCGCTTGGCTTGATGGATTCTGAAGCTACCTCCGGATCGGTTATCCCTTCAGTGCGGACGACGAGACTGATATCCCAGAGCGTTGAGCTGATACTCGCTGACAGCCCGAAATTGTGATTCTGCGATTTGACGCAGGCGCTCAACCTCTTCGGCAGATGAGCCAGAAGCCTGCGCCTCGTGGTATTGCTTCATCGCATCCACTGCGTCGGTATACATGGGGTGGTCGGGGAGAAGAGCTGGTATCTTTTTCGTCATGTAGCGGCAGGTCCTCACTGGATAGTCGACGGTGGTTTACCTGCTTTGAGGAGCTGAAAATCAATGACCGCCTGATAGAGCGAATCTGCCAATAGGTGAAGACGCTGTACCTCAAGGTCTGGCAATCCAGCAGCCTCCGCTTCGTGGGCCTGTCGGATAGCTTCAAGCGCTTGCCTCATCAGTGGCTCACCAGCCTCGACCATTCCAATGAATGTGCGCTTCACAACATTTTGCTCCATTCAGCTGAAGATGAATTATAGGACACCGCGGCGTGGCAAGGCCCCGAGCAGCACAGGTGTTCGACGTCCGGCTGAACGAACCAATGAGGAGCGCGCTGGCCTGGGGAGTGGCCAGGGCGCGTGTCATAGCTACGTTGTAAACCACTTTTTTCACTGTAAACCACTGTGGTTTACAGTGAAAAAAAGTGGTTTACAGCAGGCCTCCTCAGGCCTGAGTCAGCTCCAGCAGATCGCCCAGTTCCTCCCGGGCCATCTTCACTCTATCCATTCTGCGATAAGGATGATCAACCGGCATCCGGATAAGAGATTCGAACCAAGCCGAATCGAATTTGATGACTTCCTTGTGAATGTGCTCAAGCTCACCTCCGCGAGGCTGTGACACTACAAACTCCATGCTTTCAACCAAGCCAGACGCTTCACTGTCTTTGACGATTCGATGGCGGATGAAACTCATTTTGAGATCAAAATATGCCGCCTTCGAACCAGGCACCTTCTTCGATTCCAGCCGACCAGTGCTGCTGATTTCCGCCCCCGGCACCTCAGCGGCAATAGCTTTCACCAGCTCAGCATTTCCACTGACCTTCTGGCCAAACAGGCGGGTGGCGTCCGACATGTAAGCAAAGATCCATGGCACATTGCGAAGCGTCGCGCCGGTATAGAGGTAGCCACGCTCTCCCTTGTAACGCTGCAGCATGCCTCTCAACGCGTTCTCGGAAAGGACCAGTTGGGTCTCTTTCTCCAGGATGTAAACCACGCGATCGAACTGTTCGATCAATAGCTTGAGAATCTTCCGCGGGACGCCGTCAAACCTGGTTTTTCGTTCTGTTTTCTTATGCTGGCGAGGCTTGAAGTACGGGCAATCGTTACGGGCCTCACTATCAAATGGAGCGATGCCGCGAATGCTCTTAGTAGCATGTTTCCCGAATGGGTTCTTCACGTTAGGCGGTAGCTCATACAGCCCAACCAGCTGGACAGGGTTGTCGCATGCCGGGCATACAGCAAACTGAGCTAGCTTGCCCGCACTTCCAGGCTGGTACCACGGATCTCTGCGGAAGGTCTCGGCCTCGAAACCTTCCTTGTCGATGATCTTGCTTTCTGTGTCTTCGATGCGGAGCTTATAGACATCCATCTTTGCTGAAACCGTATCAATAGAGGGTTTCTGGATGGTAACGAGCGAGGATAGGCAGCAGTAGGCCTAACTGACCCTTTTGGTGGTCACCCACTGGTTTGAGGCCAGCCCAAAGCATGCCTGATCGACCTGGGCGGGCCCTAGAAACAACTAACCCCCTGATGCGCAGTACAGGTCTGGGACCTGCCCGAGGCGTGGGGGCTATTCTTGGAGCGACAGTGACACCGGCTCCGGAGAAAATCAATTGGTTTGTAGAGCAGCCGGTCAGCTAAGGTCAAACCCAGATCCTAAAGGGGAGGCCGATAGCAGCTCAGTCAGCATCATCGGCACCTTCTTCATCTTCATCGGTATCCCCAACACTGAGCCAGTCGTGAAGGTTGTACCGCACGAAGTCTTCCGCATCGAGCATGGTAAAGTCTTGTAGCACCGTGACGTCTGCTCCACCGAAGTACAGCCCATCGTTGAGATTTCTGGCCACCCCGAGCACTTCATTCAGCTGGTCGTGCAGCTCATTTGCGCGCCTGGCGTGCTCTCGTTTGGTCAAAAACCGGAACACCACCTCGTAGGGCTCAGCCGGGTCGCGAATCTCGCCCTTGGGGTTGAAGGAAACCCAAGCACTAGCGAAAAATTGGTTGTTCTGATGGAGGAAATCGTCGACAAGCACGGCGATGCCCTTCATGCCGTCGTCACCTTGGTCTGCCTTCAGGCGGTTGACCAACTCGTCCGGCATCGCAATACGGTTGTAATGGTGGGACATCCAGTATGAGAAATACTGACCGTTTTCTTCGCTCAGCGTGATTACCGGATTTCGGTGGAGCGTCGGAAGCACGGCTCTCTTGGTCCACACACGCTTGTGAATCTTGAGCTCCATAACCTGCTTTTCCGCGTGCTGCAGGTGCAGCGTACGTGGATTGAGGGCGTGCAGCTGCTTATCGAAGGCCTTTTTCTTTACCTTAACGGCAATCCACTCTATCCACGGCGCATCACAAAGGTTGCGTGCATGCACCGTGCAGGAATGGGAGGCCAACATCCAATAAGCTGGAGCCGCCCCCTCGAATTGGGCTTTCAGGACCTCCTCGGATATGTGTTCAATCAAGGCGTCACCTGAGACGGTATCTCCTTGCAGCCAACCAGCAGCGCTAATGGCACTTACGATCTCTTGCTCAGGTGTATCAGCCATAATCAAACCAAATTCGAACCGCCCGATTTTTCTAACCTGGCGATGGTTTTGAGGTCCCTATCACGTAGCTGCTGCGCCTTGCCAGCCAACTCCGCAATCATTCCGTACACACCTTTAGCGCCATTTCGATTCCACGCTTCATCCGAAAGCGCATCCTGAATCAGGCGGCCATCGGCGGTTGGATAGAAAAGCACCCGATGCAGATACTGCGCTTCTTCGGCGTTAACTTGGCGCAACGCCTCAGTTAAAGCCGCAAGCCTCTCGGGAAAACCCGTGGCGGTTTTTCCAGTCCGCCAATTGTACACGGTCTGACGAGACACGTTGAAGATCTGCGCGATGGAGCTATCTGACAACTTGAAGTCGCTCCTAAGCTCCTCGATTAAGGCCGGCGCTACGTCTTCGGTAACATTGGCATCCTGGCTGGTGTCCACCTCGGTCCAGGCACCAGCATGCACGCCATGAAAGCTCATGCCTGCTGAGCCGATAAGTTGTGGATAGGGCAGGGAGCCAGTCCCAGGAGCGACTACTACCGAAACGGCCAGCATCGCTGTGAAAGCAATCGCCAATACAGGGTTTGCTGTCGTGCTACCTACACGCGGAGCAATTTCAGGGTTTTCCCAAGTAGAAGATCTGCTTACAGCAGCCCCGGTAGGATCAATCCATTGCCCATTCATTGCTGTAGTCATTTCGCCTTCCCCCAAACCTCAAAGGCATGATCTTTCGCGACTGTCCTAAAAGCAAAGTTAGCAGTCTTATGCAAACCGTCGAGTCTCGTGCAGATCTCCTCGGTTCCCAGTCGTTCGGCTAACTGCAGCGGCCAATGCGCATCC
Source organism: Pseudomonas sp. 22515 (assembly GCF_052044625.1). Classification (NCBI taxonomy): domain Bacteria; kingdom Pseudomonadati; phylum Pseudomonadota; class Gammaproteobacteria; order Pseudomonadales; family Pseudomonadaceae; genus Pseudomonas; species Pseudomonas sp. 22515. Next base: position 149,185 of record NZ_JBQENN010000008.1, read on the forward strand.
GTATCGAGAAGAGCACCATTTTCGCTAACAGGCACAAATGCACCTTGCAGAGGAGCACCATGCTTGGATGAATTCCTCGATTGCTTAGCAATTTCGAAAACCATGGCCGGCTCGACCAAATCTTCCGGTATCCACATACCAGTCTGCCGCCAGCATCTGATGTGCAGATACTCCGGATCTAGATGGTAAGTGGTAGTAGAGATTCCAAGCTGCTCCTTGGGGACTTTCCCATGCGCCGCTAGCTCATCGCATTTAAGCGGGAGCATGGCTTCCGGAAGGTAGTCGGCTAGGGTCTCACCTTCAGCTGGTTCAATTTTATCGACGTACCGCATCCCGATAGCGGTGATATCCAATGCACCTGCTTGCCCTACCAGCGCCTCAATGCACTCACGGAAAAGCGCTAAGTGGTTATCAAAATGAAGATAATTTGTGCTTTGCAGGATCATGTGATCCATGGCCAGCACGCACGCGTAGTCAGCATCCCGATTAAGGAACGCCCAAGAATTCGGTTCTCCGCTGTGCATCACTCCAGGCGGCACGCCCTTGACCATCTGGAAGAAGCCCGGGAGGCTCTGACGGATCGTGTGCTGAATGTCTGGGATCAGCTTTGGCAGCTTAAGAATCGGGGCAAATCTGATTACGCTCAACGCATAGATAAGCGGCGCCCTTGCTAAGACCCCTTCGCGTTCTGACATGTTAACTCCTCCACCGCTCCCCAACGAGGGACCGGATTCTACATCATTTGACAAATCCTTTGACAAGAACTGTATAGCAGGGCCTTTCGATTTGACAAGCGGTCCCCGTGAGGGATGGAGTGCAGAAAACGCCTCCATCAGGAGCTTACTCGTCATTCCAGAAAAGCCTCTACAGACACCATCGCTAAGCCTCTGAGGAAGCACGAATTTTTAATCAGAGCTCTTCCTAGCAGTGAGAAGAAACTCAACGAATCGTCACCAGATAGCTCAATCCAGGGGAACGCTTGCTCTGATGGGGTGGTTCAGAAACGTGCTGTCTGGTCCAGATTTCTCATCTACGAAGAGCACGAAGAGCTCTTGGATCCAGAGTTTGAGGCCGTGATTGGCTGAATGGAGAGGTCGGAAAGAGGAGGGGTTTTATACCAGTTAGACTTCATGCGGCCATCGCGTAGTCCGAAAAGCACCGTCGATATTTCCTTGCGTGATCTTCAAGCTATTGATCAGGTACGTCGAGGAGCTGCTGCTGATCTCAGAGACGAGCGGCCTGCGCATGAGCAGCATTTCGAAGACAGATTCAAACAGAATACAGGCGAGGAATGGGATGCTGGCGAGAGGAAATTTGGGCGGCCCTCGAAAGGTGGTGCTGCCCAGCGCGACACGGACGATTTCAATCGATTCAGGGGCGCTAAAAAATGAACAGAATCATTGAAGCTCGGTTCGACGGTTATATGGACATTGAATCCATCCGTAGTCGAGTGACTGTTCGACCAGATCCGATAAAGGATTTGGAGGCGTTTCCTCCCTTGCTCGGTGCTGAGCTACTCGCTGAGCGGCTCAAAGAGATGTACCTCCCCAACCAGTTCTCGCTTACCTTTATTCAAGAAATGATCGGTTTGGCATATCTGCACAACCTCAAAAATTTCAGGAGTGAAGCAGAGTACGCAGGAAGGATCTTTAACCCGCCCGACGTGGAAGCTTCACCGATTTGCCTTACCGGCCTAGCTGGGGTCGGAAAAAGCCAGACGATTGCTGCTCTTCGAAGAGCGATGCCCCCACCGGTAGAACTGACTTGTGACTTGTTCGAGGGCAGCATAGAGCTTGCATCGATGTGGTATGCGAGCGCCCGCGGCAAAGCGAGTGGTAAACAACTCCTACTAGACTTCGTTCATGGAAGTGGTCATGAGGGGCGGGGTGGTAACCTGGCAAAACTGCTTGTGGAGTGTCGCCGTCGCGCCAACCGGGACGGGGTTTTAACAGTTGTCCTGGATGAGACGCAGCACATCAACACCGGCATGGGCGCGTCCAAAGTGACCGACATACTGTTGACGATGGTAGCCATCGGAGTGCCGACGATTTTTGTGTCCAACTATAGCCTCGGGCACAAGCTGTTTCGTCGCAACAGTGAGGACAAGCAGAGGCTGCTTTCCCAACCCAGGATAATGCTGCCCGAGGATCCAAGGAGCCAGGATTGGGCAGAATACGTAGGCGAGTGTATGAGGGTCAGTGGCGGCCGTATCCGTTCAGGTAAGGATGAATTTGCGGCTGAGCTTTACCGTTCCACTTTTGGTCTCAAACGGCTTGTCGTGCAACTGCTAAAGCTTGCCTACATCGAATGCCGAGTCGCTGGCAGAAACCGGATTGAAATCGACGACCTCCACAAGGCTTACCGATCGAGCGCGTATACCACCAGCTCGAAAGAGGTCGAAGAACTGCAGTTGTTGGCCATTAGCAAAGGCAATCAAGGCGGGCATTTGGACCTGCGCTGTCCATTTGACTTACCTGTTGAATACAAGTCGAACGTGGTGAGTTTTAACAGGACAGACCGTGATCAGCGTGTACAGACAAGGGTCTTCGATTCGTCGGCTACCGAGACTGAGCGCACCCTACTGAGGCAGATCACCCAACCGGATGAGAACGCTCCGGTCAAAGCGCCTCGTCGTAAACCGCTTCCAAAGGCGACCGACGAAGACCTAGCACTAGCCTTCCATCGATACGTGGACTCACAGTCCCCGTCCTCACCTAAAAAGCCGAAGTAGCATGGCTGGTTTGGCTTTCAAATCAATGACCATCACGGAAGAAGTCATCCCTGGAAGCGAGGCCGAAGTCATCCTCGGGCTGCTGCGGATCACCTTCAAACATGTTGGCTGTGCGCCGCTCTTGCTTGAGGTAAGCGATGGTTTGGAAGAAGCAAGGTTCACATAGGTGTACCTCATAGCGCTCTCCGTCATGCAGTGCACCAAAGCCCCAGTGCGCCTGGAGCACCCCATACTGCAGGCTGCCGTTTTCCAAACGTGTGGAGGAGCCGCATACGTCGCAGCTCACGTCGACCACCGCTTCTGTTTCTACACGACCAGTGATTTTCATCATGAAGCCTCTGCCAACGTTGGGACAAATGATTACGCCAGAGTTGGGCCTTGGAGAGCATCAATATGCGCCGTATCGGTATTCCTGCGGCGAGAGTCGGCCGCCTGGGCCGAATAGCAAGTGGGAGGTATAACGCTCCAGAAAAGCTATGGCTTCCTTCTGAACGCATCCCTCGTAGTAGGCTCGCCGGGCTAGCGGAACTGGGCCCGATTTTTCAGGCACAGCTTCACCAACTCTGATAACAAATAACCGCGAACGTCATATCGAGCATCAACCGCCTTGATCACCGTCGAATAGCAATCATGGAAGACGGGTCGCCAGTTACGATCGTTGCGGGGAGCTGGTTGACTGCTCATCTTTGATCCCCTGAGACACTATCCATCGGGCGCGTCACGGTATGCAATCTGAAGCCGTTCATCTAATCACACGTCTTCCTCTTGGCTTTTTCTTTGCCGCAGCTAGCACCCATTCTGGGGCGGATGACAGCAAGGCTTTGGGGGCGATACCGCCCAGAGACGAATTTTCTGATTGGAACCAAGCCGCCATAGACCACTCGTCCATGCGAGTCGAGAGAACGGACAATACGTCGCAAAGGCTGCTGATCGGTTGATAGCCGTTGCTACCGTCCAAAGCATAAGCGGGGAAGAAGTCGACCTTCCCAGGTCGAAGCGAGAAGATCTGACCATCAGCCAGTAGCTGGTCGGGGTCAACTCCACCCCCTGGGGTGGAGGTAGATGCGAGCTGAAGCCATTGCTTGCCTGATATCCAGTCTCCGCTTTGGAAGACCCTGGAGCGGATGAGCCCGGCTGAAACGCCACTCTTCAGGATGGATTGAGGCACCGACTCTGCGGGGAGAAAGCAGTCGATGATGAGATCTAGCGCTTCCTGGGGGTATTCATCCAGCCGCCACTCGAATAGATCGTTGTACATCTGCAGGCCACCAAGGTAAGCATCGATCGTCCGGTCTGAATTGGCTTCAATCGACAGGGTAGCAACCAAAGCGACCTTGCTTTTATTCAGGGCGGTTGAAGGCTCATGTCGGGTCTGGATGTGAGCAAAGGGAGTGGTCATATGCACCTCCCGCGATGGGGCTAGAGATAGCTGTAGGTCGGGTAGCTGAAATCCATTGGAGGTTTACTAGAGCGGTAGCAGCAGTATGCGGCACCCTGCGCTCTACGCTTGGTTTTCCGATCAAACGCGAGTGCTTTAGCTGGGATGTGCGGCCGTTACCGTGTTTACTGCAAGGGAGTCCCCGCTGCGGGGCTGAGGTGTGTCCAATGAGCAATTTGCAAAGAGCTGCTGAGGCTTTGCGCAGGTCCAAGAGGGTCGTTTTTTTCACGGGTGCTGGCATCTCTGCTGACAGCGGAATTCCGACCTTCCGCGACAAGCTGACAGGCCTCTGGGCGAAGCATGACCCTCAGCGTCTCGAAACAGCGGACGCCTTTCGCAAAAATCCAGCTCTCGTCTGGAGCTGGTATCTTTGGCGCCGGCAGCAGGTTGGCCAGGCCAAACCTAACTTGGCTCATCTATCTATTCCACGGATAGCTGATGCTGGCTGGAACGTATCTGTCGTTACCCAGAATATTGATGATCTGCATGAACGAGCCGGCTCCAGTTCGGTGATACACCTTCATGGCCGCTTGATGGACGTGAAATGCTTCGGATGCCACCGGCCAGCAGAGTTATCACCAGATCAACTGGCGGTTCCCCCGGCGGGACAGATGATCGAGCCTCCGCGGTGCACTCGATGCAACGGGAGGTTGCGCCCTGGGGTGGTCTGGTTCAGAGAGAATCTTCCAGAGGATGCGTGGCGTTCAGCAGTAAGGCTTGTGGAAGCCTGTGACTTGCTGATTTCGGTGGGTACATCTGGCGTAGTCATGCCGGCAGCCGGTATTCCAGATATGGCTCTGGCGGCCGGGGCAACCGTGATCCATGTGAACCTTGACGACGTGGGGATGGACGGGGCGGAAGAGATAATGCTCGTTGGGCCTGCAGGGGTGGTATTACCCGCTTTGCTTCAAGCCGCAGGAGTTGCAGGTCCGTTGCAGCTTGATGGTTTTACTTAAGGAGCCAAGCCAGCTCTCCAATCCGCAGATGCTGTGCACATTTTTTTGCACATATCTCACGCCACGATACCCCAGTAGATTCAGGCTTTTCGCAGCCTTTGCATAGGTGAGTCGCGATGGATTTCTACACATCTCAATGAGGAAACCTAAGCTCCGTTTTCCACGTATTCCTCCGCTACAGAACGCTTTTCTGCGGTGTGTCCCCTGACATTCGCTTTTCAGGGCGAGCTATGGGGGCCACTCAAGACGGCTATCTTTTGCCTGGCACCAATGAAAAGGCCCTCAATATTGAGGGCCTTAAATTCAATGCGGATCCGTCACGCGGGCATTTTTTGCAGCTGTCGAACTCGATCATGGACCACAAATTTAATGATTCCTTTGACATCGTTGGTGCAGTTTTCAAAGGCAAGGCGCGATACCACCTGGCGACCCTCCTTCAGAATCAGCGCCCCGATCAACTCGTCGACGAAGGACTGAGTGACATCGTTCCCAGCGAAATCTATGACAACGCTCTCACCACTGCTGAGCGAGCGTTCGATTTCGGTACGGTAGGGGATCGCTGAAGCTCGCATTCCGTACGTTCGGATAGAACTATCCCTACTTAATCGAATTTGAGTTTGCATGTCGTAACCCCTTGTATTGCATAATCCTTTTTTGCAGCCCGAGAGTTTCAGTTGACGCTGAATCTCCCATTTACCGCTCCTTGCATGATCGACTCTAGCCCTCGAGCTATCAAAAAGCCAGAGCTAGCGGAAATTCAGATCTAGGTCGAGATCGTCGTCAACCTGTCCTGCATCGTCCTTCGGCAGCAAGTCACTGATCGAAATGGTGGGCAGCAGCTCACGGGTACAGCTAAACGCGATCGATACACCATTCCACAGCGCATCATGCAGCTCCTGAGACTGCCGACGCTTTGTGTCATGTATGCCATTGCCGCTCACGATGATCAAACCACCGCCCGCCGCGTCTGCAATTTTTGCGGTAGTTGTTAACCCGATACCTTGGTTCTCGCTACCCAGGATCTGGGCCATCGCACCCCGGTTGCAGCTCACTCGCGGTTTGAGTGCCGCCTCGATCGCGTGCAAATGCGTGCGGTCATGAAGCTCAGGGTGATTCCTCAGTGTCGCGAGAAACCCACACCCATTATCGACGATGGCCATGCGTACAAGGTTCAATTTTGGATAAAACTGACAGGTCAGCCAAACGGCGGCGTCACCACGTCCCTCTCTGCGGGCGTGAGTAAGCGAGTTTTCCAATAGCTCCTTGAGCGAATACTCCAGAGGGCCCCGGTAGGAGTCAAACTCATTCCGTCCCGTGTGCTCGTCGACTGGGGCATCCGGGTCCGATTGAGTCAACCTTCCCGTAATAGCTCTAGCGAGGCGAGAGGCTGCAGCCTCTGCTTGATGGTGTTCGCTGATTTTGGTGATTTCCACCAACGAGGTGCTTCGGTCGTTTCGACGTCCTACCCCCGATAGATCTACACCCTCTACATCAATGTCCTTGAAAAAATCCATCCTGGCCAGGTAGGAGGTCAGGTCTCTGCTCAAAAACTGCATCGAAACTCGCTTCTGGACCAACTGGTTTTCAAACAACGCTCGCAGCGTGGCCATCCCTAACGGATCGATATACGAGAGGTTGCTAGCGTCTAAAACGATGTCACCAGGGCAGTTAATGATTTCTGCGCACACAGAAAACAGGTCATGGGGCGATCTTGAGCCAAGCCCCCAAGGAAGAACGATCGCGTTTTCAATATCGATGGCCTGCATGCAATTCCCTGGCAACGGAGCTAACCCTTTCGGATAGATATAGGGCTCGATAGTAGCCCATTGCCTGCCGGGTAAGCACTCACCTATTTTTTGACGAGTAGTGCCGGCATAGAATTGGCGCGCGGCAGTAGCGGCCTGTGGATGGTGGATCGCGCTCGCCTTGGGCTCAACACGCACGAAGAAAACACGGCCAACGCCCTGCCACGGGTCAGCCATTCAAGCAAAGATGGCCAGATCAAAGCCTTGTGCGAGAGCACTGGAGCAGGTTTGTGAGTCCGCCGAGCAGTTTCATCTCCGACGTCTGCTGTGGGCAAAGGCAAAGCTGGAAGGGGAACAGCGAAGAGTGACCCGATCAGCGCTGTACCGCACCGCATGTATCAGGTCTGGGGCTTGAGCTGTTAGATCGCATAAGGCTACCTTGGCCGGCAACTGGAGAACGAACTGCACCTCGTCTTCCAATGCGTTGGCGTGGAAGTAACTGAGGAAGTACTCGCTTTGACGGAACTGGTCAGAAGCGATCTCCTCCAGGCGTTACAGCCCACTGGGCAGGCCTTCCTGACAGGCCTGGTAGAAGGGGTCGAGCAAGTATAGGCCGTCCAGGCAGGAAAGCATGGACGGCGTTCCCCACCGGGAGCCGGCGTCGTACTCCTCCAGCGGCTTGGGCACTCCCTCGCCGGGGTACAAGGCAGCCAGCGCATTGTCGAAGGGCAACCACTGGTGCAGCAGCAGGATCAGCAACCTCCAGAAATGATCTATGCCATGACGCTACACCACAACAATAATCGACACGCTTACAGGAGCATTGATTGGCGTCACAGCTGTTCAAGGAGATGTTGTCTAGGCTGGACAATACGGCAGCGGCCGATATTTCCCACCCAGCTTGGGAGTTGATCATGACGGAGCCCATCGCCGTGGTACAGATCTGGCAATACCTTTTTGGCGGACTAAAGGCGGTATTGCACTGATCATGCTGGCCATATTTGGCCTGTTTTATGTGGCTCGTGCACTATGGCCACCTGTCACAGGCACTACAGTTATTTAATTTTGTTGCTCTGTCCGCTGACGCAACTCTTCGGGCACAACCATGGCGGGTATTCTCACCAGAAGGGTGAAAACTCGTCCAAACCGGACAACAAAGGGAACTACTTCATGCACACCGAATCGTGCCAGCATGACCATGACCATGACCACTCGCACCCGCATGAGCAACCGGATGGTAGTCAGCGCGATTTGGTATGCGGTATGACGGTGCCACCGGATAGTCGCTACTTCGAGCTATACGAGGGAAGGACATACCGCTTCTGCAGTGAAAAGTGCCTGACGAAATTCCGCGCAGCGCCTGTGCATTATCTTAGCCCTCCCCAGGACCAAGAACACGCGGGCCATCTCCACTCGGCTGCCCCGCAGCCAAGCAACGCGGCGGACGCCGAATACACTTGCCCGATGCATCCCCAAATCCGCCAGCGTGGGCCGGGCAGTTGCCCAATCTGTGGCATGGCCCTAGAGCCGGTAATACCGGAGCTTGAGGAAGACGAGAACCCGGAACTCAAGGACTTCTCCCGCCGCTTCTGGTGGACCTTGCCCCTGACGGTCATCGTGACCGTGTTGGCCATGACTGCCCACCAACTCCAATTGCTGCATGGTGCCACACAGAATTGGGTGGAGTTGATTCTGGCCACTCCCGTGACACTATGGGCTGGCTGGCCGTTTTTCGTGCGTGGGGTCGCATCGATTCGTAATCGCAGCCCGAATATGTGGACCCTGATAGGTTTGGGAACGGCTGCGGCGTACCTATACAGCGTTGCGGCCACAGTGTTCCCGCAGGTTTTCCCGACGACTTTCATGCAGGATGGCCGCATCGGTGTCTACTTCGAAGCGGCTGCAGTCATCATCTCATTAACGTTGCTCGGCCAAATGCTCGAGCTCAAGGCGCGCTCACAAACCTCCGCCGCCATCAAGTCGCTCCTGGGTCTTGCCCCCAAGACGGCCCGTCGCATCGGGGCCGATGGTCAGGAGGAAGATATTCCGCTCACCCACGTGCATACGGGCGACCACCTGCGCGTTCGCCCTGGCGAGAAGGTGCCGGTCGACGGGGTGGTCCTGGAAGGCGAAAGTGCTATCGATGAATCCATGCTGACAGGCGAGCCCGTGCCAGTGATGAAGAAAGCTGGGGATGCACTCATCGGTGCCACGCTGAATACCCACGGCAGCCTTGTGATGGCGGCGCAGAAGGTCGGCGCCGAGACAGTGCTCTCGCAAATCGTGCAGATGGTCGCGCGGGCTCAGCGCTCGAAAGCCCCGATGCAGCGGATGGCGGACACCGTGGCCGGCTATTTCGTCATGGGGGTGATTCTGGTCGCGCTGGTCACGCTCTTCGGCTGGGGGCTTTTCGGACCGGAGCCTGGCTGGGTCTTCGGCCTGATCAATGCGGTCGCGGTCCTGATCATTGCCTGCCCCTGCGCGCTCGGCCTAGCCACTCCCATGTCGATCATGGTCGCTACCGGGAAGGCTGCCAGCAGTGGCGTGCTCTTCCGAGACGCCAGTGCTATCGAGAACCTCTGCAAGATCGACACGCTGATCGTCGACAAGACCGGGACCCTCACCGAGGGCCGGCCAGTGTTTCATAGCGTGGTCGGTACCGGGCAGTTCATGCCACCCGAAGTCTTGCGCCTTGCCGCCAGCCTGGACCAAGGCAGCGAGCATCCGCTGGCACATGCGATTGTCGATCATGCGCGAGCGCATGGACACAGCTTGTCCAAGCCAGAGGCGTTTGAGTCGGGCTCTGGGATCGGTGTACGTGGCCAGGTGAACGGCAAACGGCTGCAGCTTGGCAACACGACCTTGATGGAAGAGGCTGGCCTCGACACCAGTCCGTTGCGAGACCGCGCCGAGCAGCTGCGTCTGGAAGGCATGAGTATCATGTACTTGGCCGTCGATGGCGTGCTCGCTGGCCTGCTAGCGGTGTCCGATCCGGTCAAACCCACCTCCAAGGAGGCGGTAACCCGGCTACAGGCAGAAGATGTGAAGGTCATCATGGCCACCGGCGACGGCCTGACTACGGCACGTGCGGTCGCGAAACAACTCGGCATCGAGGAAGTCCACGGAGAAGTGAAACCCGAGGACAAGGAGCAACTGGTGGCGCTCCTGCAGGGCGATAAGCGCCGGGTTGCCATGGCAGGAGATGGGATCAACGATGCCCCTGCGCTGGCCCGGGCTGATGTCGGGATCGCCATGGGAACTGGCACCGATGTTGCCATGAACAGCTCCCAGTTGACGCTGGTCAAGGGCGACCTGATGGGCATCCTGCGGGCCAGAACACTATCCGTGGCCACGGTGAAGAACATGCGTCAAAACTTGGGCTTCGCATTCTTCTACAACGCTATGGGCATACCGCTGGCGGCAGGTTTGTTCTACCCGCTTACCGGCCATCTATTGTCACCGATGATTGCGGCATTGGCCATGAGCGTAAGTTCGGCTTCCGTGGTATTCAACGCACTGCGGCTGAAGCGCGTAGTCACAGACTGAAATGGGCACACCGCAACCTATGAGAGGAAGTTCCGCCATCAGCGTTTCAACGCCTGATCCATATGACTGACTGTCTAGGGCTTTGGCCTTAGCGGGTATGTCCGCGAGTTCGGCGCCAATCTGGTCCTGATGGAGGACATCGGGCAACTGCGACGTCCGCCATCTTCTGCCAAGATCGTAAGGGACAATTGTGATGCAGCAGGGGCCGCCGCCAGAGGAGTTGGACAAGATTTCAGGGCGAAGATAAATCCTTTGACCGGGCCTTGACCTTGTCATCGTGTCAAGGTTGAAGCTGTAAATGCGGCGAGAAAAGCCGTACCAGCATGAGAGGCCCGCTATGTTCGTTTTGGAAGTTTCCGGTATGGGATGTGGCAGTTGTGTCAACAAGATCACCAAGGCCATCCAGGCTGCCGATGGCGACGCGAAGGTGATCGTTGATCGTGCTGCCGGTACAGTGAGTGTCCAGAGCAACATCGAGGCGGAACGCGTCGGTGCACTGGTCCAGGCGCTTGGTTACCCAACCAAAGTCAGTCGCTAAGTCTCGTTACCGCTCAGATGGCAAGCCGCCGTGCCATGTTTCATGGCGCGGTTTCTTCATATACAGCCTGATGTCGACTGACTCCGGGTCGGGATAGCCAGCAATACTCCCCAAGAAATGGACGGCCTTCGATCACCCAGTGCCGAGTCAAGCTGTGGACGTTGACGCTGATCAAGAAAATGCTTCGCGATTGGTGTTTATCTTGAGTAAATGTATAGGCCAGCCTGGCTCACATACCCCGGCCCCTCGTTGGAGCTCATTCACAATGATGACTGCCAAGCGGTTTAGTTCTATGGCCTTGGGGATATCCCTGCTCATCCCTCTGGGGCTGGTCATGGCAAACCCTACGGGTAACGTCTACACGGCCAATGAACGGTCCGCTTCCATTAGCCAGGTAAATCTTGCGACAGGTGATGTGAGCACGGTCGCCTTGCCGATCGCACCCCACAACCTACAGGTTTCGCCCGACGGCAGCTTGCTTCTGGTTGTTGGAGTGGCTGGACATGCGGGGCATTCGAGCGGTGAAAAGCCCGGTGGGCAGTTGCTGGTGTTCAGTACCAGCGCGCTGGACAGGCCACCGTTCAGCTTCCCGGCAGGCGATCACCCGGCTCATGTGGTCACCGACGTCACCGGGCTGCGAGCTTTTGTGACCGATTCCGCTGCCAACCAGGTGCGAGTATTTGACCTTGAGCAGCGAATCGAGTTGCCCGGTATTCCAACTGGGCGTTATCCCCATGGGCTGCGCTTGAGCCCTGATGGCCGGACACTCTATATCGCGAACATGAAGAGCGACAGCGTATCGCTTATCGATGTCGTCACACTCAAAGAAACCGCGCAGATTCCCGTGGGCAAAGGCCCTGTCCAGGTCGGCTTTGCCCCTGACGGTCGCCTGGCATTCGTCTCGCTCAGTGCGACAAATCAGCTTGGCATCATCGACACGGCCAGACGCAAGGTGATCAGCAAGGTTGATGTCGGCCGCACGCCAATCCAGATGATGGCCACCGTTGACGGTCGCCAGGTCTATGTCGCGAATCAGGGCAGTGGCCAGAATCCGGACGACCGAGTCTCCATCGTAGATCTCCAGACGCGTAGCAGCCTGGGCACCGTGACCACCGGCAAGGGTGCCCATGGTGTGGCCATCAGCAGCGACGGCGCTTATGTGTTTGTCAGCAATATTGAAGCGGGCACCGTATCTGTCATCGATACGAGCAGCCGAAAGGTCGTTGCTACCCATAAGGTTGGCGCCGGGCCAAACGGGATCAGCTTCGAGCCGCCGAGTGCCCAATAATAGCCCGTCGGTGTACAACCCGAGCACGACGCGAAAAATGAGCATTCACGCCGGCGCAGTAATTTGCTTGTCGTGCCAGGTGAGGCCTAGCGCCCAGACCAAGGCATCCGGCTTTAAAACAGTGCTAAGGAGATGATGATGAACAACGTTCGAAATTTACTGATCGGACTTTGTTTGGCCGCAGCGTCCGTGGGCGCCATGGCGCAAAACACCGATGAACACTCGACACATCACCCGGCCGATGCGCCAAGCGCGGCGGCTACCGAGAAGACGCCTTCTCAGCCAATGGACAAAGGGCAAATGGCGGCGATGGACCAGCAAATGAAGGCCATGCAAGCCATGCACGAAAAGATGGCTGCAGCCAAAACGCCGGAAGCCCGTCAGGCGTTGATGGCCGAGCATATGGCGCTGATGAAAAATGGCATGGCCATGATGAAGTCCATGGAGGGTGGCATGCCTGAAATGGGGGGCATGCATGGCGGCATGGGCGGGGATATGGCCGCCCGCCACCAGATGATGGAAAAGCGCATGGACATGATGGAGTCGATGATGCAGATGATGATGGACCGCATGCCATCTGCTGCATCGAAGTAACCCATCTCCTTTCCCAGGAGTCGCTATGAACCCTCACTTCGATGAAAACGGCTCACCACACAGTTTCTGGCGTTCACGCTATGCAATCGGCCTGGTGGTAATCGGTGGGATCGCCGTCTACTTCCTGCTCACCGAGCACCTTGCCCATGTCGTTGGAGCCCTGCCTTATCTGTTGTTGCTCGCCTGTCCGCTGATGCATGTCTTCATGCATCGAGGACATGGGGGACACCATCACCAGGGCCAGAGCAAACCGGCCCCCTCCGATAAGGCTGATATCCATAAGCCGGGAGATCCATCATGAATCATGGTGAAAGCGCGTATGGCCTCTGGTCGCTGGTTTTCATCAACTCCGCGATCTTCATCATGTTTGCCTTCAGTTTCTTCAAGCCGGCAACGGCGAGAGACTGGAGGAGCTTCGGTGCATTCTCGGCCTTCATCGTTGCCCTGTTTGTGGAAATGTATGGCTTCCCCCTGACGATCTATCTGTTGTCAGGCTGGTTGCAGGCCAGGTTCCCCAACCTCGATCTGCTTTCCCACGAATCCGGCCATCTGTGGTCGACGTTGCTCGGTGACCAGGGCAACCCACACTTCAGTGTTTTGCACATTGCCAGTTACCTATTCCTGGGTTTCGGCTTCTATTTGCTTTCTGCCGCCTGGAACGTGCTATATCACGCGCAACGCCGCCGTTCACTTGCAACGGTCGGGCCCTATGGCTGGATCAGACATCCGCAGTACGTGGCATTTGTGCTGATTCTTCTGGGCTTTCTCCTTCAGTGGCCGACGCTGCTGACGCTGGCAATGTTCCCGGTGTTGCTGGTGATGTACGGGCGTTTGGCGGTTTCCGAAGAGCGGGAAATGCACAAGCAGTTTGGCGCTGCCTACGAAGCTTATACCCGCGTTACGCCTAGGTTCGCTCCGCACCTGCGCGAAAGGTTGGGTGGGGGTCATAGAGGCTGAAGCGTAGGACGAAGGAGCTACATGCCAGGAGGGTTTCAGCGGCAGTGTTTCTAGCGGGAATAGGGTATCCAAAGTCTGTTTGCTCGGATAACACTCTGAGTTGTCGCGGGTTTTCTTGTCGACAAGCTCGGTGGAATCCTTGTTGGCGTTCGGATAACTCAGGCAGTTGGATGACTTTGCGATGCCCTGTCCGCTTTCGACCCATATAGATCGTGATGCACGAAGATCTCTGCTCAAACGTCAGCTACTACTCTGATCTGAATGCATCCCGGCTACAGAGCGCAAAGACCAACTAGCGTCCCGAGGCACAGAGCTGAAGGCGGCGCGGTCAGGAATTGCGGCAGCACTTTTTCCAAAGTTTGGCTAAATGACCCTGCCTATCAGCTCTAATAGGCAGGGTTAGAAGTCAATCCGTCACTGCTTGCGAATGCCTACGATCGTCGCTGTGCCCCCATTCATTCGGAAATCGAAGCTGACCTTGTCGCCTACCTTGAGTCCCTTGAGTTGCTGCTCGGTAGCGCTGAAGCCCATGGTCATTGCCGGCCATTTCAGGGCTGATACTGGTCCATGCGCCAAGGTAACTTTACCTGGTTCCAAAGCTTTGATGGTTCCCTCAGCCGATGCAGTCGGAGCCGCCTGGCTGCCTTGGGTCTCGTTGCCTTCCATGGGCATATTCTTCATATCCGTGCCATACATGTCTTGGGCCTGCACCGCCGCCGCAACGGCGAACACCAGGCCAGCGCTGATCAGTAGCTTCTTCATCGGGTTACTCCTGTTTGGGGGTTATCGTGTACAGCGAGTCCGCGGCGCCTGACGAGCCAGTAAGCCGCAGGGATTACAAATAGTGAGAGCAAAGGCGCGGTGAGCATGCCGCCGACCATGGGTACAGCGATCCGGCTCATGACTTCGCTGCCGGTACCGCTACTCCAGAGGATTGGCATCAAGCCTGCGACGATCACTGCTACGGTCATGGCTTTGGGGCGGATGCGCTGCACGGCCCCTTCGCGGATAGCATCCAGAAGCGCAGGTTGCCCCTGCGTACCGTTGCCGTTTCGTTCAGTCCAGGCATTGTTGAGGTAGATCAGCATGATGACTCCAAACTCTGCTGCGACCCCAGCCAAGGCGATAAAACCGACACCCGTGGCCACCGACAGGTTGTAGCCCATCATGTACAGCAGCCATACGCCGCCGGTTAGCGCAAATGGCAAGGTAGCCATGATCAGCAGCGCTTCACCGAGGCGGCCAAACGTGAGGTAGAGAAGGACGAAAATAATGGCCAGCGTCGCCGGTACTACCCATGCTAAGCGCGCATTGGCGCGCTCCAGGTATTCGAACTGCCCGGAATAGCTCAAGCTTATGCCAGGATCGAGCTTCACCTGCTGATCGACTAGCCGGCGCAGGTCGGCAACGACGGAGGACAGGTCCCGTCTCCGCACGTCGATATACACCCAGCCCGAGGGGCGCGCGTTTTCACTCTTGAGCATGGGTGGACCGTCCGCAATACGCACCCGTGCCACGGTTCCCAGTGTGATTCGCCCCCCTTGGCTGGTGTAAATCGGTAGCTGCCGCAGGGCATCAACAGAGTCACGCCACTCCCGTGGGTACCGAACACTGATGGGATATCGCGCCAGGCCTTCTACGGTTTCGCCGATGTTTTCGCCCCCAACGGCGCCGGCAACAATCGCTTGGACATCAGCAATGTTCAGGCCGTAACGCGCTGCGAATTGGCGGTCGATATCCAGATCGATGTAGCGTCCACCGGTTAATCGCTCGGCGAGGGCGGAAGTCACCCCTGGAACCGTTTTGGCCACCTTCTCGATAGCCAGAGTCACCCGGTCGATCTCATTCAAATTGCTGCCGGCAACCTTTACGCCGATCGGGCTTTTGATACCGGTTGCGAGCATGTCGATACGGTTTCGAATCGGTGGGATCCAGATATTGGTTAGCCCAGGTACCTGCACGGTACGGTCCAGCTCTTCGATCAGCTTCTCAGTGGTCATCCCTGCTCGCCACTGATCCTTCGGTTTAAGTCGGACAGTCGTCTCGAACATCTCCAGCGGGGCCGGGTCGGTCGCTGATTCAGCCCGGCCCGCTTTACCGAAGACACTGGCGACCTCCGGTACCGTTCGGATCAGCCGGTCCGTACGTTGCAAAAGCTCAGAGGCTTTCTGCGCCGAAAGACCTGGCAGGGCAGTCGGCATGTACAGCAAATCGCCTTCATCCAGTGGCGGCAAGAATTCGCCGCCGAGCTGGCTCAGGGGCCAGACACTGCTGAGCAAAATCAACAGTGCACCCGCCAACGTGAGCTTTGGCCGGCGTAGAACGATCTCCAATGCTGGGCGATAGAGCCGTATCAGGGTTCGATTGAGTGGGTTGCGCTCTTCTGCCGGTAAACGACCCCGAATCCAGTACCCCATCAGCACGGGTACCAGGGTAACCGAAAGGCCCGCTGCTGCTGCCATTGCATAAGTCTTGGTGAATGCGAGGGGCGCAAACAGCCTTCCCTCCTGAGCCTGCAAGGTGAATACCGGTATGAAGGACAGCGTAATGATCATGAGGCTGAAGAACAGCGCAGGCCCGACCTCGACTGCTGCCTCAGTCATCACTTTCCAATGATCTTCGCCACGCAACGACTTTCCAGGGTGCCACGTATGCCAAGCCTCAACCCGTTTGTGCGCGTTCTCAATCATCACCACAGCGGCGTCCACCATCGCACCGATTGCAATGGCTATGCCCCCAAGCGACATGATGTTGGCGTTGATGCCCTGGTGGCGCATGACGATCAGGGCAATGAGGACACCAACCGGAAGCGAGACGATGGCGACCAACGATGAGCGCAGATGCCAAAGAAATGCAGCGCACACCAGTGCGACCACGATGAACTCTTCAATCAGCTTCTGGCTCAGATTTTCCACAGCACGATCGATCAACTGGCTACGGTCGTAGGTAGTGACCAGCTCGACCCCGGCAGGCAGGCTTTTTTCCAGCGATTCAAGCTTGGATTTGACGTGAGCGATGGCATCTTTCGCATTCTTGCCACTGCGCAGAATTACTACGCCGCCCACCGCTTCGCCCTGTCCATCAAGCTCGCCGATGCCGCGACGTGCCTCAGGGCCCAGCTGTACAGTGGCTACATCGCCCAGTGTTACGGGTATACCCTTCGCAGCCAGGCGCAGGGGAATGGCTCGGAAATCATCGAGTGACTTCAGATAGCCGGAAGCCCTTACCATGAACTCAGCTTCGCCTTGTTCGAGCACGCCGCCACCGGTTTCCTGATTGGCCTTGGCGATGGCGTCCGAAACCTCAACTTGAGTGATTCCCAAGCTGGCCATGCGCAGCGGATCGAGCACTACCTGGTACTGCTTGACCATCCCGCCTATCGTCGCCACTTCGGCAACGTCCGGAAGAGTTTTCAACTCGAAGCGCAGGAACCAGTCCTGAAGGCTGCGCAGCTGTGCCAGGTCATGGGTACCACTGCGGTCCACCAGCGCATACTGGTAGATCCAGCCTACACCAGTGGCATCGGGTCCGAGCACTGGCTTAGCGGACGCCGGTAATCGAGACTGAACCTGGCTTAGGTATTCGAGCACCCTGGACCGCGCCCAATAGAGATCTGTGCCGTCCTCAAACAACACATATACGAAGCTGTCTCCAAATGCTGAAAAGCCCCGCACTGTCTTGGCTCCGGGTACGGAAAGCATTGTGGTGGTCAGGGGATATGTCACCTGATTTTCCACGATCTGCGGTGCCTGCCCTGGGTAGGAGGTGCGGATAATCACCTGCACATCTGACAGGTCAGGCAACGCGTCGATCGGCAAACTGCGCAGAGAGAAAACGCCCCAAGCTACGGCAAACAGTGTTGCCAGCAGGACCAGGACGCGGTTGCCAACCGACCAACGAATCAGGTTCGCGATCATGGCTGGTTCTCCTGCTGGGTTATTTGCTCGATGACCATGCCTTCATCGCGCTCGCGCACTCCAAACCGGATGCGTTCGCCAACCTTGAGTCCGGCAATCAAGCGGGGATCTGCCACAGGGAAAGTCATCGTCATACCAGGCATGCCCAGCGTCACGAACGGTCCATGAGCGATGGTCAGCTGATTACCTTCTATTTGAACGATGCGCCCATTGGCCTGATGTAGAGCCGGCTGTACAGGTTGCGCAAGTGGAGCATCGCCAGCAGTAACGGCCTCGATACCTTTCAAGCTCGCTTCGGAGTCCAGCAGAAACTGCCCGGACGCCACAACGCGCTGGCCCGCCTGAAGGCCTCGCAGCACGACCACCTGGCCAGCACTTTCCTGGCCGAGCACTACTTCCACCGGCCGGAATCGACCTCCGTCTTCTGACACCATTACGAGATCGCGTTTCCCCGTCCGAATGATCGCCTCGGCTGGCACCAGTAGGCTGTCATCCTGTTGCCCGGACGGATGGAGGGAAACCTGCGCGGTCATGCCTGGGCGCAACCGGCCGCCGGGGTTGGGCAGTTCTATACGAAGCCGCAAGGTGCGGCTTTGCAGATCCGCATCAGCCAGCAATGCGGTCAGCTTGCCGGGAACAGGTTCGCCTGGGAACGCTGCCAGATTCGCCTGCACTGCCTGTCCTTCCTGTAGGCCTTGGGCTTGCGCTTCAGGTACTGCGGCCTCAAGCCAGACGTTCGCGATACCATTGATCTTCGCCAACGTTGCACCCGGTGTCATTGTCATGCCTGGCCGCAATTCCAGAGCCTGAAGGACGCCTGCTGTTGGGGCCAAGAGCGTTACCGAATTCTGGACCCTTCCCGTACGGTCAATCCGGTTGATAAGATCGGCAGGCATACCCGCCAGCAGTAGTCGTTGCCGAGCTGCAGCGCGCAATTCATTGTCCCCAGATCGCTGAAGCGCCAGGTACTCTTCCTGCAAGCCCGCCCATTCAGGCGTCAACACATCTGCCAATGGGGCGCCCTTGGCAACCACGTCGCCTGTAGCGCGGCCATAGGTGCGTTCGACGTAGCCACCGGTACGAGCCTGCAGAACGCTAAAATCCCGCTCATCGAAGGTAAGCACGCCGCTCACCTGGAGGGTTCGAGCAAGCTGCCCTTTCGCTACGGTAGCCAGACGGACCCCCAGGTTTTGTTGGAGCCCCTGTGAAACTTGAACTGCGGGGCTCACCTCAGCAGCGGTGCTTTCCTGGTACTTCGGCACCAGTGGCATGTCCATGAAGGGCGACTTGCCCGGTGCTGGAAAGTGCTGCTGGGGGTACATCGGGTCATACCAATACAGCACCTTCTGTAGCGTTTCAGGGGAGGCAGTGGACACCTGCCCACGCTTTGCTAGCTGATAGCCAACGCCACCGCCGATAGCCAACGCGGCCAATACCACAAGGCTGATAGTTGAATTTCTCATGCGCGCACCTCTCCATACGCGAAGTGCAGCCGTGCAGCTGTCGCGGCCAACTGTCCTTGCAGATCGATGTCTTGCAGTCGTGTTTCAACCCGCTGACGTCGAGCGGTGAGAACCTCACTTAAGGGTGATTTACCGGCTCGATAGTCAGCAAGGGCGAGGCGGACTCGATCCTCCGCTAGCGGTAACAATGTTTCACGGCTGCGCTGCACTGCTCGCTGCAATCGCTGGTAATCCGCAAGATCTGTCTCCAGCTGCGCTTTATGCTCACGCAATGCCGCTTCCTGTTCGTCCTCCAGTTGCCGGACTTGTGCGCGACGTGCCGCGATCATCGGGTCCTGCCGTGAGCCAGCGAACAAGGGCAGTTGGAAACTTACCTGCAGGCTCACCATATTGCTGAATTCAGGCCCGCGCCGCTGGTAATCCACCTGCCACCCCCAGTCCGACTTCTTTTCTGCCAAGGCTTGGTGCACTTGAGCTTGTGCTTCCCGCGTAAGGGCGTTGTAGGTCGCCAATTCTGGATGTGCATGTATAGCGTGTAGATAGTCCGGCGCGCTCACTGGCCAGCGCGGAAATGCTTGAGCTTGCGGATCAGCATCCTCTCCAATCCATCGCTTGAGTGCAGCCCGTGCCTGAGCGGCCTGTGTGAGCAGAACATCTTTTTGCTCATCGAGTTGCGCAGCTTCCTGGTCAGGAGCAAGTGCGTCGGCCGTCGCGCCGGTACCGCCGGCCAGGCGTGCGCGGATTGCTGCGGCCAACAGACGGTTTTCTTTGTAGAAGTCCTCAAACTGCTGCAGTTTCCGTTGAACGGTGTACGCCGCGACCCAAGCTTGGGCTGTGGCAGCACGCACTTTTAAGCGCTCGAACACCGCCTCTGCATCGGCTCGCTCAACGCTCGCTCGTGCCGTCTCAACTCGTGCCTCCCGCTTGTCCCGGTTTGGTACTTCCTGGGAGAGGCCGACAACCTGCATCGTCATGAAATCGCGGTTCATGCTCCAACGATCACTGCCGTCAACAGGAAGGTTCTGCACTCCTAGGTTGAGACGTGGATCAGGCAGCTCGCCTGCTGGGATCACAGCGTGTCGAGCGGCCGTCATTTGCTCTTGCCTGGCCTGGAGGATGGGGGCATTGCGTTCGGCAAGTTGAAGCGCTTCCTCCAGAGACAACGGTGTAGCCTGAGCCGGTAACGTCGACAACAGGCTGATCAGAGCGGCCAGACATGCCATCCCTAATCGGTAACGTGGGGGAGTCATGGAAATGATTCCTCAAAAAATCAGCGCGCAAGCGCATGCCATCATCCGGCTGCAAAACAGGACGATGGGGTGAATTTAAGAGGTAATCAGGCGCGGGGTGGCCGCCAAGGGTCAGGAGGCGCCCTGTTTACGAGGCTCACCGCATAGGTATCTACTGGCCTAGGCGCAGAATAGGTGAGCGTGGGGTTAATTATTTCGACCTGAACTGTGCTCGCGGTTCTACACTCCTGGCCCACTTTGCAGGCTTTGGAGTGGTCGGCAGCTGATCCTGGATCAGTATCCTGGCAACAATCGTGATCCATCCCCGCCATCATCTCCATCCCCATGGTTTGCATGGGGCATGGTTCAATGGCTGAGTCGACTCCCGCCATGCCGTTGAGAGGAAGCGATGCGATTAGAAGCAGGATGGTGAACAGTCGTAGGAGCCGGTTCATGATGGCCGAGTATAGGTTACACGCATGAAATGAGCATTAAGCCGTTTGAGGCTTGGAAGTGGATTGTTTGGCGTGCGGCAGAGCGATGTGAAAACTCGTCACGCCGTCAGCGGAGGTACACCAAATTCGCCCACCATGAGCCTCGATGATCGAACGCGTTATGGCCAGACCCAAGCCGGCGTTGCTTGGGCTTCCTTCCCGCCTTGCAGGGTCAGCGCGATAGAACCGGTCGAAGATTTTGTTGATATGTTCCGGATCAATCGTGGCCCCATTGTTCTGGACGGACAGGTTCACTTGATCAGCCGCCTCGACAATCCGGACGGCGATATCGTGGCCTTCGGGGGTATAGCGCAAAGCGTTGGATAGAATGTTGGAAACCGCCCGGTCAATCATTAGCCGGTCACCACGGATCGTACCTTCGCCTTGAAGGGCAAGCCGAATGCTTCGGTCTTCGGCTGCAAGCTGGTAGTACTCAATCAGTCTGGACACTAGCCCGACCAGATCGATATCAACCTGCTCGGGGATGATCAAGCCGTTATCAGCTTTTGCCAGGAACAGCATGTCATCGATCATGCGCGACATGCGCTTGAGGTCTTCAAGATTGGAGTAGAGGTTGTCTTCGTAGGCATCGAGGTCGCGTTTTTTGGTCAGAACGACTTCGGTATGCGTCAGAAGATTACTTACCGGAGTCCGCAGCTCATGTGCGATGTCGGCTGAGAAGTTTGATAGCCGGACGAACGCGTCTTCCAGGCGTGCAAGCATTCCGTTGAAGGAGAGGATCAGCTCCTGCAATTCAAGCGGCACGGGCTCCAATGGAATTCGCTCGCGAAGGGACCGGGCAGACATGGATGTCGCCACCTTGGTGATCTGCCCAACCGGCCGAAGACCGCTCTTGGCCACGATCCACCCCAATCCTGCACTAACCAGAGCGCTGATGACCAAGCCAATGCCGAACCACCATTGCAGCGTCTTGAAAAAGTGGGCATGGCTGGTGACATCCAGCATCAACATGACTGTTACCGGCGCCTGCGCCTGCGCTATAGCCAGTTGAGAGGTAATCCCCCGGAAGTTCCGCGAGTCGATTTGCCAGTCCCAAACGGCGCCAGAAGAGGCCTGCTTAAAGCGCTCAGGGATGCGGGATGCCTTGGAGTCCGAGAACAGGACAGTACCGTCAGCATCAAGAATCTCCGCAGAAAGGTCCTGATGAGCCCCCAACAAAGCACGCAGTTGAGGCTCCTGATCCTCAAGTTCATCACGTGCTGCTGAAAGTGAAAGGATGTGCCGGGTGGATTCGAGTTTCTCGGCCAGGGCTTGCTCATCCAGCATCTGGAAATGGTGCTGACTGAGCATGTAGAAGCTCACGCCGGCAACGACCAATACGGCGATGACCGCGAACATGAACATGAGGGTAAGGCGTTTAACGAGCGACGATTGGGCGCGCATTACTCGGGAACATCCATCAGATAGCCCATGCCACGAACTGTATGTATGAGCTTGGGGGCGAAATCGTCATCAATCTTGGCCCGCAACCTACGAACAGCAACCTCGATCACGTTAGTGTCGCTGTCGAAGTTCATATCCCACACCTGCGATGCGATCAGGGACTTCGGCAGTACCTCGC
This sequence comes from Pseudomonas sp. 22515, assembly GCF_052044625.1. NCBI lineage: Bacteria > Pseudomonadati > Pseudomonadota > Gammaproteobacteria > Pseudomonadales > Pseudomonadaceae > Pseudomonas > Pseudomonas sp. 22515. The sequence continues at coordinate 171,663 of NZ_JBQENN010000008.1, forward strand.
CGCGTCGGCGCATGAGTAGTTCCAGTAAGGAGAACTCCTTGGCTGTGAGGTCGATCCGCTTGCCATTTCGGGTGGCCCGGCGCTTAAGCAGGTCTACCTCCAGGTCAGCCATCTTCATAGTGGTCTGAGCATAGCCACTGCTGCCTCTTCGCAGCAAAGTGCGCACACGCGCTAGCAGTTCCGAGAATGCAAAGGGTTTGACCAGGTAATCGTCAGCCCCGAGTTCTAACCCTTTCACGCGATCGTCCACGCCATCACGGGCCGTCAAAAACAAGACTGGGACCTCTTTCCCTGCCGCACGTACCATCCGCAGCACCTCCCAGCCGTCTAGCCCCGGCATCATTACATCAAGAATCAGCAGGTCATACGCCTCGCTCAAAGCGTATTGCAGCGCGTCGGTCCCTGTGACCACACGATCGACGGTAAAGCCTGCCTCCGTCAGCCCTTGCTGCAGGTAGGCCCCGATTTTTGGCTCATCTTCGGCTACGAGTAATTTCATCTGCTGCGCCCCCTTGGATGCCCTTCAGTGTGCAGCAAAAAAGGCACCCAACCAGAAGCTGACGGAAAAGTAATGTCGGGCTCAGCTTGCTGACAGTGCCGGGTAGCTAGCTTGAGCACTGTGAACGGCGCCAATCAGGCGAAACTGACCCTTAGAGGAAACGCAAATGAACATGATCAAAGCGATTGTGATGGTAGTCACCTTCGGCATGGCGAGCCTCGCCCTGGCTGAAGGCGGCGCGGATCGCACCTTCGCCAGGATGGAAGCTGCACGTGCATCTTCCATGCAGGCTTACCAGGTTGCTCAGGAGAAAAAAGCAGAGGCTCCTGTTACCGCCCAAAGCCAAAAGCACCCCGGCCACGAGAGCTGCTGAGCTTAGCTTACAGAAATGTAATCACCCCGGAATCTGAACTATGTCAGCTTTCGGGGTATTGCCTCCCGCAATCCTTGTGCTTTGGCGAAAGTCTACGAGGCTTGGGGGAGCTCAATTGAAACCAGATGGCTGCGGATCCCGCAGTCTGGATATCAGCGATCTACCTGATTGGACGCAACGGCATGCAAAGCAAAACCACGAGACGTTCATTCGTCAAAGGCCTGGCTGCTACCGGACTACTGGGTGGGCTGGGCATGTGGCGCGCGCCGGTCTGGGCCGTAACCAGCCCTGGCCAGCCTAACGTACTGACCGGCACCGATTTTGACCTGTACATCGGGGAGCTCCCGGTGAACATTACCGGGGCAGCTCGAACGGCGATGGCCATCAACGGTTCGCTGCCAGGACCAATACTCCGTTGGCGCGAAGGCGACACGGTCACGCTACGGGTTCGCAACCGCTTGAAGCAGGACACGTCCATCCACTGGCACGGCATCATCCTGCCGGCGAATATGGACGGCGTGCCGGGTCTAAGCTTCCATGGCATCGCTCCCGACGGCATGTACGAGTACAAGTTCAAGGTCCACCAGAACGGCACCTACTGGTACCACAGCCATTCGGGCTTCCAGGAGCAGGTCGGTGTTTACGGTGCGCTGGTGATTGATGCCAAGGATCCAGAGCCTTTCACCTACGATCGTGACTATGTCGTCATGCTGAGTGATTGGACCGACGAAGACCCGGCGCGGGTTATGTCCAAGCTCAAAAAACAGTCGGACTATTACAACTTCCACAAGCGCACCGTTGGCGACTTCGTCGACGACGTGAGCGAGAAAGGTTGGTCTGCTGCTGTGGCCGATCGAAAGATGTGGGCCGAGATGAAGATGAGCCCAACCGATCTCGCTGACGTGAGCGGGCACACCTACACCTACCTCATGAACGGCCAGGCGCCAAATGGGAACTGGACGGGAATCTTCAAGCCAGGGGAGAAAATCCGGCTTCGCTTTATCAATGGCTCGGCGATGACCTATTTCGACGTGCGGATCCCCGGCTTGAAAATGACGGTTGTCGCAGCCGACGGTCAGTACGTTAAGCCAGTGTCGATCGATGAATTCCGGATTGCCGTTGCTGAAACCTACGATGTCATTGTCGAGCCTGAAAACGAGCAGGCTTACACCATCTTTGCTCAATCCATGGATCGCACCGGCTATTCAAGGGGTACCTTGGCTGTCCGTGAGGGCCTGCAGGCACCGGTGCCGGCTGTAGATCCAAGGCCTCTCATCTCCATGAGTGATATGGGGATGGACCACGGCAGCATGGGTGGCATGGATCACGGCAGCATGGCCGGTATGGACCACAGCAAGATGGCTGGCATGGACCACGGCAGCATGGCCGGTATGGACCATAGCAAGATGGCTGGCATGGACCACGGCAGCATGGCCGGTATGGACCATAGCAAGATGGCTGGCATGGACCACGGCAACATGACCGGTATGGACCAAAGCAATATGGCCGCCAGCGGTGCCATGCAGAACCATCCCGCCTCCGAAACAAACAACCCTCTGGTCGATATGCAGACCATGACCCCTACGCCAAAGCTGAGCGATCCGGGGATCGGGCTTCGCGATAACGGGCGTCGGGTTCTCACGTATTCGGATTTGCGTAGCACCTTCATCGACCCTGACGGCCGGGAACCTGGCCGGACAATCGAACTGCACCTTACCGGGCATATGGAAAAGTTCGCTTGGTCCTTCGATGGGATCAAGTTTTCTGACGCAGAGCCGCTGCGGCTCAAGTACGGCGAGCGCCTGCGTATTACCTTGGTCAACGACACCATGATGACTCACCCCATCCATCTGCACGGCATGTGGAGTGACCTGGAGGATGAGGACGGCAATTTCATGGTGCGAAAACACACGATCGATATGCCGCCTGGCTCGAAACGAAGCTATCGCGTAACCGCAGATGCACTCGGGCGCTGGGCCTATCACTGTCACCTCATGTACCACATGGAGATGGGCATGTTCCGAGAAGTCCGCGTGGACGAATGAACTGGAGATACGAGATGAGCAAACCAATGAAACGAAGCGCCTTTTTCCTCTCTGCCGCGATGGTTGGCCTGCTCGCGGTGTACGCCCCGTCTTCCTGGTCCAGTGACAACCATGATCAGCACTCTCAAAAGTCGTCCAACGCGGCGCAATCGAACGGCTCGAAGAGCAAGCAAGCCCAGGGCATGAACCATGAAGGCATGGATCACGGCTCCATGAAAGGCATGGATCATGGCTCTATGGAGGGCATGGATCATGGTTCCATGGAAGGAATGGATCACAGCAAAATGATGGAATCGCATGGCAGCGACAAAGCTAAGGCAGGGAAAAATGGCCAATAGCGTTGCACGACCATCGCTGCTGGCATTCGCCGTTTCTTTAGGTGTGCTGGGCGTTTCGCCCAGCTTCGCCGCTGAAATGGATCATTCCGGAATGGACCACTCGGCAATGGGCCACGGTGCCATGCAGATGGACCACGCCTCATCACAGGCTGCGATGCCGGGCATGGACCACAGCCAGATGGGCGCGAGCAAGCAACCCACGCAACCTGCACCCGTTGATCACAGCAAAATGGGCCATGGCCAGCCCAAAGCGAAACCCGCCTCGATGGACCACAGCAAGATGGACCATGGAAGCATGAAAGGCATGGATCACGGGTCCATGGAAGGCATGGATCATGGCGCGATGGGTCATTCCACGATGGGAAACGGGAACGCTGATTCGCCGACCCCGACCAGCCGTACGCCAATCCCGGTGCTGACTGATGCCGACCGGCAGGCTGCCTTCCCCCCGCTTGACGGGCACAAAATGGATGACAGCGGGTTCAACAGCTTTTTCTTGCTAGACCAACTGGAATACCAAGATGCCGATGAAGGTAGCACGCTTGCTTGGGATGCATCCGGCTGGGTGGGCGGCGATATCAATAGGCTCTGGATTCGCTCGGAAGGTGAACGAACCAATGGTGTGACTGAAGATGCTGAGCTGCAGCTCCTCTATGGCCGCTCGGTAAGCCCGTGGTGGGATGTTGTCGCCGGCGTCCGGCAGGATTTCAAACCGGAGGATCCGCAGACCTGGGCTGCGTTCGGTATTCAGGGCCTGGCCCTGTATGACTTCGAAGCTGAAGCCACCGCCTTTATCGGCGAGAACGGTCAAACCGCTGCCCGTCTGGAGGGCGAGTACGACATCTTGCTAACCAATCGTTTAATTCTTCAGCCAACCGCTGAGGCCAACTTTTATGGCAAGAACGACCCGGAACGCGGCGTCGGCTCTGGCCTGGCAAACACCGAAGTCGGGCTGCGGTTACGGTACGAGATTGTTCGCCAGTTCGCGCCATACATAGGTGTCACCTGGAGCCGTTCCTACGGCAAAACCGCCGATTTCATTCGGGATGAAGGCGGGGACGTGGACGAAGCTCGTTTTGTGGCCGGTATTCGGATGTGGTTTTGAGAACTCAACATGAAAAAAACAATTACAACGCTGGTGGCGGCAGGTGCTGTTACTAGCGCAGCAGTGCTAGGTGCTGCTTACTTCGGTCTCGTGAACGTTGGTGCGGACGACCCACACTTCCCCGCTGTGCATGCGTTTTTGGCCATGGCGCGGGATCGCTCGATTGAAGTCCGAGCAAGCGACATTGAGGTGCCAAACCTTAAAGATCCTGCTCTCATCCAAGCAGGGGCAGGCAACTACAACGCCATGTGTATCGGTTGCCACCTCGCGCCAGGGGTGGAGAAAACTGAACTCAGCCAAGCCCTATACCCATCCCCACCAAACCTCACCGAGATAGGTGTAAGCGGTGACCCTGCTGCTGCGTTTTGGACCATCAAGCACGGTATCAAAGCGACAGGCATGCCAGCCTGGGGTAAGAGCATGGACGACCAGTACATCTGGGGAATCGTCGCGTTCCTGGACCAGCTACCGCAACTCAATGCTGAGCAGTACCAGATGATGGTCGCTTCCAGTGGTGGTCACCAACATGGCGGTGGCGAAAGCGATATGCATAACCATGAAGGCCAACACGGTGGTGCGAAATCAGGTCATGGAAATCATGATGATTCCGCAGCAAACGGCGTGGCTGAGGAAAGTCATGATCATGGCAGTTCGCATTCGGAGTCTTCATCAGTAGCGGAGCACCACGGTGAACACGAGTCCGGCGAGGCGCACTCGGACCACCACACAGGTTCTACTCCCAAAACCCATGTGCACAAAGACGGGAAGGAGCACACTCATGACAAGTAAGCGCCGCTTCCTCGGTTTAAGTACCGCAGCGTCACTTCTAATCGCCTCAGCCGCCTTTGCTGCGGAGCCCCTGACTATCGATGTGCACCGGGACGCTAATTGCGGTTGCTGTAAGAAATGGATAGCGCACTTGGAGGCAAACGGCTTCAAGGTCGTCGACCACGTTGAAACGGACATGAGGGCGGTGAAGCAAGAGCTAGGAGTAGCTCCGAGGCTGGCTTCGTGTCACACCGCGGTTATCGATGGCAAGTTTGTGGAAGGTCACGTCCCCGCAGCCCAGGTGCAGGAGCTCATAAAGCGCAACGACCTGGCAGGCGTCGCGGTACCTGGCATGCCCGCTGGCTCACCAGGTATGGAGGTTGATGGCATGAAACACGCCTATCAAGTCATCGGCCTCACCAAGAGTGGGGACGATCAAGTAGTTGCCAGTTATCCTGACACGTAATGCAAGATGCCCCGGGGGAAGGGCTTCTGCCGGCCAGCCGACCAGCTGCAGCGCTGGTCGTGGTCAGCTTACTCCAAGACTTACCCTGTCCCTTCGGTCAGTTTTGACCTCTACAGTTAATTCCAGCAGAGCGATATTCGAGGATTTTCAACTCACCTGTTGAGTCCTCGTAATTCATCTGTGTCGGCATCACGTCGCAGCTACCTTTGAGCGAAGTCATACTGATAACTCTCGCCACATCCAGTTTCATTCCGTAGCGATAATGGATCACTTCAGGTGGTTTTTTTCCATTGGCAGCGGCGTAGGCACGCATTGCTTGCTCATTTGCCTGAATCATCTTTCCGTGTAAGCGATCAGATCCTCCTTCAGCTAAAGCGGATGAGGAGGCGATTACGAGCATGAGGGCGGCAATGCTTTTAGCGGTGTTCATTTCTGTTACTCCATGAAGACATGAGTGAAGCTTACCGACTGGGAGCTGTCATCCACGTGATCCAGGAATTACATGTTTGTAAGCAGGCTATCGATAATGATGGCTCTGAATACACGTGAAAGCCGCGTCGTTTCAGGCTGCGACAGTTTTAATTCTCTAGCGAATCAGTCTGAACCGGCGTTTTGGGTGATTGCGACAGTTTTGCGTTTCCTCTCCAAATGGCTGCAGGCCGCGAAAGACGGGACCCTCTAGCGACAGTTTTAATTCTCTAAATCCACCACCCGCAGAAAATTTCGTCACGCCCCAGAATGGGAATTTGCATTCGGGGCGCACCACGATTCATCTCGTGCCAGAAGCCGCCTGCAGTGCAATCAATTGGCGAGCCAAGACTCGACTACCTCAGCGCCATACTCGTTTTTCCAGGCCTTAAGCGTACGCTGATTACCACCCTTGGTCTCAACAACCTCTCCGCTGTGTGGATTCTTGTAGACCTTCACTTCGCGTGGTTTCCGAGAGGTTTTTGGGGCCATATCAGTGGAAGCCACCGCTTGCGGATCGAGGATCAGCACCACTTGGCGCAGGCCGTAGCCATACTCGTTGAGCAAACTGCGCAGCTTCGTTTCAAATTCCATTTCCTGCTTCAGGGCAGAGTCATTTTTCAGCGCTTCCAGCTCCGCCAGTTGGGCTGCGAGCTGTTGTTCGAGCAGGCGGAATTCAGCGAGACGGGACATAAGATTCTCCAAAATGGGTTCGATGATTTTAGCAATCAAGAAAGAAAGCGTGCTAACTATCTTGATCCCACATGCCTGAATCGGCAATCACGAGGCTGAGCGATCGGTGTGGATAAAAACGTGATGGCTTCAGGATCGTCGATCTGGGCGGCTTCACTTGCGAGGTAATCGATCAGCTTTTTGCTTCTTACCCAAACGTACTGCCGGCAAGCCGCGTTTGGAATGGATGGCCCCGCAACGGGGCGAAACCTGGCCTCCCAAAGGTGCTTGAACGCCTCCCTGGTCGACTTCCCCAAATACACCGCAATCTCCGGTCCCAAGATATAGCCACGCCTGAATCTGTCGATGGCTTGAGGCTTAACCATCAATTGCGTACGCCGGCCTCGTTCGACAGCAGTGCTCCATAGCAGACCCAGTCGAACGAACGCGTATGCGCATTGTTCTTTGACGCCTAACAGCGCAGCAGCCTTGACTACCGACAGGCCGGGAAAGACCGGACTCTTGTTCTCAGCTCGGGCTTGTTGCCACGCTGCAAAATCTTGCGGCTTGAGTAACCACGCCCCTACCGCAACCGAGCCATTCTCAGCTGGGCCGTAAGCGCGAAGTTCACCTGCACGTATTGCCTGAACCAACTCGACCAACCCACCCCCCTTGGGCAGAGAATGCTTGGCCAAGTAGTTGATCGACACCAGGCTCTGGTCAGAGCTGGTAGGCAGCTTCTCATCAATCAATTCGTTGATCGAGCGGCAGTCAATCAGCCACCTTTCGCCTGGGCGCGGTTCTCCACCAAAGAACTGGAGGGTACCACCAGCTAGCAGCTGCCTAACCCGATTGCGACAGAGGCTTAGCAAAGTCGAGGTTTCTTTCATATCAGCCACGCCCTGGAGATGCTGCGAGATTGCCTTCAAATGATCCAGGTCCACGACCGTAAAGACTCGATCTTCATGGACCTTCTCCCGATAGGCGATTTGTCCCTCCTGATGAAGGCGTTTTATGACTGATACCCCGAGACCACAAGCTTCAGCAGCAGAATCGAACGACACCCAACGATGTCTCTCAATCGTCTCCTCACTCAAATTGCGATTTCGCTTCGCTAACGGTGCTTCCCACGCATGCTGCAGAAATGATTCGAACTCTCGACGAAGAAAGTCAAAACAAGAGTCATCCAGATCACGGTGGATGTCGTGGTATATCGGGCCGAACGATCTGCTGAGCGTCCAATGTTCGTTATCGGAATGGACTGCCTTGAGGCCACTCAGCAGTTCTCTGAATGCGAGAGGCCAGTTCATGAGAACCACGCCCGCCGCGTTTGCCATAAGCCGCGATATCTCTAGCGAACGCGAATCAGCAACCTTCAGCGGCTGGGTTCTTTCCGTAGGCAAACTTCTGACAGCGAGACGCGATGACAACTCGTGAAACTGTTCGTAGGTGAGGGCCGCCAATCCCGCGTCAGCTGGCAACGAGTCGGCGTAAAACCTATCTTCAAAGCCAGAGGTGAGCCAGGCGGCCGTATCACTCGCCGGCGCGATCTCAAAATTGGTCCCACTCAATGAGGTGCCACACGCTTGGCAACTATTCGCACTCATTGCGCTTGGATCGGTTTCCTTCAGACAGTTGGGGCACCGCCCGTGGAGTTCAGTGCCGTGGACAGAACACGTCGTAACCAGGGTCAAGCCCCAGCTTTCTCTCCAATAACCGGCTTCGCCCAAACAGATCGGACAGTAACGAGCGTGATGAGTCGTCCATAACTTGACCCCCTTGGGCCTTGGATCACGAAACTCAGCAGATACCGCAGGCCAGCTCAGTGGTCCTTCCATCATCTGCAGCCAGTCCGCAACATCGGTCTCGTCGGCTCGTGCAAAGGCGGTGAGCAGTTCCTTTCTGGGTAATCCGTTGGCTTTCGCCAGGCGCTGCAGGTACCCCAAAAGACTTTCGTCTTGGTGTGGTCGTGGGTTGATTAAAAGACCAAACATTCCTACACATCCATGAAATCGAAGACATAAAAATCAGGGGAGTAGAGCCGGGCCGATAAGCCCGGCCCTTGGCCGTCAGGTACTGCTCTCTTCGAACGTCTCAAACGGCTCCCGCTTCCCGAACAGAGGCTGGAAATTGAAGCTCGCACTGAAGGGGTTTCGATCCTCGGTGGCGTAGCTCCAAACCTCGTCTTCAAAAGCCTGGGCCAGCACAGGAAGTTCAATCCCGACAAGGTCCTGGACTTGAACCAGCCAAACAGCCCTGTCCACAATCTTGATGAGGTAGTCGATCAATCCATAGGAAGCCAGGTAGAAGCGTTTAATCATCGCTGGCTCTACAAAACTGATGGTTTGAACAGGCAGTTCGCCCTCGATTGCCTGCAACAACATCACGAAATGAAGAGACGTATTAGCGGAGAAGGTGAAGCGATCGTATGCCACCGTGGCCGAAAACCTGCGTCGCAGTTGCTCGTTTGCTAGCAGGAGATTTTCGGTGCGCTTCAGCCCAATCAGAACAAACGCGATACTGGTTTCATTCATCAGACTCTTGATCCAGTCTGCTGCCTCATACGCACCATTACGACGATAATCGACCAGGTGCTGCGCCTCATCGAGGACCAACATCTCCACGCCAAGGTTCTTCAGCAGCAGGACTACTCGCGCAAATTTAACCTCTGCCGAATGTCCTCGTGCCTCTGCGAAGGGATCCTTCAGCTCTGCCAAAATGGCTGCTGCCAGGTTCTTTTTGGTTGGAGACGAAGGCATCTCGACGAACAGAACTGTCCGCTTCTGTGGGTCATGGCTCTCCAATTCCTCCAATGACCGAATGTACTCCTTGACCAATGTGCTCTTGCCCACTCCGCTTGGACCTTGGATCAGCAACCCTTTACTTGCTCTGGTACGCCGACTATCGCCGTGGATATCGCCTAGTCGCGTCAACGCTCGCTCGACTTGAGGGCTGTGAATAAAACGATCGCGGAGCGTAAAGCTGTATTCACCATGCTCGTAGCATTCGTACAGATTGATGGCGTTCATGGCTTAGAACTCCCAGCAGGGCGACGAACCGAGACCTTGAAGGCTGCTGGCGGAATGTTAGGAATAGAGTCACCGGTCCATTCCACTTCAGCGAGTACCTTGGGTGGAGGCGTGCTTTCGGTCACTCGACCCTCCTTGTCGATTTTCGCTATGGCAGCTGCGCGTCGTTTTCTGAGCGTCTGCGAACGGCGGGCCTCGTCTGCATCTTCCATAATTTCCTGGTAGCACCTGTGCGTAGCCTCGAAGCTAGGCTGCTCATTATATTTTTCTCGCAGCGCTTTCTCGGCAGCCTTCCACACCTCCCTGCTCTTACCGGCCATTCGCTCATCTTTGGCGGGCACTTTGAAGAACAAGTTTCTGAAGCGGTCGTGAACCCAAACGTGCCCGGCTTCGTCTCGATAGCGGACGTTTACCTTTTCTCCGTCTGCCAAACGCATACGGAGCTCAGCAAGTTCCGTAGAGTGGTAGCCCACTTTGGCAACCTCGATGCCGTAATGGTGAACCTTCACCGAGGCCCGCTTGGCCAGAATGCACTCCAACGAGTCCAGGTCGACGGGAAGGCTGATGACATGGTTCGCCTCGCTAGTCCCCCAGACTTGAGCCGGTGTTCTGTTGTCCAGCCCCCGATGAGGAGTCTGGTGGTAACCATCGACGATCCATTTCACTACCACCGCCTCCAATTGAGGGAGCGTGAAACATGCATTCTTCTCCGAGTCGTAATCGCCACGCTGCTGGATATTCGAGAAGGTGGTACCCGGGAGGTTGTGGATAAGCCCCAGGTTCTGTGTGCTGAAAAAGCGTTCGACGGCACCTTTCCTTTGAGGGGCCCTTGAAGCGGGATACATGATCTCGATACCCAACTCGTTGAATCCCATGATGAGATCGCCCGCGTGAAATTCCGCTGCGTTGTCTGGGACTATTCGAGCCGGCAGCCCACGTGCCCACCATTCATTTCTCACTTTCGGAAAGCGCTTCAGCAATTCGGCTTTTGGACGGATTGAGCGTTCGATCACACGAAGCACGGTTTCCGTATTTGGCGCCGACAGGTGGAGCAAATATCCCATCACCATTCGAGAGAAGCGGTCGAGGACGATCGTCAGATAGGGGCGCCCAATGCACAGCCCCGAGGTTTCATCCACAAGCTGGACGTCCAACAAGGTGTGATCAATTTCCCAACGTTCCAAAATCTCATGGACACGTAGGACACCCGCCGCAACACGGTGCTTCTTGTCTGCTGCGTGTTTTCCGAGCCTCTCCTTATCCACAAGGTACGGATCCAGCTTGGCGATGTACCTTCGGACAGTCATTCCGCTTGGGATCTTGAGCTGATCCGAAGGCAAACGACTTTTGTTCCTCTCTTTTATCTGATCCTCGAATTCTGAAACGACCACGCTGACCGCTGGAATCGTATCCTGCAGGTAGGTTTTATTAATCACCCCTTCAAGAATAACTTCGAGCTCTCCCTGTATCGCGGCAGCCCGACCCTTTTTGGCATGCTGAGGGATAAGCTTTACTACGTTCTGGCCAATGTATTTGGCTGCCCAACGTCGAATAGTGGAAACCGAGGGTGCGCACGCATCCCCAATCTTTTTGGCGATATCTCTAAGCTTCTTGATCATGTCTTCGTCACCCGGTAGCTTGTATTTACCGCGCTTAGTTAGGTCGTCCAGATACTTGCGTCGACGCAATGCCTCATCTCCATGTTTTTTGGGGAAGCATGAAATATCTGGAGGGACGTTCCGCACATACGGAACCCTCCCAAGGTATGGCTGATCAGCGGAGATCTCGATCTCGCGCTTCTCGTAGGCCTCATAGAACTCCTTCTCGGATAGCTTCGTGGGCTCACCAAGCTCATCGAAAAAGAGCAGCTTCCGGTCAATAAGCCTCTTCTCAAGCACCATCAGTACGCCACGAACGATGACGACCAATTTCACCCTAAGGGAAAAGGTTTGCATGACGGTGCCCCCCTTGCAGGAAGACCGGGGAGTCAGTGTCAATTGACCTATCAAGGTCAATGCCCACCACCCCAAGGCCTAACAAGCGCCAGGCTTTCCCCTCACCAACCACGTAGAGCAGATCTGCAACGGTCATAGGCGGCCATTCGTTGAAGGTCGCCATTACCTCCTCCAACGCCTGATGCGAAAGCTCTGGACCGCGCCGGTGATACATCAGCCTTCTAAGATTGGTAGCCAGGGGTTCAGCTTCAATTAACTTTTCAGTGATCACCGAAAAGTTACGGGCAGTGGCGTTGAAGTAGCGCTCAGCGGCATCCAGTCGCTGCCTGACGCTGGCAATCTTCAGTCGGTCGTGAGGCTTCACTTCAAACCACCACTCGCGCCCATCCGCGAGGAAAACCTGTACGTCTGGGTAATATTTGAAGTAGCCCTGGAGCGATGGAACACGTTCCTCACTGGGCTGCGGGACGTAGCCGATGACCGCAGGAGACAGCTCAAGAAGCCGAAAAAGAGCGCCTTCGAGCTGGGACTCCCAGGGCACAGGCTTTTTATTTTTGAGCGATGGGAAGTAGCCGCGGTAATGGTTGGACCGCCGCGTGACCACCTTTCGTACTGTCATGAAACACCTCCGAAAATCTCGAAACGAGCGCCGACGCTGCGCCAAAAAATCAAGGCGCAGGGCGGGCGAAGTGAGGCCTTTCGACAGGCAACACTGTGCCGTCGAGTAACCTCGCTAAGGTCGAAAAAATGGGAGAGGATTGACAGTCGCTTCGAAAAAGCAGACATTGCGGGTTCTGAGGACGCAAGTCTGCTTCGCTAAGCGCGGTCAGTCCTCTCGGGATTGATCGCGTTTTTCTACATTTTCAGGTCTCCTTTTCTCTCATTGGTCATGACTCTCATGACTGATCAGAATCTAAAGCAATCGGCTTGCTCTCTTTATTTCTAAACGGCCACTTCGTGATCGCTGGAGCAATTTGGATCAGGTCTGAAGCTCTCGCTTCAAACAGCTGATTTGGCTGAAAATCTTCAGTGCAAAGCGGAAAAGTTGGTCATAGATCTTATTCCAACATCCCTTCGAAATCTACAAAAAATCCAAAATGGCAACTTCCACCAAATTCCATTTCCATACTAAATTGTTCAAATTAATACTTAACACGTACGCTTAATTAACTATTAAGGTGTTCAAATATTAGTTTTAAAGTCCTCTCAATCTCTCTGCTGCTCAGATCCGCCCGCCGACCCTCTCAGCACTTCCAGCGCCCCATCAAATCACTTCCTCAAATCCCCCCATCTGCATCATTTTCCAATGAGCGGAGTAGGGCGCCCCGGCAGGAATTCCAGGCAAAAAAAAGGTTCTTCACGGATTGCCGGGAAAGTCATTCTTGATCTTCATGAAAAAGAATTCGCTGTCCCGGTAGCCGTAAGCCATCCGCTTGATCACCTTGATCCGGTTGTTGATGCCTTCCAGCTGGCCCGTATGCATTGGCCATCGCACCCTGCTCAAGATGCCGCGCCAGTATCCCTTCAGGCGTTTAGCAAACTGCTTCAGTGCCGGTATCGCGCTTTCATCAGCCAGACGCAGCCACTGCTTCCAGGCTGATCGCCAACCCCAGGCGGTGGTGGGCGACCACAGCGCTTTTAACTCTGCTTTCATCAGATAAACCGTCATCAGCGATTGGTTAGCCGACAGCAGATCCCTCAGGTGCACCTGTTGATCTTCTCGCTTGAGATTTTCCGGATTACGCAGCAGTAGCCAGCGTGCTTGCTTGATCACCCTGCGCGCGGGTTTGTCATGGCGCAGACGGTTGGCTTCGTCGACCCGTACCCGGTCAATCACCTCGCGCCCATACTTGGCGACTACATGAAACAGGTCGTAGACCACGCGTGCCTGAGGGCAGTGTTGGCGTACCTCTAGGTCAAATGCGGTGTTCATGTCCATCGCCACTGCTTCGATCCGCGCACAGCCTTCTGGCCCCAGCTCTTCAAAGAAGGGCCTGATAGCCGTTCTGCTACGTCCTTCACCAATCCACAGCACCCGGCGGGTATCGGCGTCCAGCACCACGCTGGCGTAGCGATGGCCTTTGAACAGGGCGAACTCGTCCATCACCAGGCGCCTGGGCTGGGCCTTTGGTAGCTTCTCTAGAGCGGCTTGTAGAGCTCGTCGTTCCAGCAAGCGCACACTGTCCCAATGCAAGTCAAACAGCTCGGCGACGTGCAGGGTAGGCAGCCGCTGGCAAGCCTGGATCACGGCCTCGGCCAAGCGCTGGGTCATACGCGAATAGCGATCAAGCCAGCTGACTGACTCCATCCGCTTGCCGCATGCGCGACACCCAACGCGCCGCAGTTCCACATTCAACCGTACCGCATGGCCAAGAATGGGGAGATCACGGATCGAGCGCTGGCAGTATTCGTGGATGGCGGTGCTGGGCTGATGGCAGCCGCTGCAGGTGGGGAACCTAGTGGGCTGCGGAATCAGGTCGATCAGCAGATCGTCGCCGTCAGGCCTGATGGCAATGACAGAAAAGCCCTCCCAAAAGGGCAGAAACGTATTAATATCGTGCACAAGAACGCCGGTTTGTTGATGTGTTTGCTCGCACGAACATCATCCATCAAACCGGCGTTCTTGTTTCTGTCTTTCCCGGGATTCCGTGAAGAACCAAAAAAAAG
>NZ_JBQENN010000009.1:0-4665 GCF_052044625.1 Pseudomonas sp. 22515
CGCTTGCAGCGTTGATGCGGAGCCTGTGGGAGCGGGTTTACCCGCGAAGAAGGCGACCCGCCGGGTCAGGAAAACTCGAACGGCGCCAGCTGAAAGCCCTGCTCGTCAACCTGCAAGGCCCAACCGCGGCGGTCCCAGTCGCCCAGTACGATACGCCGTGCCGGCTGGCCATCGACCACCAGCTTGTGAATCGCTGGCCGATGGGTATGGCCATGCACCAAGGTGCGCACGCCATGCGCCGCCATTACCTTGGGGACTTCCTCTGGCGTGACGTCGACGATTTCGGTGGACTTCATCCGCACTTGCGTGCGGCTTTCGCTGCGCAGCTTGCGTGCCAGCTTGTAGCGGGCCGACAGCGGCAGGTGGCGCAGGATCCACAAGCTCAGCGGATTGCGCAGCAGGCGGCGCATCTTCATGTAGCCCAGGTCGCGGGTGCACAGGGTGTCGCCATGCATCAGCAGCACCTGTTCACCGCCCAGCTCGATCACGCTGGGGTCGCTCAACAAGGTGCAACCAGCGGCATCGCAGAAGGCCTGGCCAATCAGGAAGTCACGGTTGCCATGCATCAGGTAGATGGCCGTGCCACTGTCGCTCAGCCGGCGCATGGCCTGGCAGATCGACTGCTGGAAGGGCGTCATGGCATCGTCGCCAATCCACGCTTCGAAGAAGTCACCAAGAATGTACAGGGCCTTTGCGTGGCGGGCGCGGCCATCGAGCAGATCAAGAAACGCCCGGGAAATATCCGGGCGTTCTTCTTGCAGGTGCAGATCAGAGATCAGCAGAATCACTCAATGATCTCGGCTTTCTCGATGATTACGTCGTCCTTCGGTACGTCCTGGTGGCCAGCTTTGGAACCGGTGGCCACTTTTTCGATGGCGTCGACCACTTCACGGCCTTCGATCACTTCGCCGAATACGGCATAACCCCAGCCTTGCACGTTCTTGCCGCTGTGGTTGAGGAAGTCGTTGTCGGAGGCGTTGATGAAGAACTGCGCCGAGGCGGAGTGCGGCTCCATGGTACGGGCCATGGCAATGCTGTACTTCTTGTTCTTCAGGCCGTTGTCGGCTTCGTTCTGGATGCTGGCGCGGGTTTTCTTCTGGCTCATGCCGGCCTCGAAGCCGCCGCCCTGGATCATGAAGCCTTTGATCACACGGTGGAACACGGTGCCATTGTAGTGGCCGTCCTTGACGTACTGAACGAAGTTTTCGGTAGTCAGTGGCGCTTTCTCGGCGTCCAGTTGCAGGACGATGTCGCCGTGGTTGGTGCTCAGTTTGACTTTGGACATGCTGAAACTCGCTCTTTCAAGGCAATCAGAAATTAGGGTGCGCAGGGCGCCGGTTATCACCTGACGTATGTTCAGGCGATCACGACACATGGCGCGCACTGGCCATTTTGCCAGGCTGCGGCAAAAAGCCGTGATAAATCACATCAGTTTGTCCGGGCGCGGCTGTCAGCAGCTTGACTGCTTCGGCTATGATAGGCCCTTTGATTCAATCGGCCTACCCAGGCTGGACACACGCATTCAAGGATCCTATGAGCAAGCCCACTGCCGACAACGCGCCCAACGCCGCTGCCAAAGGCGCCCCCGCTGTCCCTGCGAACTTCCTGCGGCCGATCATCCAGGCCGACCTGGACTCGGGCAAGCACAGCAGTATCGTCACCCGTTTCCCGCCGGAGCCCAATGGTTATCTGCACATTGGCCACGCCAAGTCGATCTGCGTCAACTTCGGCCTGGCCAAGGAATTCGGCGGCTTCTGCCACCTGCGCTTCGACGATACCAACCCGGCCAAGGAAGACCAGGAGTACATCGACGCCATCCAGAGCGATGTGAAGTGGCTGGGCTTCGACTGGGCCGGCGACGTGCGCTATGCCTCCGACTATTTCGACCAGTTGCACGACTGGGCGGTCGAGCTGATCAAGCGCGGCAAGGCCTACGTCTGCGACCTCACCCCTGATCAAGCCAAGGAATACCGCGGCAACCTCAAGGAGCCGGGCAAGAACAGCCCGTTCCGCGAGCGTAGCGTGGAAGAAAACCTCGACCTGTTCGCCCGCATGAAGGCTGGCGAATTCCAGGACGGCGAGCGTGTGCTGCGGGCCAAGATCGACATGGCCTCGCCAAACATGAACCTGCGTGACCCTATCCTGTACCGCATTCGCCATGCCCACCACCACCAGACCGGCGACAAGTGGTGCATCTACCCCAACTACGACTTCACCCACGGCCAGTCGGACGCCATCGAGGGCATTACCCACTCGATCTGCACCCTTGAGTTCGAAGGGCATCGTCCGCTGTACGACTGGTTCCTCGACAACCTGCCGGTGCCGGCACACCCGCGCCAGTACGAGTTCAGCCGCCTGAACCTGAACTACACCATTACCTCCAAGCGCAAGCTCAAGCAGCTTGTGGACGAAAAGCACGTCGATGCCTGGGACGACCCACGCATGTCGACCCTGTCCGGCTTCCGTCGCCGTGGCTACACGCCGGCTTCGATCCGCAACTTCTGCGAAATGATCGGCACCAACCGCTCCGACGGTGTGGTCGACATGTCGATGCTCGAGTTCAGCATCCGTGACGACCTGGACCGCACCGCGCCACGTGCGATGTGTGTGCTGCGCCCGCTGAAAGTGGTCATCACCAACTACCCTGAAGGCCAGGTCGAGCAGCTTGAGCTGCCACGTCACCCGAAGGAAGACATGGGCGTGCGTGTGCTGCCGTTCTCCCGCGAGCTGTACATCGACCGCGACGACTTCATGGAAGAACCGCCGAAGGGCTACAAGCGCCTGGAACCGGCCGGTGAAGTGCGCCTGCGCGGCAGCTACGTGATTCGTGCTGACGAAGCCATCAAGGACGCCGACGGCAATATCGTCGAACTGCGCTGCTCGTACGACCCGGACACCCTCGGCAAGAACCCGGAAGGCCGCAAGGTCAAAGGTGTGATCCACTGGGTTCCGGCTGAAGGCAGCGTCGAATGCGAAGTGCGCCTGTACGACCGCCTGTTCCGCTCGCCCAACCCGGAAAAGACCGAGGAGGGCGGTAGCTTCCTCGACAACATCAACCCGGCTTCGCTGCAAGTGCTCAGCGGTTGCCGTGCCGAGCCGTCGCTGGCACAGGCGCAGCCCGAGGACCGCTTCCAGTTCGAACGCGAAGGCTACTTCTGCGCCGACCTGAAAGACAGCCAGCCGGGTCGCCCGGTGTTCAACCGCACTGTCACCCTGCGTGACTCCTGGGGCAGCTGAGGAACCGCCGTGCTTACCATCTACAACACCCTGAGCAAAACCAAGGAAGTCTTCAAGCCGCTGGATGGCAACAAGGTGCGCATGTACGTGTGCGGCATGACCGTGTACGACTACTGCCACCTTGGTCATGGCCGCAGCATGGTGGCGTTCGACCTGGTCACCCGCTGGCTGCGCAAGAGCGGCTACGAGTTGACCTATGTGCGCAACATCACCGACATCGATGACAAGATCATCAATCGGGCCAACGAGAACGGCGAAACCTTCGACGCCCTCACTGCCCGCATGATCGACGCGATGCACGAAGACGAGCGCCGCCTGAACATTTTGCCGCCGGACCAGGAGCCGCGTGCCACCGACCATATCGCTGGCATGCACGCGATGATCCAGACCCTGATCGACAAAGGGTACGCCTACGCGCCAGGCAATGGCGATGTGTACTACCGGGTCGGCAAGTTCGTCGGCTACGGCAAGCTGTCGCGCAAGAAGATCGAAGACTTGCGTATCGGTGCACGCATCGAGGTCGACGAAGCCAAGCAGGACCCGCTCGACTTCGTCCTGTGGAAGGGTGTCAAGCCGGGCGAGCCAAGCTGGGAATCGCCATGGGGCCCGGGTCGCCCGGGCTGGCACATCGAGTGCTCGGTCATGTCCACCTGCTGCCTGGGCGAGAGCTTCGACATTCACGGCGGCGGCAGCGACCTGGAGTTCCCGCACCACGAGAACGAGATTGCCCAGAGCGAGGCGGCCACTGGCAAGCAGTACGCCAACGCCTGGATGCATTGCGGCATGATCCGTATCAACGGCGAGAAGATGTCCAAGTCGTTGAACAACTTCTTCACCATCCGCGACGTGCTCGAGAAGTACCACCCGGAGGTGGTGCGCTACCTGCTGGTGGCCAGCCACTACCGCAGCGCGATCAACTACTCGGAAGACAGCCTGCGTGACGCCAAGGGCGCGCTGGAGCGCTTCTACCACGCGCTGCGCGGCCTGCCACGGGTGGCGGCCAAGGGTGGCGAAGCGTTTGTCGAGCGCTTCAGCGTGGCGATGAACGACGACTTCGGCACCCCGGAAGCCTGTGCCGTTCTGTTCGACCTGGTGCGCGAGATCAACCGCCTGCGCGACAGCGACGTGGAGGCCGCTGCTGGCCTGGCCGGTCGACTGCGCGAGCTGGGTGATGTACTGGGTGTGCTGCAACTGGAGGCCGATGACTTCCTGCGTGCCGGTGCCGAAGGCAAGGTCGATGCGGCTGAAGTCGAGGGCTTGATCCAGGCGCGCCTGAAGGCGCGTGCGGAAAAGAACTGGGCCGAGTCTGACCGCATTCGCGATCAGCTGACCGCCATGGGTGTAGTGCTGGAAGACAGCAAGGGCACGACGACCTGGCGCCTGGCTGACTAAAGCAACTGGGGCTGCGTTGCAGCCCTTCGCGGGCAC
>NZ_JBQENN010000009.1:4695-99117 GCF_052044625.1 Pseudomonas sp. 22515
AGGGCCGCAAAGCGGCCCCAGCTTTTATTTGCCTAGGCCCGCAAGCGGGCAGTGCAATACCAGCCTGGCCCCACCCAATTCGCTTTCGCCGATCTCCAGCCCGAAGCCGGCATGGCGGTGGCCTCCACAGGGATAGCGCACACTTGAAATGTCGCGCCAACCTGTGGGAGCGGGCGTGCCCGCGAAGGGCCGCAAAGCGGCCCCAGCTTTTATTTTCCTAGCCCCGCAAGCGGGCAGTGCAATACCAGCCTGGCCCCACCCAATTCGCTTTCGCCAATCTCCAGCCCGAACCCATGCAGGTCGACAATTGCCGCCACGATCGACAACCCCAGCCCGAAGCCGGCATGGCGGTGGCCTTCATCGCTGCGATAGAACCGTTTCAGTACGGCCGTCCGCTCTTCTTCGGGAATACCTGGCCCGCTATCCTCGATCGCCATGTGCACGCCGTTGTCATCCAGCGTGGCGCTTATGCGCACCCGACCACCCTCGGGCGTAAACTTGATCGCGTTGCCCACCAGATTCGCCAACGCCTCGAACAGCAGTTCGCGATCACCGTGCAGTGCCGGTAGCTGCGCAGGTTGGTGCAATTGCAGTTGAATGCCGCCATCCTCGGCCAATGGCAGGTAAAAATCGTGCAGCTCTACCAGCAGTTCATGCGGGTCAAGCTGGACGAAGCCGGCGCGGCGCTGGCGGTCTTCCAGCTCGCTGATGCGTAACAACCCGCGAAAGCGCGCCATCAAGGTGTCGGTTTCGCCAATGGCCTGGTCCAGCGCTTCGGCTTGCGCAGAATCCACGTCGCTTTGCTGGCGAATACGGTACAGCTGGGCGCGCAGGCGGGTCAGCGGTGTGCGCAGGTCATGGGCAATGTTGTCGCATACACCCTTGACCTCATGCATCAGCCGTTCGATACGGTCAAGCATGGCATTGACGATCGCCGCAAGCATGTCCAGCTCGTCGCGGCGGGCCGACAGTGGCAGGCGGTGGGTCAGGTCGCCGGCGACGATCAGTTCGGCCTGGGCCTGGATCGCCCGTATACGCTTGAGCGGCCTGCGCCGTAGCAGGTACCAACCGGCAAAACCCGGGATCAGGGTCAGCGAGATGCCCCAGAGCAGGGCGTGCAGGATGATCCGGGTAACCACGAACAGCGAGCCATTGTCACGCACCAGCACCAGCCACCGGCCATCCTGTACCTTGATTGCCACCGCGTCGCAGCTGTCGCGGGGCATGCGTGGGTCGTCGGCATCCAGGCAGCGTTCCAACTCATGGATCTTGCCGTCCAGTCTGAGTTCTGGGGGCAAGGCCCGCACGGTGCCGCCAATCGGGTTGAGCTGGCTATCGAACAGGCCGTAGGCGTCAAAGCTGCGCTCCTCGAAGGCCTGGCTGGCAATCAGGGCGTCGTCCAGTTGCTTGCCGCTCATGTGGGCGAACAGGTGCTGGCGCTGCAGCATGGAGTGACGGGTGAGTTTGTTCAGGTAGCTGGAGACCTCGAAGTACAGCACCCCCATGAGGATGCTGCTCCAGGCCACGAACAGAAAGCTGTACAGCGCCAGCAGGCGGCTGGTAGAAGAGCTCCAGCCTTTAGACGGGTTCAGCAATGGCATAGCCGGAGCCCCGTACCGTACGGATCAGCGGCGACTGGCCGGGTGAGTCGATCTTCTTGCGCAGGCGGCCGATGTGCACGTCGATCAGGTTGGTGCCCGGGTCGAAGTGATAGCCCCAGACCTCCTCGAAAATCATCATCCGCGTGATCACCTGGCCGCTGTGGCGCATCAGGTACTCCAGCAGCTTGTACTCGGTGGGCAACAGGTTGAGGGTGTTGTCACCGCGGCGCGCCTCGTGGCTGATCAGGTCCAGCTGCAGATCGGCAACCTGCAAGCGGGTCTGAGTCGTGGGTACGCTGTTACGGCGCAGCAATACCTCGACTCGCGCGGCCATTTCGTCGGAGGCGAACGGCTTGGTCAGGTAGTCGTCCCCGCCTGCACGCAGGCCGCGCACCCGCTCATCGACGTCGGAGAGGGCGCTGATCATCAGGATCGGCGTAGCGATCTTGAGGTTGCGCAGGGTGGTGACGATGGTCAGGCCGTCCACCTCGGGCAGCATGCGGTCCAGGGTGATCAGGTCGTAGCCGCCCGCAATGGCTTTGGCCAGGCCTTCGCGGCCATTGTCGGCCCAATCCACTTCCAGACCGTGGCTGGTCAGTTCGGCGACGATTTCCTGGCCGGTGACGGCGTCGTCTTCGATGGTCAGTACGCGAGGCATGCTGGTTCCTGGGCATCTAATGGAGATCTGATTGTGCCAAAGAATAGACAACCGGCGATTTAAGAAAAATTCATCTAGCGGGCACCGATGCCTTCGGCGTGCATGATCTGCGCAATGATCGGTACCGGTGTCATCAGGTGCGAGCGCATCATGGCGCTGGCAGTTTTGGCATCCCGGGCGAGGATCACCTCGACCAGTGCCGCATGCTCCTGGCGCTTGAGCGCCAGCGCCTGTTCGGAAAACACCGTCTGCGTCAGCCACAGGTGGCGGTAGCGCTCGGCCTGGTCGAACAGGTAGGTGCGTGCCTGCAGCAGGTGCTTGGAGCCGCAGCCTGAGGCAATGGCAGTATGGAACGCCTTGTGCCGCTCGTCCCACACATCCAGCCGCTGCTCGCGGGTTTTCACTTCCACCACCTTGGCCAAGGTATGCGAGTGTGCCAGCACCGACGCCTCCCAGGCGTCGTCGCCGCGCTCGATGGCCAAGGCAATGATCATCGCTTCCAGGTTGGCGCGGGCGTCGTAGATGTCGTTCATCTCATCCAGCGACATGGGCGCTACCCGGTAGCCTTTCTGGCTGATCGCGTTGACCAGGTGCTCGGCCACCAGTTGCGACAGTGCTTCGCGCAGCGGGCCCACACCGAGGTCGTAGCGTTCCTTGAGGGCGCTCATCAATAGCTTTTCACCGGGCTTGAACACCCCGCGGATGATGTCCTTCTTGAGCCTCTCATACCCGCTGAATGCTGAGTTTTGTCGGGGGGCGAGCGCTTCCAAGATCCTGTTCCTCAAAACGTTTTGCCGATCATACCGAAACCCTCTGCCGACGAAAAACAATGGACAAACGCGGTTAGTGTCGTTGAAATATAAAAATGTAGACATTTTTACTTAGTGGCGATATTTTTACCTCGCCCGCACTGATCCAGGTCATGACCGGACGGCGCCACCTACTTTTTTAGCCAGGACACTGCCATGAACGCCTTTACGCAGATCGACGAACTTGTCATGCCGCTGCCGCTCGAACCGCAGGGCTACACCATCGCCCCCTCGAAACAGTCGCCGCGCCTGCTTGAACTGACCTTTGCCCGGGAAACCGTCGAAGCGTTCGTGCAGGCCGTTGCCCAATGGCCGGTGCAGGCATTGGAGTACAAGTCGTTCCTGCGTTTTCGCGTAGGCGAAATCCTTGACGAGCTGTGCCAGGGCACGCTGCGCCCGGTGCTGCTCAACACCATCCTCGACCGCGCCACAGGTGGCATGCTGATTACCCCGATCGGCCTGGACGACGTGAGCCAGGCCGAAGACATGGTCAAGTTCACCACCGCCTGTGCACACCTGATCGGCCGTTCCAACTATGACGCCATGAGTGGCCAGTTCTATGCGCGCTTCGTGGTGGTCAACAGCGACAACTCCGACAGCTACCTGCGCCAGCCGCACCGTGTGATGGAGCTGCACAACGACGGTACGTTCGTGAACCAGATCACCGACTATGTGCTGATGCTGAAGATCGACGAAAAGAACATGGAAGGCGGCAACTCGCTGCTGCTGCACCTGGACGACTGGGAGCAGTGCGAGGCGTTCTTCCGTCACCCGATGGCACGTCGCGAAATGCGCTGGACCGCACCGCCGAGCAAAAAGGTTGCCGAAGATGTGTTCCATTCGGTATTCGACACCGATACCGAAGGCCGGCCGACCATGCGCTACATTGACCAGTTCGTGCAGCCGGAAAACTACGAGGAAGGTATCTGGCTGAACGCCTTGTCCGAGTCGCTGGAAGGCAGCGGCAAGAAGGTCTCGGTACCGGTAGGCGTAGGCAGTTTCCTGCTGATCAACAACCTGTTCTGGCTGCATGGCCGCGATCGCTTCACCCCGCACGAGGGCCTGCGCCGCGAACTGATGCGCCAGCGTGGTTACGTCGCCTTCCCCAAGCCGCTGTACCAGCGCGGGCAATAATGACAGGGCGCGGGGCGGGCGCTCGCCCACGCGTTTTTGCACAAAACAATGCCACCAGGCCCCGTGCGGGCCTTGGTGAGCCTGCCAGGCAATGCCTGCGTGTGAGGTAAGGCTGTGTACGATTTCATCATTATTGGCGGCGGGATTGTGGGCATGTCCACGGCCATGCACCTGATCAAGGTCTACCCGGACGCGAAGATTCTCCTGCTGGAGAAAGAGTCCGGCCCGGCCCGCCATCAGACCGGCCATAACAGTGGCGTGATCCACGCCGGCGTGTATTACACCCCCGGCAGCCTCAAGGCGCGCTTCTGCCTGGAAGGCAACAAGGCGACCAAAGCCTTCTGCACCCGGCACGGCATTCATTTCGATGAGTGCGGCAAGCTGCTGGTCGCCACCAACGATCTGGAAATGCAGCGCATGAAGGCGCTGTGGGAGCGCACGGCGGCCAATGGCCTGGAACGCTACTGGCTGTCGGCTGCCGAGTTGCGCGAGCGTGAGCCCAACATCGTCGGTATGGGGGGCATCTTCGTGCCGTCCAGCGGCATCGTCAACTACGCCCAGGTCACCGCTGCGATGGGCGCAGAGTTCCAGCGTGCCGGCGGCGAAATCCGCTATGGCGCAGAAGTGGTTGGCCTGCAGGAACAGGCAAATGAAGTGATCGTGCGCACCCAGCGCGATGAATTGCGCAGCCGTTTCCTGGTGACCTGCTCGGGGCTGATGGCCGACCGCGTGGTGAGCATGCTCGGTCTGCGTACCGAATTCGTGATCTGCCCGTTCCGTGGCGAATACTACCTGCTGCCCAAGCAGCACAATCAGATCGTCAACCACCTGATCTACCCGATTCCCGACCCGTCGATGCCCTTCCTGGGGGTGCACCTGACCCGCATGATCGACGGCACCGTCACCGTAGGCCCCAACGCCGTGCTGGCGATGAAGCGCGAGGGCTACCGCAAGACCGATGTCAGCCCCAGCGACCTGTTCCAGACCCTGACCACGCCCGGCATCCTCAAGGTGCTGGCGAAGAACTTCCGCCCGGGCCTGATCGAGATGAAGAACTCGCTGTTCAAGGGCGGGTACCTCAAGCAGGTGCAGAAGTACTGCCCGAGCATTACCAAAGCCGACCTCACGCCTTACCCGGCCGGCGTGCGTGCCCAGGCGGTGTCGCGCGACGGCAAGCTGATCGACGATTTCCTGTTCGTCAACACCGCACGCAGTGTCAACGTGTGCAACGCACCGTCGCCAGCTGCTACCTCGGCCATCCCGATCGGCGCCTACATCGTCGAGAAGGTGTGCGAGCAGGTCGGCCTGCAGGGCGGCAGCTTCCCCAAGGCCGACCTGTCGGCCAACCAGAGGGCTGCCAGCTGACACCCCGGTAGCACCTCCTGCGGTTTCGTTTTACTCAACCCGTACTGCCCTGCTCACCATTCAGGGCAGGGCGGGCTTTTTCGCGCCTGCGTCGGTGACGTGCAGCCGGCGGCCCCCGCGTGGGCATGACAAAAACAACAAGGTAGCGCCATGCAAACCCACAAGAACAATTTGAGTCATGGATTGAAATCACGGCATGTCACCATGCTGTCCATTGCCGGCGTGATCGGCGCCGGGCTGTTTGTCGGCTCTGGCCGCGCCATCGCCGAAGCGGGGCCTGCCACCATCCTGGCCTATATCCTGGCGGGCGGCCTGGTGGTGCTGGTGATGCGCATGCTGGCCGAAATGGCGGTTGCCTCCCCGGACACCGGCTCGTTCTCAACCTACGCTGACCTCGCCATCGGCAAATGGGCCGGTTACACCATCGGTTGGCTGTACTGGTGGTTCTGGGTGCTGATCATTCCGATCGAGGCCAATATCGCCGCTACCATCATCAACTCCTGGGTCCCGCAGATGGAGATCTGGGTGTTGTCGTTGGTGATCACGTTGCTGCTGACGGCCACCAACCTGTTCAGCGTGAAGAATTACGGTGAGTTCGAGTTCTGGTTGGCACTGGTCAAGGTGGTGGCCATCGTCAGCTTCATCGCCCTGGGTGTTTGCGCCATTTTCGGCCTGTTGCCGGGGTCCGGCGTCAGCGGCGTCTCGCGCCTGTGGGATACGGGGGGCTTCATGCCCAACGGCTTTGGTGCGGTGCTGAGCGCGATGCTGATCACCATGTTCTCGTTCCTCGGGGCCGAGGTGGTGACCATCGCTGCGGCTGAATCCGACGAGGCGGGCAAGCATATTTCCAAGGCCACCAATTCGGTGATCTGGCGGATAACGCTGTTCTACATCCTGTCGATCTTCATCGTCATCGCATTGGTACCGTGGACCGACCCACGCCTGGCGACCGAAGGCTCTTATGTCACGGTGCTGGACACCCTCGGCGTGCCAAATGCCAAGGCCATCATCGACTTCGTGGTGCTGACGTCGGTGACCAGTTGCCTCAATTCGTCGCTGTACACCGCCTCGCGAATGGTCTATTCGCTTAGCCGCCGTGGTGATGCCCCGGCCTGTGCCCAGATAACCAGCCGCAGTGGTACACCCGTGGTGGCAGTCTTGTTGTCGACGGGGGCTGCCTTCCTGGCGGTGATCGCCAACTACCTGGTGCCGGCTCAGGTGTTTGGCTTCCTCATGGCCAGCTCCGGTGCCATTGCCTTGCTGGTGTATCTGGTCATCGCCATTTCCCAGCTGCGCCTGCGCCAGCGCCTGACGGCACAGGGCAAGACACTGGGTTACCGCATGTGGCTGTTCCCGTGGCTGACCTGGGGCGTGATCCTGTTCATCAGCGGCGTACTGGTATTGATGCTGTTCCGCCCGGATCATCGCCTGGAAGTGGTCTCGACGATGGTGCTGGCGGTGTTGGTGGTGTGCTCGGGGGTGCTGGTGACCCGGCGCCGGGCACGCGGCGGGGCGGTGGCTGGCGTAGGGCAGGGCGCCTGATTCGTCCGGTCTGAAGACAGACGAGCAAGTCGCATCAGGCTGTGAGAGGATGTCCGCCAACAAAGCCAGGACCCTGAACGCAGCCTGATGAAGACACCTAAAAGAATCGAACCGTTGATCGAAGACGGCCTTGTCGACGAAGTACTACGGCCGTTGATGAGTGGCAAGGAAGCCGCTGTGTACGTGGTGCGCTGTGGCAGCGAGGTACGTTGCGCCAAGGTCTATAAAGAAGCCAACAAGCGCAGTTTTCGCCAGGCCGCCGAATACCAGGAGGGCCGCAAGGTACGCAACAGCCGTCAGGCCCGGGCCATGGCCAAGGGCAGCAAGTACGGCCGCAAAGAAGCCGAAGATGCCTGGCAGAACGCCGAAGTGGCAGCGCTGTTCCGTTTGGCCGCCGCAGGTGTGAGGGTGCCCAAGCCTTACGACTTCCAGGACGGCGTGCTCCTGATGGAGCTGGTCACCGATGCCGATGGTGATGCGGCCCCGCGCCTGAACGACGTTCACCTCGAAGCGGAGGATGCCCGCGCGTTCCACGCCTTCGTCATTCGCCAGATCGTGCTGATGCTGTGCGCCGGAATGGTGCATGGCGACCTGTCCGAGTTCAACGTGCTGCTCGGCCCGGACGGGCCGGTGATCATCGACCTGCCGCAGGCAGTGGATGCAGCCGCCAACAACCATGCCTTCAGCATGCTGCAGCGCGATGTGGACAACATGGCCCATTATTTCGGGCGCTTTGCCCCGGAGCTGAAAAGCACCCGCTATGCGCAGGAGATGTGGGCGTTGTACGAGGCCGGCGAGTTGCTGCCCGACAGCCCGTTGACCGGGGTGTTCGAGGATGACGAACATGAAGCTGACGTAACCGGGGTGATGCGCGAGATCGACGCCGCCCGGATGGACGACGCTCGCCGCCGTGCAGCACGCGCCGAGGCTGAGCATGGGCCGGCCAAGGCAGAGGAAGTGACGCCGCCCTGGCTGCAGTAATTTATTCCTGTACCGGCCTCCTCTCGGGTAAACCCGCACCTACGGGATTTGTGGGCGCGGTTTTGCCCGCGAAGAGGCCAACATAGGCAAACCCCGGCCGTTGCCATTGACGCAAGACACAATCTCGTCATTTAGCCTTTTCACTGGCGCGCGACAGGCATAAGGTATACGCCGTTCAAATTCCCTGGAGCTGTCATGTCCAACCAATTCCCGTCCGTTCGTCCCCGCCGCCTGCGCCAGAACGAGTCCCTGCGCACGATCTTCCAGGAAACCGAGTTCCGCCTTGAAGACCTGATCCTGCCGATCTTCGTCGAAGAGGGCATCGATGATTTCGTGCCGATCACCAGCATGCCCGGTGTCAATCGTATCCCCGAGAAACTGTTGGCCCAGGAAATCGAGCGCTATGCCCGCGCCGGTATCAAGTCGGTGATGACCTTTGGCGTATCGCACCACCTGGATGCCGATGGCAGCGACACCTGGAACGAAAACGGCCTGGTTGCGCGCATGTCGCGTATCTGCAAGGACACCGTGCCGGAAATGGTGGTGATGTCCGACACCTGCTTCTGCGAATACACCAGCCACGGCCACTGCGGCGTGCTGCATGACCATGGCGTGGACAACGACGCCACCCTGGCCAACCTGGGCAAGCAGGCCGTCATCGCCGCTGCTGCCGGTGCCGACTTCATTGCCCCCTCGGCGGCGATGGACGGCCAGGTGCAAGCTATCCGCAGCGCGCTGGACGGTGCCGGTTTCCACGACACCGCGATCATGGCCTACTCGACCAAGTTCGCCTCGTCGTTGTATGGCCCGTTCCGTGAGGCCGGCGGCACTGCACTGAAGGGTGACCGCAAAAGTTACCAGATGAACCCGATGAACCGCCGCGAAGCGGTGCGCGAGTCGCTGCTCGACGAGCAGGAAGGCGCGGACGTGCTGATGGTCAAGCCGGCCGGTGCCTACCTTGATGTGATCGCCGACATCCGCGCCGCTTCGCGCCTGCCACTGGCGGCGTACCAGGTGAGTGGCGAGTATGCGATGATCAAGTTCGGTGGCCTGGCCGGTGCCATCGACGAAGGCCGGGTGGTGCGCGAAAGCATTGGCGCAATCAAGCGTGCCGGTGCCGACCTGATCCTGACCTACTTCGCCATGGACCTGGCGCGCGAAGGTATCTGAAGCCAGGCCTTGGGCATGAAAGCCGCTGCCATTGCAGCGGCTTTTCTTTGGGCGCCGTTGGGTGTTGCCGCAAACACACAAAAAAACAGTAAGCGCTGAATTATTTAGTGTCCCGTTGTATCTGATCCCTTAGAGCATTCATCGACAGGGATACGGGTATGAAACCTCGCAAGAAAAGCGTCCAGCCAATCGGCCTGAAGGACATCACCATCGTCGACGACGCCAAGATGAAGAAGGCGATCACGGCCGCCGCGCTGGGCAACGCCATGGAGTGGTTCGACTTTGGGGTATATGGCTTCGTCGCTTATGCCTTGGGCAAGGTGTTTTTCCCCAACGCCGACCCCAGCGTGCAAATGATCGCGGCCTTGGCCACCTTCTCGGTGCCGTTCCTGATCCGGCCCCTTGGCGGGTTGTTCTTCGGCGCCTTGGGCGACAGGTTCGGGCGGCAGAAAATCCTTGCTGCGACCATCGTGATCATGTCCCTGAGCACCTTCGCCATCGGCCTGATACCGTCCTATGCAAGCATTGGTATCTGGGCGCCGATCCTGTTGCTGCTGGCCAAGATGGCCCAGGGCTTTTCGGTGGGTGGCGAATACACCGGTGCCTCGATCTTCGTTGCCGAGTACGCGCCTGACCGCAAGCGCGGCTTTCTCGGTAGCTGGCTGGATTTCGGTTCGATTGCCGGCTTTGTATTGGGCGCAGGGGTGGTGGTGCTCATTTCCACGGTGCTGGGTGAAGAAAAGTTCCTCGAATGGGGTTGGCGCCTGCCGTTTTTCCTGGCCCTGCCGTTGGGCATCATCGGCCTCTACCTGCGCCATGCGCTGGAAGAAACACCTGCGTTCCAGCAGCACGTCGACAAGCTGGAACAGGGCGATCGTGAAGGCCTGGCCTCCGGGCCCAAGGTGTCGTTCAAGGAGGTGGCCACCCAGCACTGGCGCAGCCTGGTGACCTGCATCGGCGTGGTAATCGCCACCAACGTCACCTACTACATGCTGCTTACCTACATGCCCAGCTACCTGTCGCACAACCTGCACTACAGCGAAGACCATGGCGTGCTGATCATCATCGCGATCATGGTCGGCATGCTGTTCGTGCAGCCGATCATCGGTCTGCTCAGCGACAAGTTTGGCCGACGGCCGTTCATCATCGTCGGCAGTGTCGGCCTGCTGGCCTTGGCCATTCCGGCATTCATGCTGATCAACAGTGGGGTGCTTGGGCTTATTTTCGCCGGCCTGCTGATCATTGCCGTGTTGCTGAACTTCTTCATCGGCGTCATGGCCTCGACGCTGCCGGCCATGTTCCCCACGCACATCCGTTACAGCGCCCTGGCCAGCGCCTTCAATATCTCGGTGCTGATCGCCGGCCTTACTCCAACCCTCGCTGCGTGGCTGGTGGAGACCACAAACGACCTGTACATGCCGGCCTATTACCTGATGGTGATCGCTGCTGTCGGCCTGGTCACCGGCCTGACCATGAAGGAAACCGCCAACAAGCCCCTGCGCGGCGCCGCCCCTGCGGCGTCAGACATCGAAGAGGCGCGTGAACTGCTGCAGGAGCACCACGACAACATCGAGCAGAAGATCGAGGACATCGATGCGCAGATCGCCGAGTTGGAAGCCAAGCGCGAAAAACTGGCACAGCAGCACCCGCGTATCGAATGATCAGCGCGGCATGTAGCCACGCTGCCAGGAACGCGGTATGAACCGCGATACCAATGCCAGCACGCAGGCCAGCGCACAACTGCCGGCCAGCGCCTGCAGGCCCAGGTGTTGTTGCAACCAGGCGCCGAGCGCGGCGCCCAGCAACATCCCGGCCCAAGGTATCAACTGGACCCGCCAGCCATTGCGCCGCTCGCCCAGCAGCCAACGCCCCAGGCCGCGGCCGAAACGCGACAGGGCGCCCGTCACGTAAGTCAGGCCAATGGGCAGGCCATTCACCTGTTCCACGACCGCATTGATCATGCCCATGGCCAGCGTGGCCGCCAACAGCGCAGGGAAGGTGGCCGGCAACGGCCACGCTGCCGCGAAAGCCAGCAGTGCGGCAACCACCAACAGCACCGGCCAGGCTCGACGGCGCAATCCGCGAGCCAGGAGCACACCCAGCGCATTGCCCGCAACGAAGCCCAGTACGGCGCCACTGAGGCGTAGCACAAGGGCCAGGTCAGCTTCACTGATGGCCACCGCCAGGCGTGTGGTGTTACCACTCATGAACGACACGAAATCGCCCAGTGCCAGCAAGCCGATGGCATCGGTCATGCCGGCCAGCACCGACAGGGCGGCGACCAGGCCAAGGCCGACGCGACCGCGCATTACCTGCAGGCGCAAACGCCTGGCTGTGCGCGCGGGGAGGGCGTTAGGGAGCATGTGCAGGCCTCAGGGCAACAGGTTTTCGCGGGCCAGGGTACCTTTGATGGTGCGCTCTACCACATCGACCAGCACCATGGTCTGGTGGTCGACCTCGATGTTGAGCAGTTCACCTGTGTGGTAGCTGGCGAAGGTAGTCTGACGCAGGGTTTCCGGGATCAGGTTGATGGTGATCACGTTATCCTCCACGTCAGCGACCGTCAGGCTGCAGCCATTGACCCCGATGAAACCGCGCGGGAACACGTACTTGCCCCATCGCGGCGGCATGCGGAACTTGATGAAGGCGCCGGTTTCCTTGATCGACAGCTCGACGATCTCGGCGGTGGTGGCGATGTGGCCGGCCATCAGGTGGCCGCCGACTTCGGCGTTCATCTTCGCTGAGCGTTCGATGTTCACGCTCCGGCCAGGCTTGAAGCTGCTCAGATTGGTGCGTTCGAGGGTAGCGGTCATGGCGTCGAACCTGACCTGGCTGCCGTCGATTTCGGTCACGGACAGGCAGGTACCTTCGACACTGACGCTGGCACCGATTTTCAGTTCGTCGAGCAGTTCCGGGGTGAGGTCGATGGTGAATTGGTTGTGGCCCGGGTAGGTGGTCACATCAAGCAGAGGGCGCACGGCCTGGACGATGCCGGTGTACATGGAGTTGCTCCTGGGCACGGAAAAGAAAACTTCCGAACGCTATGCCCGTAGCGCCGTAAATGCAAGACCGGCTTCTTGGCTGGCAAGCCGGCTTGCGAGTCTGGCGCCTGCGCGGGGCAGGCGGCGTGCTTGCGGGCGAAACCGGTTTGCCGACGGCAGGGCCACGCCAGATTCAAACATGCCCGCTGCTGTTGACGATCCGCAGGCACAGCGCCTCGTAGGGGTCCAGGTTCACCATCAGGCGCCCGTCCTCGGTCAAATCGCCTTCGACCGTCTCGTTGATCATGTCGACCACCGGCCCAGGTGTGAAGCCGGTCAACAGCAGTTCCTCGGCAATTGCCTCCTGGCCGAAGTTCAGCGCAGTGATCTGGATACCACGCCCGGCTGGCAACTCATGCACCATCACCAGCAGCCCTGGGCTGCGTACCTCAGGTACCAGCACCTGACGGCTGGTGGCGATGCCGTAGGCCTGGCGCACAGCCAGCAGTTTCTTCACCTGGCAGGCAAATGAATCACCCTCGTCCAGCTGGCTGTCGAGGCTGCCGTAAAGCGACCGGGCACGCGGCATGCCACGCACCGAAGCCACCGCCTGTGGGTCAAGCCCGGCCAGGTCATAGCCGCCTCGGTGAATCCAGCGGGTATCGCCGTCGAGCATGCGTTCGGCCACCGCTTCGGCGGGCAAGGGCAGGGCACCGACCAGGTCCCAGCCGGACAAGGCGACTACCCCCGGCTGCATGGCGTTGTACATGACCAGCAGCAGGTGCACCTTCTTGATCAATTCGATATCCGTTGCGCCAATCTGTTCGAGGTCGCGAATACCCAGTGCAGCGGCGATCAGGCTGGCGGTGGTGCAGGCAATGCCGTTGGTCACGAAGCGCAGGTTGTACGGCGCATGTTCTCCCGACAGCCGTTCGTAGATCTCTTCGCGGATATGTTCGCGCAGGATGCTGCCAGGCAGGGTCTGGCCCTTGTACAGGTACATGTCGTGCGCGTGCAGTGTCCAGAAGTGCACCAGCTCCACGGTCAGCTCGTCATGGTTTTGCAGGGCATGGATCAGCGAGGCCGGGTCGATGCCGAAGGCGTGCATCTCCTTGAGCATCAGGCGCAGGAACTCGGTGTCGCCCGTCAGCAGCGCATGCTGGTAGGCCGGCCGGGTAATGAAATCGTAGGACAGGTCGGCACCGCCTCTGGACATCTGCGCAATGTCATCGAGGGTCAGGTTCAGCTCCTGGAAGCTGAAACCGCCGGCCTTGCGGATCATGCCACCGATCAGCTGGTTGCCGACGAGCGACAGCGGGTGGCTTTCCGACCAGGCGGTGCCGCTGGCGCGGGTTTCCACGCCGAGAAAGCCGTTGGCGTCCAGGCGCAGGCCGCGTGCACCCAGGCAGTCCAGCGCGTGCAACGCGTCACCAATGATCATTTGTTGGGCGGCGAAGGTAGGGTCCAGCCAGTTCAGCGAGGGCTGGCCTTCCTTGAAGTAATGCAGGTACACCCAGCGGCGGGTCTTTCCGTCGACGCCTGTGATCGGCGGCGTGGCGCTCCAGTCGGTTTCCTTCACGCCCGGCTCGAAGAAGATTACCCGCTGCAGTTGGCCAACGATGTAATGGCGCGCCTTCAGCTCGTCACACTGAGCTGGCAGTAAATTGACCGCATCGCGCCCGGCGGGCACCTCGGGCAGCAGCGTCCAGTCTTCTTCGCGGATCTCGACCATGTGGTACAGCCCCGGGTAGGGGCCATGGGCGATCTCGGCCAGGCGGAAGTCGGCGCCCTTGCCGGTGTGCGAGGGGATCAGGTCGTCGATGGTCACGGCATTGTGCGCAGCGGCCATGCGGCTCATCTGGATCAGTTCCTGCTCGCTGCCGTACAGCGGGTCGATGTCGAAGCTGATGCGGTCGAAGTTGCCGTCCACACTGGGGGTGAGTTCGCGGCCGCGGATGCCACCGGACAGTTTGATCGGGCCCGTGTGCAGGCCCTGTACGCCGATCTCCGACAGGCGCTTCCACAACGCTTCGTGGGCCAGGGCACCGAGTACCGAGCAGCCCTCGGGCGCGATGATGGCGTCGGGGTAGACGGTCAGCCACACCGAGGCGATTTCGGTGGCGCGGCGGGGCTGGGCCTCGGCGTACGGTTGTTGCCACAGGCGCGACTGGCCTGAGTACAGGCTGGCGCGCGCCTGGGAGGCCTTGAGCATGGCGCGGTCTTCGAGCCATTTGACGTACGACGGGTCGGGCTGGGTCATTTCGCGTCCTCTTTGCGTGTCGGCACCGGCTCAGGTTATGACGGCGCTGCGGCCTGAACGTTCGGCCCGAGATGGGTGTTGGTTTCTTCGCGGGCTTGCAAAGGCAGGCTCAGCGCCGGGCCGACAACTGCTGCGGTGCCAGAAACGCATCATGGAAGTAATTGCGCACCGCCTGCATCGCCGGGCTGAATGCCCGTTCCCGGTGCCAGGCCAACCCCACGCTCATCGGTGTGACCGGGTCGCTGATGCTCACTGTCTCTATACGCTTGCCCTCCAGCGACCACGGCCGGTGCACCAGGTCCGACAGGATCGCCACACCGCTGCCATTGGCGACCATGCTGCGCACGGCCTCCACCGAGCTGGTCCGCACCCTTACGCTTGGCCGTTGCCCGGCCTGCTCCCAGTAGCGCATGGCACTTTGCTCGGCCTCATCCACCGTCAACAGAATGAACGGCTCACAGGCCACATCGGCCAGGCTCACGGCCGAGCGCTCGCACAGTGGGTGATGCCCGGGCAGCCACAGCCGGCGCTCGGAGTTGAACAGGGTTTCCGAGACGATGTCGGGGTGGGTGAGGTTGGCGGTGAGCACCACCGCCATGTCGAAACGCCCCTCCAGCAGGCCTTGCTCGATGGCGCTGCGCTCCTGCTCGTACAGCTCCAGGGTCACGTCCGGATGCCAGTGCTCCAGGCGCTGCAAGTGGTGCGGCAGGAAGTAGCCGATCACCGTGTAACTCGCCGCCAGGCGCAACAGGCCACTGGCGCGCACGTCCGGAAGCGGGCTGTTCAACGCATCGTCGACACTGCGCAGGATGACGTAGGCCCGGTTCAAGAAGTGCCGGCCGGCTTCGGTCAGGCTCATGCCTTGGGCCGAGCGCTGGAACAACAGCACGCCGAGCATCGCTTCCAGCTCCTTGATGGCCGTGGTCACTGCCGACTGGGAGATGTTCAGGTGGATTGCCGCTTGGGAGATCTGGCCGATTTCAGCGGTGGCAACGAAGTAGCGGACCTGGCGCAAGGTGAGTGACACGGTAGGCTCCCGGGGTATCTGATTTTCAGAAGGTACCCCATCTGTTTATAGATCTTCCCAAGGGGGTGTAGAGAATCTAACGTGGCTTGCATGCAGTCACAAGTGCCAGGAGACGCGGTCATGCAAGCAGTGGATTTCAACTCGGACATGGGTGAGGGCTTTGGCCCGTGGACGATTGGCGACGGCGTCGATCACGAACTGATGGGCTACATCAGCAGCGCCAACATCGCCACCGGTTTCCACGCCGGCGACCCCGGCACCATGCGCCGCACCGTCGAGCGCGCCAAGGCCCTTGGGGTTGCGGTGGGAGCACACCCGGGTTTCCGCGACCTGGTCGGCTTTGGCCGCCGGCACATCAATGCCTCGGCGCAGGAACTGGTGGACGACATGCTCTATCAATTGGGCGCGCTGCGTGAAATCGCTCGTGCCCAGGGCGTGCGCCTGCAGCACATCAAGCCGCATGGGGCGCTGTACATGCACTTGGCGCGTGACGAAGAAGCGGCGCGCTTGCTGGTGCAGAACCTGCGGGTGATCGAGCCCGAGTTGCTGCTGTACTGCATGCCGGGTTCGGTGATCTGCCGCATTGCCCAGGAACTGGGGCAGCCGGTGATTCGCGAGTTCTATGCCGACCGCGAGTACGACCTGAGCGGGTCGATCGTGTTTACCCGCAATGTGCGTGGCTACGAGCCCCAGGCCGTTGCCGAGCGGGTGCTGCGTGCTTGCCGGCAAGGCGTGGTGCGCACGGTCGAAGGCCAGGACCTGGCGATCGAATTCGATTCCATTTGCCTGCACAGTGACACCCCGGGCGCCCTGGACCTGGTCGAGGCCACGCGCAGGGCACTGGATGCGGCCGGCATCGTGGTGCGGGCACCGCGCTGAACCCGTCAGGCATCCGGCAAACCGACACGCCGGAGCCCGTGTATCTTGTTTTCGCCTGCCTTTCTATAAAGATTTCAAGAAAAGGAACTGTCATGGCCGAACCGCTTGCTACAACCCCGATCCGTTACAGCTTCGGCGCCGACGAGCACCTGTTTGCCGAAGTCAGCGAAAGCATGTCGCTGGAGGCCTTTTTCAAGGGTATGGCCGTCACCCGTGCGGTGGAGCGCATGGCCCTGGATGGCGTACTTGATGTGTGCCTGGCCAATGCGTCGTTCCAGGTCCGCTTCGACCCGGACCGTATCGCCCCCGAGGCACTGCTCGAAGCCGTGCGCGGCGCCGAGGCGCAGGCGGTGGCCGAGCGTTCGTTGCAGACGCGGATCATCGAGATCCCGGTGCTGTACAACGACCCCTGGACCCATGAAACCCTGATGCGCTTTCGGGATCGCCACCAGGACCCGACCAGCACTGACCTGGAGTACGCCGCGCGCATCAACGGCCTGGCCGATGTCGAGGCCTTCATCGCCGCCCACAGTGGCGCGCCATGGTTCGTGTCGATGGTGGGCTTTGTCGCCGGCCTGCCGTTCATGTTCCAGATGGTCGAGCGCGAGCGGCAGCTGCAGGTGCCCAAGTACCTGCGACCCCGTACCGACACGCCCAAGCTCACCCTGGGCCATGGCGGCTGCTTTGGTTGCATCTACTCGGTGCGCGGGGCGGGGGGCTACCAGATGTTCGGCGTCACCCCGGCACCGATCTACGACCCGCAGCAGACCTTGAATTACCTGAAAGAGCACATGGTGTTCTTCCGCCCGGGTGACATCGTGCAGTTCAAGCCTATCGACCGCCGCACCTACGACCAGGCGGTGGCGGAAGTGGAGGATGGCTGCTTCGACCTGCGCATTCGCCCGGTGGCGTTTTCCCTGGACGCCTTCCTCGCCGACCCGGTCGGCTACCCCAAATCGTTGCAGGAGGTGCTGGCATGATCAAGGTACTCAAACCGGGGCTGGCCACTTCTGTACAGGACCTGGGCCGCGAAGGTTACTACCACCTGGGTATCCCACCGTCCGGCGCACTCGACCAGTACGCCTTGAGCGCAGCCAATCACCTGGTGGGCAACCCGGCCGGCGCTGCGGGCCTGGAGTGTGCGCTGGTGGGGCCGGAGCTGGAGTTCCAGCAGGACGCACTGGTCGCTGTGTGCGGTGCGCAGATGCCAGCGTTGCTCGATGGCCGCGAGCAGCGCCCGGACACGGCGTTTGCCGTGCGGGCCGGGCAAGTGTTGCGTTTCGGCTTTCCAACAGCGGGCGCCCGGGCCTACCTGGCAGTGGCCGGAGGCATCGATGTGCCCGAGGTACTGGGTAGCCGGTCCACCTACGCGCTGGGCGCGTTGGGTGGCTTTCATGGGCGCAAACTGATGGCGGGCGACCTGCTGCCGGTCGGCGTGCCCAGCGGCAAGACCCGTGCCGGTGCAAGTTTGCCCATGGCCCTGCGTCAGGCCCTGGGGGGCGAGGTGGTGTTGCGGGTGGTGCCTGGGCTGTACTTCCACCGCCTGACCGAAGCTGCAGCGCAACGTTTCTTCACCGACGCCTGGACCGTTGGCTCCGAAGCGGACCGTATCGGTTATCGCTACAAAGGCGGCAGCGCCTTGAGTTTCCAACCGCGCGAGCAGCCGTTCGGTGCGGGGTCGGACCCGTCCAATATCGTCGACAGCTGCTACCCGATCGGATCGATCCAGGTGCCGGCAGGGTTGGAACCGATCATCCTGCATCGCGATGCAGTGTCGGGGGGCGGCTACGCCATGATCGGCACGGTGATCAGTGCCGACCTCGACCTGATCGGGCAGATGCAGCCCAACCAGCAGGCGCGGTTCCTGCCGGTGAGCCTGGAGCAGGCACTGGAGGCGCGGCGTTCGTACAAGAAGAAGCTGGCCTGCCTGGCCAGGCTCTTCAGTTGAGCATGATGTTTTCGCTGTAGCTGCGGCCTTGTGTCTCGACGGGGCCGCAACAGGCTCCGCGGCTACACCGAGCGCGCAGGCTTACTGATGGTCTTGCCGGTTTGCGAGGCCACCTCAAGGGCTTGGCCGTCCCGCTGTTTGCCTTGGCGCGCCAGGCCTTCAAGCTGCGGTATCAGCATGCCTTCCGGCAAATGCCGCCAGAACCGCCCTGGCATGTGCAGGCGCAAGGCATCCGGGTTGAGGCGGGCCGGGTTGAAGGTATGGCGGTAGTAGGTGCGCCAGAGTTCGGCGCCGGGGTCTTCGGCGTTGCGGGCCCACTGGCGCCAGGGCTCGGGGCACTGTCGCTGGTAGTCGAACGACTGGCCGTCGAAGCGAATGCCATCCTGTGGCGTGGCAATCAACCAGCGCAAACGCCCCAGGCGATCGGCAAAATGCGCGCTGGCATTGTGCAGAATGTCGTGTGCCGGCTCGTGATAGGCCACCAGCTCCAGTTGCAAGTGCTCAGCCAGTTCATCAGGCAGCGGCACGAAGCGTACAAACGCGTGCAAGTGATGTGCCTCGCGGGTTACCTGCTTGATGCGCCGTTGCAGCTCACTGCCCAGCCGGTCACCGGCCAGCATTGCCGTGCGGTCGCCATGGGCGACGCGCCACAGCACTTCATACAGCAGGTTCCAGCGCTGTTCGCCACGGTAGCGAGAGGCCTGCTCCAACTGGCTCAGCAGTGCGGCCGGGACTTTGGCCCGGAAAGGGCCAGGCCCTTCAGGCGGCGCTGCCGGCACGGCCAGCAGGTCCGCCATCGGGCCTTGCGACCAGGTGACTTCCGACGGGTCGATGCCATGGCTCAACAACACCCGGGCCTGGTCGCGCCAGGTGGCGAACAGGTCGTCGCAGTCGAGTGCGATCACCCCCATAACCCCATCTGCACGGGCGCTGGCGGCTCACTCAAGCGCGCGCGCAGCAAGCCGCTGCGCAGCTCGGCCTGGGCAGGGCGGTAGTCGCTGGTGACGATGAACGGCCGTGCCTTGTCCAGCACGCAGCGCAGCTGGATCAGGTCGTCATAACGGATGCGCCGCTCCCGGCGCAGGGAGACCAGGCGCTGTACGCTGCGCAGGCCGATGCCGGGGATACGCGCCAGTAGCGCAGGTTCCGCGCGGTTCACGTCCAGCGGGAAGACTTCGCGGTTGGCCAGCGCCCAGGCCAGCTTGGGGTCGATGTCCAGTGCCAGGTTACCGCTGTGGCCCAGCAGCTCGCCAGCCTTGTAGCCATAGCCACGCAGCAGGAAGTCGGCTTGATACAGGCGGTGTTCGCGCAGCAGCGGTGGTGCGGCGAGGGGCACGCTGCCGGGGCTGTCGGGGATCGGGCTGAAGGCGGAGTAGTACACGCGCTTGAGGCCGTAGCCCTGGTACAGCGACTCGGCATTGCGCAGCAAGGTACTGTCGTCGGTGCTGTCGGCGCCGACGATGACTTGAGTGCTCTGCCCGGCCGGGGTAAAGCGCGGCGCCCTGGGCTCGTTGGCCACGGCCTGCTGGCCCTGCTGAATCACGCCCATGGCCTGGCGAATGGTGTGCCCTTGCTTTTCTGGCGCCAGGCGCTTGAGGCTGGCGTCGGTGGGCAGTTCGATGTTGACGCTGAGGCGGTCGGCCAGGCGCCCGGCTTCTTCGATCAGCAGCGGGTCGGCATCGGGGATGGCCTTGAGGTGGATGTAGCCGCGGAAGCTGTGCTCTTCGCGCAGCAGCCGGGCCACACGGATCAGCTGCTCCATGGTGTAGTCCGCCGAGCGGATGATGCCGGAGCTGAGGAACAGGCCGCTGATGCAGTTGCGCCGGTAGAAGTCCAGGGTCAGGCGTACCACTTCCTCGGGGCTGAAGCGCGCGCGTGGCACGTTGCTGGAGCGGCGGTTGACGCAGTACTGGCAGTCATACAGGCAGAAGTTGGTCAGCAGTACCTTGAGCAGTGATACGCAGCGGCCGTCGGGGGTGTAGCTGTGACAGATACCCATGCCATTGGTAGCACCCAGGCCGTCAGCGCCGCGCGAGTTACGCTTGGGCGCGCCGCTGCTGGCGCAAGATGCGTCGTACTTGGCGGCATCGGCCAGGATGCCGAGTTTGGCGATGAGTTGCATGGCGCGATCTCGCAATACTGAATATTCATACAGTATTTTGAGATTTGATGGATTGCAAGCAGTTTGCGCCAGCCATGCCCGACCCTAACCGTCAGCTAAGCTTTGGCTGAGTCTTGCAGGGCAACGAGGCATGGGAGAGGTTATGAAGATCACCATCAAGCCAACATTGGCGCTGGCCGGTCTGGCGTGGGCAATCGCTATGCTCAATGCCCAGGCTGCAGAAACCCGAAAGGTCGATGTGCTGCTGGTAGGCGGCGGCATCATGAGTTCCACCTTGGCTGTGTGGCTCAACGAACTGGAACCCGGCTGGTCGATGGAAATGGTCGAGCGCCTGGACAAGGTGGCCGAAGAAAGCTCCAACGGCTGGAACAATGCGGGTACCGGCCACTCGGCCCTGGCTGAGCTGAACTACACGCCGGAAAAAGACGGCAAGATCGACATCAGCAAAGCGGTGGAAATCAACGAATCTTTCCAGGTGACCCGGCAGTTCCTTGCCTGGCAAGTGAAACAGGGCGTGCTGAAAAACCCGCATTCGTTCATCAACACCACCCCGCACATGAGCTTTGTCTGGGGCGATGACAATATCCGCTTCCTGAAGAAGCGCTACGAGGCGCTGCAGGCCAGCCCCCTGTTCAAACCCATGCAGTATTCCGAAGACCACGAGCAGATCCGCAAGTGGGTACCCTTGATGATGGAAGGGCGTGACCCCAATCAGAAGCTGGCCGTGACCTGGACGCCGATCGGCACCGACGTCAACTTTGGCGAGATCACCCGGCAGTATGTGGGTTACCTGCAGACGCGGCCGAACTTCGATCTCAAGCTGTCGAGCGAAGTGCAGGACATCACCCGTAACGACGACGGTTCCTGGCACGTCGAGTACAAGAACCTGAAGAATGGCAGCAAGGCAGCCACCGATGCCCGGTTCCTGTTCATCGGCGCTGGCGGGGCGGCACTGCCGCTGCTGCAGAAGTCGGGTATCGACGAGGCCAAGGACTATGGCGGCTTCCCGGTCGGTGGCTCGTTCCTGGTCACTGACAACCCGGCTATCGCCCAGCGTCACATGGCCAAGGCCTATGGCATTGCCGCAACCGGTGCGCCGCCCATGTCGGTGCCGCACCTGGACACCCGGGTACTTGATGGCAAGCGCCTGATCCTGTTTGGGCCGTTCGCCACCTTCTCGACCAAGTTCCTCAAGCAGGGCTCATTGCTTGACCTGCTCGCCAGTACCAGCGTGCACAATGCCTGGCCGATGGTGCGGGTAGGGGTACGCGAGTTCGACCTGGTGCAGTACCTGATCGGGCAGGTGCTGCAATCGGACGATGACCGCTTCGAAGCGCTGCGCACCTACTTCCCCGAGGCGAAGAAAGAAGACTGGCGGCTGTGGCAGGCGGGCCAGCGGGTGCAAATCATCAAGAAAGACGAAGCGTTGGGCGGTGTGCTCAAGCTCGGTACCGAGGTGGTGACGTCCAGGGACGGCAGTATCGCCGGCTTGCTGGGGGCCTCTCCCGGTGCGTCGACCGCTGCGCCTATCATGCTCGACGTGTTGAACAAGGTGTTCAAGAACAAGGTGGCGTCGCCCGAGTGGCAGGCCAAGATCAAACAGATCATCCCGTCCTATGGCATCCGCCTGAACGACCACCCGGATCAGCTAGAGAAGGAGTGGGCATATACCAACGAGGTGCTGCAGCTTGAGCCGCCTGTCAGTCCACAGCGCCCTGAGTCCATAAGACCGGCTGACAGCCAGGGAGTGGCCAGCCGGTAATCATTGCAGTCAAGCTGGCGCAATCTTGCCACGTCCGATGCCGTAGTAAGTCAGCCCTGCCGAGGCCATGTGCTCGGGTTCGTACAGGTTGCGGCCATCGAACACCACCCGGTCGGCCAGCTGCTGCGGCACCTCGTCCAGGTTGAGCACACGGTAGTCCTGCCATTCGGTGACGATCACCAGGGCATCGGCGCCCCGCAACGCATCGTCCTTGCAGGGCACCAGTTGCAAGTCGGCACGCGGGCCGTAGTGGCGCCGGATTTCTTCCATGGCCTGAGGGTCGTGGGCCTGCACCCGTGCGCCCGCGGACCACAACGCTTCCAGCAGGACCCGGCTGGAGGCTTCGCGGATATCATTGGTATTGGGCTTGAACGACAACCCCCACAGGGCAAACACCTTGCCCCGCAGGCCGCCAGGGTAGTGGCGCTGGATCTTGCTGAACAGCCGGCCCTTCTGCTGCTCGTTGACCGACTCTACTGCGCGCAGCAACTGCGTCTCGAAGCCTTCTGCCTCGGCACTGTGGCGCAGGGCTTGCAGGTCTTTGGGGAAGCACGAGCCGCCAAATCCGCAGCCGGCGTAGATGAAGTCATAACCGATGCGCGGGTCCGAGCCGATGCCACGGCGCACCATTTCGATGTCGGCCCCCAGGTGCTCGGCCAGGTTGGCGATTTCGTTGATGAAAGAAATCTTGGTGGCCAGCATGCAATTGGCTGCGTACTTGGTCAGCTCGGCACTGCGCGCGTCCATGACCATGAACTTTTCGCGGTTGCGGTTGAACGGCAGGTAAAGCTCGCGTAGCAACTCCACTTCGGCCGCTTCTGCGCCGCCGATGATGATGCGCTGGGGGCGCATGCAGTCATCCACCGCAGACCCTTCCTTGAGAAACTCCGGGTTGCTGATCACCTGGAAGCGACTGGTATCGGCCACGGCCTGGGCGATGCGTGCCTTGATGCGGTGTACGGTACCCACCGGCACGGTGGACTTGTTGACGATTACTTTGGGCCCGTCAGCATGCTCGAGGATGCTGTCGACCACGGCGAAAACGTGCTTCAGGTCGGCACTGCCATCGGCTTGCGGCGGAGTACCGACGGCAATGAACTGCAACCTGGCATAGTTGGCAGCGACTGCGGCATCCGTGGTGAAGCGCAGCCGACCGCAGGCGAGGTTCTTCTCCAGCAGCGGCGCAAGGCCGGGCTCGAAGATCGGGCAATGACCCTCACTCAGGCTGGCCACCCGATCGGCATCGACATCCATGCACAACACCGAATGGCCCACCTGGGCCAGGCACACCGCCTGGGTCAGGCCGACATAACCGGTTCCGAAAACCGTGACCTTCATTTGACAGCTCCTTGATAGGAAAGCTGAAAAAAAATGTCACATCGTTGTTTAGGAATTGTGACCTGAAGGATGTGCGCGTGGACCATATGGCCGTTATTCCACGTCGCCCAGGCAGAGCATCTAAACTTAATGACAGCTCGCGTTAGCGCGTTGTACCGCGAACGAAAACCCTTGAACCGACCACCGCCTTCCCGGAGCGGATGTCCCTCGTTGGCGATGGCCTTCTTGCAGAGGAGGGCAGGTCATGGACGAGGCAAGGCTTCACGATTTCATGGGCAAGCTGGTGGGCGACATGGGCGCGGCGGCGACGCTGGCCAATGTCATTCTCGGCGATGAACTGGGGCTGTACCGGGCCATGGCCGACAGCCAGGCGGTCACCCCTGAGCAACTGGCGGAAAAGACCGGCTGCCACCCGCGGCTGGTGCGAGAATGGTTGAATGCCCAGGCAGCATCGGGCTACATGGTCCATGACAAGGGCCGTTTTGTGCTGCCTGAAGAACAGGCCATGGCCCTGGCGCTGGAGGACTCTCCGGCCTACATGGCCGGCGGCGCGTCAGTGGTGGCGGCGCTGTTCCATGACAAGGACAAGCTGGTAGCCGCCATGCGCGGCGATGGCGGGTTGGCCTGGGGCGATCACCACCCGTGCATGTTCAGCGGTACCGAGCGGTTTTTCCGGCCGGGGTATCGCACCTTCCTGGTAGCGGATTGGCTGCCGGCACTGGAGGGTGTGGTGGCCAAGCTGCAGGCGGGCGCCAAGGTGGCGGATGTGGGGTGCGGTCATGGTGCCTCGACGCTGGTGATGGCGCAGGCGTTTCCGGCGTCGACCTTCGTGGGGTACGACTATCATCAGCCTTCGATCGTCACCGCCAACGCGCGTGCGCGTGAAGCGGGGTTGGAGTCGCGGGTGAACTTCCAGCAGGCCAGCGCCAAGGAGTACCCGGGGCATGACCATGACCTGGTGTGCTTCTTCGATTGCCTGCACGACATGGGTGACCCGGTCGGGGCAGCCAGGCATGCCTACCATGCTTTGAAAGCGGATGGCACGGTCATGCTGGTGGAGCCTTATGCCGAGGACTCGCTGGAGGGTAACCTGACACCGGTCGGGCGCTTGTTCTATGCGGCGTCGACGTTTATCTGCACGCCCAATTCGTTGTCGCAGGAAGTGGGGCTGGGGTTGGGTGCGCAGGCCGGGGAGGCGCGATTGCGGGCGGTCTTCGAGGAGGCAGGGTTCAGCAGGTTCCGGCGGGCGACGCAGACGCCGTTCAACCTGATTCTGGAGGCCCGCAAGTAGAGCGTGATCCTGCACCGGCCTCTTCGCGGGCTCGCCCACACAGGTTACGTGCTTGTTTCAGGCCTGTGGAGCGCCTGGGCTGCCCGCGAAGTGGCTGGGCCTGGAAAGCAGAAGGGGCGCCATGTGGCGCCCCTTCTGTTTGTTGCTTAGGCTTCAGCGTCCCAAGGACGATCGCCTTTTTCATCTTTGACACGGGTCGGCAGGCCCATCACGTCCAGCGCCTTGAGGAACGGCTCGGCTGGCAGCTCCTCGACGTTGACCA
The DNA here is from genome assembly GCF_052044625.1 of Pseudomonas sp. 22515. Classification (NCBI taxonomy): domain Bacteria; kingdom Pseudomonadati; phylum Pseudomonadota; class Gammaproteobacteria; order Pseudomonadales; family Pseudomonadaceae; genus Pseudomonas; species Pseudomonas sp. 22515. The sequence continues at coordinate 29,826 of NZ_JBQENN010000009.1, forward strand.
TGCGCTTGGCATCCCACTCGCCACGGGCTACCAGCAGGGCGGCAGCCACTGGCGGTACGCCGGCGGTGTAGGAAATGCCCTGGCTGTCGGTCTCGGCGTAGGCTTCTTCGTGGTCGGCCACGTTGTAGATGAACACTTCGCGCGGCTGGCCATCCTTGGTGCCTTTGACCAGGTCGCCGATGCAGGTTTTGCCGGTGTAGCCAGGGGCCAGCGAGGCCGGGTCTGGCAGTACAGCCTTGACCACTTTCAGCGGTACCACTTCCAGGCCTTCGGCGGTTTTCACCGGTTGCTCGCTGAGCAGGCCCAGGTTTTTCAAAACCGTGAACACATTGATGTAGTGCTCGCCGAAGCTCATCCAGAAGCGCACGTTCGGGACGTTGAGGTTCTTCGAAATCGAGTGAACTTCATCGTGGCCGGTCAGGTACAGGTTTTGCGAGCCTACCACTGGCAGGTCGTCGGTACGCTTGACCTCGAACATGGTGTTGCTGGTCCACTGGCTGTTCTGCCAGCTCCACACTTGTCCGGTGAACTCGCGGAAGTTGATTTCCGGGTCGAAGTTGGTGGCAAAGTACTTGCCATGTGAACCGGCATTGACGTCGAGAATATCGATCGAATCAATGCTGTCGAAATACTGTTGCTGCGCCAGCTTGGCGTAGCTGTTCACCACACCCGGGTCGAAACCGACGCCGAGAATGGCGGTAATGTTCTTTGCCTGGCACTCTTCGAGGTGTTTCCACTCGTAGTTGCCGTACCACGGTGGGGTCTCGCAGATCTTGCCCGGCTCTTCGTGGATGGCGGTGTCCAGATAGGCGACACCCGTATCGATGCAAGCACGCAGCACCGACATGTTGAGGAAGGCGGAACCCACATTGATCACGATCTGCGATTCGGTTTCGCGGATCAGCGCCTTGGTTGCCTCGACATCGAGGGCATTGAGCGAGAAGGCCTGGATGTCGGCGGGTACCTTGAGGCTACCTTTGGCCTTGACGCTGTCGATGATGGCCTGGCATTTGGAGATGTTCCGTGACGCGATGGCGATACGACCCAGTTCGTCGTTATGCTGCGCGCACTTGTGGGCCACCACCTTGGCGACACCTCCTGCACCAATGATAAGAACGTTCTTCTTCAATTTACCCTTTGCTCCTTACTTGAAAGCCGGTCTTACGACAGGCTGGAAACGTAGTCTTCGAAACCGAACTCGCGGACGACTTCGACGCTGCCGTCGAGCTGCTTGACCACGATGGAAGGCATCTTCAGCCCGTTGAACCAGTTTTTCTTGACCATGGTGTAACCCGCCGTGTCGATGAACGACAGGCGATCGCCAATGGCCAGCGGACGGTCGAATTGGTACTCGCCGAAGATGTCACCGGCCAGGCATGACTTGCCGCAGACCATGTAGGTATGCTCGCCGTCATTGGGGGCCATCTTGGCGTTGAGGCGGTAGATCAGCAGGTCGAGCAGGTGCGCTTCGATCGAGCTGTCGACCACGGCCAGGTGCTTGCCGTTGTACAGGGTATCGAGCACGGTCACTTCCAGCGAGGCGCTGTTGGTGATGGCGGCTTCGCCCGGCTCCAGGTAAACCTGCACGCCGTATTTTTCCGAGAACGCCTTCAGGCGCGCGCAGAAGGCGTCTACTGCATAGTCTTCACCGGTGAAGTGAATGCCACCACCAAGGCTGACCCACTCGACCTTGTGCAGGAGGTGGCCGAATCGCTCTTCGATGTGCGTGAGCATCTTGTCGAACAGGCCGAAGTCACCGTTCTCGCAGTTGTTGTGGAACATGAAGCCGGAAATGTGTTCGATCACCTGCTCGATCTTGGCCGGGTCCCATTCGCCCAGGCGGCTGAACGGGCGGGCCGGGTCGGCCAGCAGGTAGTCGGAGCTGCTGACCTGCGGGTTGACGCGCAGACCACGCACCTTGCCTTCGGACTGTTCGGCAAAGCGTTGCAGCTGGCCGATCGAGTTGAAGATGATCTTGTCGCAGTTCTCAAGCATCTCCTCGACCTCGTCGTCGGCCCAGGCCACGCTATAGGCATGGGTTTCGCCGGCGAACTTCTGGCGGCCGAGCTTGAGCTCGAACAGGGAGGACGAGGTGGTACCGTCCATGTACTGCTGCATCAGGTCGAACACCGACCAGGTGGCGAAGCATTTGAGGGCGAGCAGCGCCTTGGCACCGGAGTGTTCGCGCACGTAGGCGATCTTCTCCATGTTGCTGAGCAGCTTGGTTTTATCGATGAGGTAATACGGCGTCTTGATCATTTAAAGGCCCCCGGCCAGGCCGGCCAAAAAAAGGACACGCATTGTGCCTTCACTTGCCGCAGACCGAAAGGGCGGGATACGCATTTCGTCAGGGTTGACGCCATTGCGTGGGCTTTTCGGTTGCGGCGAGCCTAGTAGATCAGGTGCATGTGACTGTCGTAATCACCCCCGACAGATGGCAGCTTCAGTCTGCCTGCTGCAGCCAGGCCTGGATCTGCTCCAGTGTTGCGGTAGCGCCGCCACAGACCACCACCAGGACATTGCGCAAGGCGCCCAGTGCCTTGGCATCATAGGCCACTGCCAACGCCGCCCCGCACGCGGGCTCGACCAGCACACGGTGGTCCAGCAAGAACCGCTCACAGGCCTCCAGCGCTGCGCGATCGCTGACCAGATGGCTGTGCACCGGATGCTGCTGCACGCACGTCAGCGCCTGATCAGCCACACGCTTGGCCCCCAGCGACGTGGCCACCGAGGCGATGCGCTCCAGCTCCACCGAATGCCCAGCCTGCATGGCCGCATGCAGCGACGCCGCGCCCTCGGTTTCTACTGCCAGCACCGGCACATCGCCCCAGCCATTGCGCTTGAGCCCCTCTACCACGCCACTGAGCAAGCCGCCCCCGCCGACTGACAACACCACCGCGTCCGGCTTCAGGCCGGCTTCGGCCACTTCATCCACCAGGCTGGCATGCCCGGCCCACAGCAGTGGGTCGTCGAATGGGTGGATGAAGGCATCGTTCGGGCCTACCAGTGTCTGTGCCAGGGCGTTGGCCTCTTGCCAGGAACTGCCGTGCACCACCACCTTGGCTTCTTCCAGGTGCAGCAGCTGCTTGGCCCGTTCGGTGGTGGTTTCGGGTACCACCACGGTCACCGGCACCCCCAGCTTGCGTCCGGCGTAGGCGACTGCCAAACCGGCATTGCCACCTGACGAGGACACAAAGTGCCGGGCGCCACGCGCGTGGTGTACCTCGCAGGCGTAGCCTACACCGCGCAGTTTGAACGAACCGCAGGGTTGCAGGGCGTCGAGCTTGAGCCAGATATTACGACCGGCCGCCAACGACAGCGGGCGCGACTCGATCAGGGGGGTATGAATGTGCAAGGTCATTGGCTGGCTCCGCGTAGTTGCTCGAGGTAGTTGTAAATGGTGTAGCGCGTCACGCCTAGAGCGCTGGCAGCCTTCTCGACGCCGCCCTTGACGATGAACAGGCCGCGCTCCTGCATGACGCGCACGGCCTCGACCTTGGCCTGTTTGTTCATCCGCCCCTGGCCGCTGCGCTGCAGGGCAGCCTGGATGATCTCGCTCATCAGCAGCTCCATGTCGGCCGGTTCGTTGACCGCCGGTATGGCCCCCAGCGGCTGCAACTGCTGGAGAAAGCTCATGGCAGCATCCAGGCCGGTGACGTCGGTGTTGACGCACAGGCTGGCGAAGGGGTGGCCGCTGCTGTCACGGAAGATTGCCGTGGCACTCCGTAGCGTGCGGCCTTTGAGCGTAGTGGGGTAATCGGGCAGCACCACCGGCTCACAGCCGTGCTGGTCGGCCGAGGCCTGCATCAGTGCCTTGAAACCCTGGTCCTGCTCCGGTGCGGCGAGGATCGGGCTGCCCACGCTGCGGCCGGAAAGATGACCGTTGACGATCGCCACCACCGAGTGTTCGGGGTGGTCAAGGTCGTGCAGGAGTATTTCCATGTTGCGCGCGGCAACGCTGCCCAGTGCCTGGATCGCGGCCTTGAGCACGGTGAGGGTGAGTTGGCGTTCTTCGCTGGGGGTGATAGACATGGCAGACCGCAAAATCAACTGTTTGTGCATTTTTACACATATGGTTGAAATTCGCGATCTGCTTTTGCGGCCCCTGTAAGACTCAGCCGAGCGCCGGCGTGCGCGGCGGAATCATCCGGCGCGAGCCGGTGGCCTCGAACGCGGCAGCAAAACTCAGCAGCGCGTTGTCGCTATAGGCCTTCCCGGCAAAGGTCAGCCCCACCGGCATACCGATATCGGCCATCACGCCCATCGGCACGGTTACGGTCGGCACGCCCAGGTGACGGATTGCCAGGTTGCCGTTGGCTACCCAGACACCGTTGCTCCAGGCGATGTCCGCCGATACCGGGTTGATATCGGCATCGGCCGGGCCAACGTCGGCTACGGTGGGGAACAGCACCGCGTCCAGGCCCAGCTTGTCCATCCAGTCTTCCAGGTCCAGCTTGCGGGTCTGCTCCAGCCCGCGCAGGCCGTCGGGCAGGGTCTCGATCTGGTCCCAGGTCTTCAGGCCACGTTTGGCCATGTTGACGTACTCGTCCATGCCGGCAGCCAGGTCATCTTCACGGTTGGGCAGGGTGCCCGGGTCGTGGGGGAAGATCTTCAGCCCGTCGACATCGGCCAGGCGGTTAAGCTTGGGGTCATCGTTGGCGCGCAGGAAGTCGTCAAAGGCCCAGCCCGACAGTTCCCACAGTTCGTCATGGAGGAATGCCTTGCTGACGATGCCACGGTTGTACACGGTCGGCGCGCCTGGGCGGTCGCCTTCGCAGTTGGACACCAACGGGAAGTCCACTTCCAGCACTTCGGCACCCGCCGCTTCCAGGGCCTGGCGTGCTTGTTGCCACAGGTCGATCACCGTGGCGCGGGTGTTGATGCGTTGGCCGGTCGGCCCGCCGATGCCTGGCTTCTCGGCGGTGCCCGCTTCGGGATCGGCATTTATATACATGCGTGGTACGCCAAAGCGCTTGCCCTTGAGCGCGCTGGCATCTACCGCCAGTTCAAGGTACGAAGCCGGACGTACCGTCGAGGCAGCGGGGATTGGCACCCACGGCTGCAGGCGCCACAGGTCGCCGCGCTTGTCGGCGTCATCGGCGACCACCACGTCGAGGATTTCCAGCAGGTCGGCCATGGTGCGGGCGTAGGGCACCACCACGTCCATGGTCGGCGTCAGCGGCCAGTTGCCACGCACCGAAATCACCCCGCGCGACGGGGTGTAGGCACACAGGCCGTTGTTGGACGCCGGGCCACGGCCGCTGGACCAGGTTTCTTCGGCCAGGCCAAAGGCGCTGAAGCTGGCGGCGGTGGCGGTACCGGCACCGTTGGACGAGCCCGAGGCGAAGGGCGCGGTCAGGTAGTTGGCGTTGTACGGGCTTTCGGCGCGGCCATAGACGCCGCGCTGCATGCCACCGTTAGCCATGGGCGGCATGTTGGTCTTGCCCAGGCACACGGCACCGGCGGCGCGCAGGCGCTCGATGGTGAAGGCGTCGCGCTGGGCGACCAGGTCCTTGAAGGCAGGGCTGCCGGAGGCGGCAGTCAAGCCTTTGACCAGGTAGCTGTCCTTGGCGGTGTAGGGGATGCCGTCCAGCGGGCTAAGCACCTGGCCCTTGGCACGACGGGCATCGGAGGCCTCGGCTTCTTTCAGCGCCTCTGGGTTGCGTACCACTACGGCGTTGAGGGCAGTGGCGGTGTCGGCGCCATCGTAGGCGTCGATACGTGCCAGGTAGGCGTTGACCAGCTCGACCGCCGTCGTGCGGCCCGACTCGAGCGCGTCGCGCAGCTCGGCAATGGAAACCTCGGTTACCTCGATCATGCGTTCACCAAAAAATGTGCAGGTGGGGGCTAATGCGAGGAGTGTACAAGAAGGGCTTGGCGGACGCAGGTTTGCGCAGGGGCAAATGGTTTTATGCAGGGGGGCATTGTCGGGGGCATTCACAGGCATTACCCGGCCCATTGTGGGGGCGGCCTTTCAGTCACCAAAGGGCCGCCCACAGGCTGGTGCTCAGCCTCAGCCCTGCGCGATATCGAGAAACATCATCACCGCAAACCCACCCACAACCCCAGGGTCGCCGTTGTTTCCCACAGGTATGAACTGCAGATGGTCATGGTAGGGCAGCAGGACCTGGCGCGGGTAATGGACCTGGGGGCAGTGCTGGGCATCAAGGTCGAACCGGCGCTGGAAGCCCTGAAAGTCGTCGTCCACATCTAAAGCCTGGCGCAGTCCCTGTGGGAGCGGCCTTGTGTCGCGAAAGGGCTGCACAGCAGCCCNTTCGCGACACAAGGCCGCTCCCACACGGATCGCGCCAGCCTATGGAAATTGAGCAAGACAGTTGCTCCACACGGTTTGCGTCAACCTGCCAGGTCGGCGGCGCTATGGCGCTCCGGCACCTGGCTGTGTTCATCTCCCCAGGTACGGTTCACGCGTGTACCGCGCTGCACAGCAGGGCGCTGGGCGATGTCCTCGGCCCAGCGCTGTACGTTCGGGTACTCGTCAACCGCCAGGAACTGCGCCGCGTCATACAGGTTGCCGCGTACCAGCTGGCCATACCACGGCCACACGGCAATATCAGCAATACTGTATGCCTCGCCGCCCAGATAACGGCTTTCGGCCAAGCGACGATCAAGTACGTCCAGCTGACGCTTGGCCTCCATGGTGAAGCGGTTGATGGCGTACTCGAACTTTTCCGGTGCATACACGTAGAAGTGGCCAAAACCACCGCCCAGGTAAGGCGCCGCACCCATCTGCCAGAACAACCAGTTCAGGCATTCGGTGCGCGCAGCCGGCGATTTTGGCAGCAATGCTCCAAACTTTTCTGCCAGGTACAGCAGGATCGAACCTGATTCGAACACCCGCACCGGCGGCTCCACGCTGCGGTCGAGCAGGGCGGGAATCTTCGAGTTGGGGTTGACCTGGACGAAGCCACTGGAAAACTGATCACCCTCGCCGATGCGGATCAGCCAGGCATCGTATTCGGCACCGGCGTGGCCCAGGGCAAGCAGCTCTTCAAGGGCAATGGTGACCTTGACGCCGTTGGGCGTAGCCAGGGAATACAGCTGCAGCGGGTGTTTGCCCAGCGGCAGGTCCTTGTCGTGAGTCGGGCCGGCGACCGGGCGGTTGATGCTGGCGAACTGGCCGCCGGAGGCTGCGTCGTTGCGCCAGACTTTGGGTGGCACGTAGGCAGGCTTGCTCATGCATGAATCTCCTTCAAAGGCGCGAAAACGGTCACGTGAAAACGTTGACCTGCATCTATGCCATGGGTTCGACGCAATGCGCAAATGCACAGGGTGCAGGCGCAGCTTGCATGACGGCGGTTTCATCCAGTTTTCATCCGGCACAACGCCGGCCGGTTTTATGCTGGGTTATCCCTTCGTCCTGCAAGGAACCGCTGGCCGATGACCCTTGCACGCTGCGTGTTGGCGCTGGTCCTGCTCGGCGGCCTGTTGGCCCGCGCCGAGGCCGCGCCGTGGGTTGCCGGCCTGCACCTTATGACCTTGACCGACCCGGTCGATAGCCGCCCGATGCAAGCGCTGGCGTTCTACCCGGCCGTTGGCAAAACCCGTATCAGCCGTATAGACGGGTATCCCGTCGACGTGGCCGAAGAGGCGCCCGTCGCCATGGGGCGATTCCCGTTGCTGGTGCTGTCTCACGGCAATACGGGCAGCCCATTGGCTTTGCATTACCTGGCCACGTCGCTGGCGCGGCAAGGGTTCGTGGTGGTGGCGGTGGTGCACCCGGGGGACAACGTGCGCGACCACAGTCGCCTTGGCACCCTGAGCAATCTTTATGGGCGGCCGCTGCAAGTCAGCGCGGCGATCACCGCAGCACGTGATGATGCAGTGGTCGGGCCTTATCTGAATGAAGGCAAGGTGGGCGTGATTGGCTACTCGGCCGGCGGAGAAACCGCGTTGATCCTGTCTGGCGCACGCCCCGACCTGGACCGTCTGCGTCAGTACTGCCTGGAGCGCCCGCATGACACAGACGCCTGCAAGACCCACGGCATCCTGATTGCCGACCGTAGCGAACTGGCGCCCGAGACCGACCCGCGAGTGGGGGCGGTCATGTTGATGGCGCCGCTGAGCCTGTTGTTCGGGCGCCATGCGCTGGCCGGGGTGCAGGTTCCCGCACTGATCTACAGTGGCGACAGCGATCAGCTTGTGGCCGTAGACCGAAATGCCGAGGCCCTGGCCCGCAAACTGCCGGTCACACCGGACTACCGCCTGTTGGCCGGTGCCGGGCATTTCGTGTTCATGGCCCACTGCGATGCCGAGCAGTACGCGCGAATGCCGGCGCTGTGCAAGGACGCCGACGGCGTCGACCGCCGGCATATCCATCATTCGCTGCAGCGAGAAACGGCAGCGTTCTTCAGCCAGGCGCTGGGCGCGCCAGCGCCGGCTGAGCGTTCAGCTACGGCGGGCGCGCCGCGCCAGCCACAACGTTAGGCCAACCCCGGCCAAGGCGAGCAGGGCCGCCACGCAGAAGATCGAGGCATACCCCAGGTGTACCGCCACGGCGCCCATCACCGGGCCGGCAATGGCCAAGGCCATGTCGAAGAACACAGCATAGGCACCCAGCCCTGCGCCGCGGCTGCTGCTGGGGACTTGCTTGATCGCCTCCACGCCCAATGCCGGGTACACCAGCGACAGCCCGAAACCGGTCAGCCCGGCACCAACCAGCGCCCAGGGCGGTGACGGCGCCAGCCACAGAAGGCCCAAGCCCAGCACTTCGGTGGCCATGCAGGCGACCGCCACGTTGTAGCCACCAAAGCGGTTGACCGCGTTGACGAACAGCAGCCGCGAAATGATGAAGCACACACCAAACGCACTCAGGCACCAGGCCGCGCCGGCCCAGCCGCGCTCGAGGTAATACAGGGTGACGAAGGTGGTCAAGGTGCCGTAGCCGATCGAGGCCAGGGTCAAACCCAGGCCACACGGGGCAACCCGGCCGAACGCCGACCAGAAGGGCAGGCGCTCGCCGCGCACCACGACCACGTCGGGGCGCTTGCGAAGCACCAGCAGGGCAAGGGTTGCCAGCACCAGCAAAGCCGGCCCCAGTACGCTGAAGTCCAGCCCGTCCACGGCCAGCACGCCGATCGGCGCACCGATGGCGATCGCGCCATAGGAGGCGATGCCGTTCCACGAGATCACCCTGGCAGTGTGTTCGGGGCCGACCTGGCTGATGCCCCAGCTCAAAGTGGCCACACCGATCAGCCCTTGGGCGATGCCCAGCAGCAAACGTCCACCGAGCAGCAGTGCCAGGCTCAGCAGCGGTAAGGTGAGGGTCCAGGCTGACAGCAACGTCAACACCCCGCAACCGGCAATCCCCAGCAAGCCAAAGCGGATGGCCTGTTTCCCTCCCAAGGTGTCTGCCACCTTGCCTGCAAACGGGCGGCTCAGCAGCGTGGCCAGGTACTGCAGGCCAATGGTTACACCGGCGATCACTGCGCCAAAGCCGAGCTGGTCGTGCACATAGCTGGGCAGCACCGCAATCGGCAGGCCGATGCAGAGGAAGGCAATGAAGGTATAGAAAACGATCGACAAGATCTGCAGGGTGATGTGCAGCGTGTGACTGGCGGGGGCAGGTTGTTGCGCGGTCATGGGCTCTTTCGCGGGCGGGCGGTTGGGCGTGGTCCCATCATGGCCGTTGCGCAAAGGAAAAGAAAGCAGGCTAACGAATTATTCGTCGGGCAGTGTCAGTCGGTGGGAGGGGGGCTTCGCCGGCAAGCCTGCGAAGCGGCCCAGCCACACAAGGTGGCCAGGCCTTGGCCTTCAATCAGACCAGCACACCCTGGCTGCGCAGGTAGTCATCGTAGGTACCGCTGAAGTCCACCACACCATCGGCCGACAGCTCGATGATGCGCGTGGCCAGCGACGACACGAACTCGCGGTCGTGGCTGACGAACAGCAGGGTGCCCGGGTAGTTTTCCAGCGCCAGGTTCAGCGCTTCGATCGATTCCATGTCCAGGTGGTTGGTCGGCTCGTCCATCACCAGCACGTTCGGCTTCTGCAAAATCAGCTTGCCGAACAGCATGCGACCTTGTTCACCACCGGAAATCACCTTCACCGACTTGAGGATTTCGTCGTTGGAGAACAGCATGCGCCCCAGGGTGCCGCGGATCACCTGCTCGCCAGAGGTCCACTGGCCCATCCAGTCGAACAGGCTCATGTCGTCTTCGAAGTCGTGGGCGTGGTCCTGGGCGTAGTAGCCCACTTCGGCGCTGTCGGTCCACTTCACCGAGCCCGCATCCGGGGTCATCTCGCCGACCAGGGTGCGCAGCAGGGTGGTCTTGCCAATACCGTTGGGGCCGATGATCGCAACGCGCTCGCCCGCTTCGACGGTGATGTCGAAGTTCTTGAACAGCACCTTGTCGTCGAAGGCTTTGGCCATTTTTTCGACGACCACGGCCTGGCGGTGCAGTTTTTTCGTCTGTTCGAAGCGAATGAACGGGCTGACGCGGCTGGACGGCTTGACCTCGGCCAGCTGGATCTTGTCGATCTGCTTGGCACGAGAAGTGGCCTGCTTGGCTTTGGAGGCGTTGGCCGAGAAGCGGCTGACAAAGGTCTGCAGCTCGGCGATCTGGGCTTTCTTCTTGGCATTGTCCGACAGCAGCTGCTCACGCGACTGGGTGGCTGCGGTCATGTACTCGTCATAGTTGCCCGGGAACAGGCGCAGCTCACCGTAATCAAGGTCAGCCATGTGGGTGCAGACGCTGTTGAGGAAGTGCCGGTCGTGGGAAATGATGATCATGGTGCTGTTACGCGCCGTGAGGATCGTTTCCAGCCAGCGGATGGTGTTGATGTCCAGGTGGTTGGTCGGTTCGTCGAGCAGCAGCACGTCCGGGTCCGAGAACAGCGCCTGGGCCAGGAGGACACGCAGCTTCCAGCCCGGTGCCACTTCGCTCATCGGGCCGAAGTGCTGCTCCAGTGGAATACCCAGGCCCAGCAGCAGTTCACCGGCGCGGGACTCGGCGGTGTAGCCGTCCATTTCGGCGAATTCGGTTTCCAGCTCGGCGACGGCCATGCCGTCTTCTTCGGTCATTTCCGGCAGCGAGTAGATACGGTCACGCTCGGCTTTGACTTTCCACAGCTGGCCGTGGCCCATGATCACCGTGTCGATCACGGTGAATTCCTCGTAGGCGAACTGGTCCTGGCGCAGCTTGCCCAGGCGGGTGTTCGGCTCAAGCATGACCTGGCCTGCGGACGGCTCCAGGTCACCGCCGAGGATTTTCATGAAGGTCGACTTGCCGCAACCGTTGGCGCCGATCAGGCCGTAGCGGTTGCCGTTGTTGAATTTGACGGAAACGTTTTCGAACAGCGGCTTGGAGCCGAACTGCATGGTGATGTTAGCGGTAGAAATCAAGTGCTTGTCCTGCGGGGGTTCCAGAGGTGTATTTAGGCCCTGTCGTCAGTCTTGGGCCAATTTGGGGCCAATTCGACTCGGGGCGGCAGCTTCTCCAGCTCCCTCCAGTCCGAGGAGGAGCTGATCCATTTCGCGTAGGTAGAGAGCAACATCTCGACGCTGTGGCCAAGCTGGCTCGCGATGAACGCGGGGTTCATCCCAGGCATCAGGCATAGGGTGGCGTAGGTGTGGCGGGTGTCGTACTGACGGCGTTCACGGATGTTCAGCGCCTTCAGCGCCGATTTGAAGGGGCGGATTGTAACACTTGGCTCGTTGATCCACAGCCCACCTTTGCTAGGTTGGAACACGAAGGGGCTAGTCGGGTGGGCCGACTTGGACGCCATGCGACGAAGGGTAGCGATTGGCTGGGCATGGTTGATGGCGTTCAATGCGCGCTCGTTTAACAGGACCACCCGATGATGCTTGGTTTTCGTCTGGTCAGGTTTTCGCTTCAGATTGATCGCGGTCGGTTGTGGTTATCAGCTTTCGACCCTTATCGGCCTCTCGTGAAAGAGTGCCTCGCCCCTTCTATTGATAGCGTCGATTAGAAGCCATTGTTAAACAACGGAAGCAGTTGTATTCAAAACATCTAGTCTTGATGCTTGATAACAGCACTGCATCTGATAGGGAAGTTGACTGAGTTGGCAATGAAACATTCGTGGTGAGCATCGTCATGCAGGCGTCTTGCAAGATCCAGATTTGACTGGCTGCTGATAATGACCTGAGGCCTTAACTCAGCGTCTTTGAAATGGCCCTTGCGCTGGCCATCCCCTTCAAGCATCCGGCCCACCGGGTAGTCGACATATTCCAAGACGTTCACGTTGTTGACTGCGCACAGATGAAGATACCAAAGCTTGTGGCAGGCCGAGATCGAGGCCAGCAACATGTCTTCAGGGTTCCAGCGTTCAGGGTTCCCGCGAAAGGCGGGGTCGGCAGAGCCAAGGATAGGTGCCTTGCCTGGAGCCTCCACGTTGAAGTCTCTCTGGTACGCCGTGTAACTGGCAGTACCTTCACCCGTGTTACCTATCCAATTTACCGTGACAGCGTAATGGTGTTCTTTCATGGTCACTCCTGTGTCGAAAGACGGCCGGAAAATCTTGCCCATCGCTTGGGTGCGGTTATCTTGCTCTCGATTGAGGGCTCTGCACCAGCATCTAGTGTTTGCAGCGACGCATGAGCAATCCGAGCACATGCAATGATCCGAACTGCGAACAGTCCTGATTGCTGGCTTCCTCGTGCTCTCTGTCGTGTCCTTGGCTTGAGGATATCGAAACCCTATCTCAGGCTTGGGGCCTCAACACGCACAGTGGTGCTTCAGCTCAACGGAGCCTTCGCCGCCGCCTCGATCGCGTCGAGGTCCAACTCAATTGTTTCGGGCATGACGATTCCTTGGCCGTTCTTGCGACCGGCCTGTGCTTTAATGGGCGATTGTTGAAATGGATTTTTCTAGCGAGGGATAACGCTTATGTTTGCTGTCGGAATTGCGCTTCTTGCCGTAGGATTAGGCACTTCAAATCCTGGGCTCTGGATACCGGGCGCCGCGCTCATGGCTGCCCGCATCGTGAAACGAGCACGCAGCTGACCCCTTGGCCGCCATATCGCGGCAGTGAATAGAGGGAGAAGGGGACAGGGGTTAAATCAGAAAGAGTACGGATTTGCCCTCAGATCAGAAGGACCTGCGCTGCGGAGCCGTCGTCCCCAGCTTTTGCCAGGACGTGCGCCCACCTTTATCTCGAAGAAATAGACCAGACGGTGCTCATGGGTGATGCAGGGGGTGCGTAGACACACGTCAATTAGGCGGTTGAGGTTGCCAAGGATGGTGAGGTCGGCACTCTGCCAGTGGCAGCTTGGACAAGGGCTCCCTCCGGGTCAATGTGCACCCAGCGGCGAGGTCATTCGATTATGATCTGGAATTGACCGCTACAGGGTACCTTGGATCGGGCTATCTATATCGGGGTCGAATGCGGCCAGTCCCAGAATGGCTGCAATCGACTCAAAGCGGTCGGTCACGGTCTATCTTTTAAGACTTGAGTCAGATTGATCGAGGCCTTGATGCCGATAGCTACCCCTGGAGAATTTCTGCAATGGGTCATAGCGGCGGCTTTCAACGTGCTGTGCAGTGCATTTCAGGCCCCTGATAGCCCCACACCACGATGGCCTCGCCATCGTGCTCCCATAAACTCTCATTTTGTCCCAGGTAGCGCGCGCCGCTTGCGGTCTGTTCTAGGTACATCAGCGAACTGCGGTCACCGAACTCGACGATGGCCGTGGGCGGCTCGGTGCGGAAGAAGCGGGCAACCACTTCCTTGGCCGGGTTGCCGTCACACTGGTAGAACACGGGGCCGGTGGCCTCGACCAGCCGGTAGCGCGCCTGCAGTTCGGCGATGCGCAGGCGGTAGCTGTCGGCGATGCAGGCGGGCTGGTCCGCGCTTTTCCAGCAATCGTTGCGGCCTTTGATCCAGCCCCGTTGCTCGGTCTTGAGCACCGGCGGATGTTCATTGCCGGCCTTCTGCTGCGCGGCTGTGTAGACCTCGGCCATTTTCCGGTCCAGTGCCGAGAGCGGCTCGCTCTGGCAGATCTGTTGTTCGATGCTGCCGGCCTCGACCTGAGTGCAGTTGAAGGCAGGTCCCTTAGCTTGGGTGTGCGACAGAGGCAGGGTGAGCAGCAGGGGAAGCCAGTGCTTCATGGGAACCACCATTAGCGATTCAGAATACTGGGCTCAGTCTAGCTCTGCGCTGACTGACGTGGAGGGTGGTCTATCTTTTCGGCGGCTAATGACTGCTATTGGCCGATTGCGGTCATTGCTAGCAAGTCGCTGACATCTATTATTTCACCATCGCTCTAACCTGGTGTGGAATCCTCAACCGGGCCCCGCTAGCGCCTCAGCGGTTGTGTGCTATGTTTCTAACTCCATTCATTATTCCCCGCCCCGAGCGCCTTGGTCTCATAACTCATGCAGTTCGTAAAATATCACGCGGCTGGCAACGACTATCTCGTCTACCACGACAAAACGCCATTCGATTGCTCTATGCTGGCCATCTCGGTGATATGCGACCGGCATAGAGGGTTAGGCAGTGACGGCATCCTGATTCCTGTAATCGAGCCAGGCAAGATGCTCTCAGTGCAGATTCTCAATACCGATGGCTCCGAGGCGGAAAAGAGTGGCAATGGATTGCGAATCCTATGTCGCTACCTTTGGGATCAGCGCATCGTTTCGCACGAACCCTTCGAGTTGTTAACCAAAGGCGGTAAGGTTCGTTGCCAGGTACTTGACGACGGCCGACGCATTTCCATTGCCATGGGTATGGCGACATTCCCCGAGAACGAACGACACTCAATGGAAGTCGATGGCATGCGCCTGCACCTGAACCTTGTGTCGATGGGCAACCCCCATTGCGTGGTGTTTGTCGATCAGACGACTGAGGCACTTGCACGCAAGCTTGGGCCAACCATTGAGCAATTGTCGCTCTTCCCAAACAGAACCAACGTGCAATTCGTGAACGTTGTCGATCGCCGAAACCTGATGGTGCAGATCTGGGAGCGTGGCGTGGGCTACACCCTATCTTCAGGCACCAGCAGCTGTGCCGCTGCGGCAGTCTCACGACGACTTGGGTTCGTTGACGATCATGTGACAGTGCACATGCCTGGCGGTCAGATCACCATCGAACTTGATGAGGACAACCACGTACTCATGAAGGGCCCGGTGTGCAAAATTGGGAAGTACTGGTTGGATCCGGAGTGTCTGGCACAGATTGGTTGAATACGCGGCACCTCTGTATTCGCCGTTATCGCGTGGACTGATCAAGCGTAGGTAAGTGGAACTAAGATCGAGAGTGCCGGATGAAGAGCAGGCAACAAACGAGGTTCTCTGATCAGGGAGATAAGAGAGCATGAGGCGTTCAACCTTGGATCATCTGGCCATTGTTTCACCGACCCGTCCGTTGGGGGCGCAATTTGTTGAGCGTCAGCTTGGAGCGAAACGGCTTTGCCAGATAACGTCAGTTTGCAGTAAGCGTCTGCCCAACACATCTTGCTCAATGTTCAGGGTTCTTCTGTATGCAGGAAATCTACCTCGTAGATACCCCGCGCCGCGCGGATGGTAACAGGGGATATTGGTCTTATGTCACTCAACTCCCATGCGAGCCAGCCGTCTTCAAAATAACTTGCGCAGGCTGCTTCCATGTCAGCCAGGATGAACGGACGCACGGCTTTTACGCGCACAATCGCGACCGCAATACCGTCATCATCTACCTCCCCGTCGGCATGAAGAAAACGCCCATTTTCGACAATCAGAAGATCCTCGGTAGGTTGTAAGTCTGGATGCCAACGACGGACTTCGAGTGTTTTCTGGCCAGAAGCGATTCGACTGCCACTGGGCCGTACGATTGATAAAGCCTTGATGGTTCTCTCCTAAAAGATATGCGTCCGGCTAAGTTACTTTGTCGGAGGGATGGGAGGTACCGCTACGAGCGCAAGCTTGAGCTGCGGCCAGATTTTCACCCATTTTTTGGACTTGAGGCGGCTTTGATAGATCGCAGTTTTCTCCGTGGCGAACCTCCCCGCTGGCCTGATAATCAAGTCAAAAAGATCATCAAGCCCCAAGGGCGCCGCGACCTCGCATGAGCCTTTCTCTCGCAGTGCTACGGCTACCGCCGTTGCGGTTTCTGGCCAGTAGCGCATTGCGTCGGTCGCTGAGAGATATGGCTTATCGCCGTTCTGAGCATGCATTCTCGCTTGATTTTTCACAGACCATAATACGTTCGGCTCTAGACCTCTGAGAACTGCTTCCAGGGCTTCATCTTGCTCTGGTGTGCAGCGTTGTGCATCAAACCAGATGACATCAACGTCTGTTGAAATCGGGGATGAATCGCGCCCGTGCAGATAATCCCAAACCGCGTTTCGTACAAAGCCTGCTCCGATCCAGCAGTCTGGCAATCCCAAGGAGCGCACTATTTCGAGTAACCGCCACCGAATGGGGTCATCTGAGATAATCGCTTGGATTTTCGAACTATTGTCCACTCAGAAATCACCTTGCAGCAGCACTTAGATCGTTATCGGCGGAAGCTGAAAGCATTTCCATACCGAGCATCAATGCATCCAGTTCGAGCCTGTTCAACGTTAATGGCGGCATCTCGAAGTCGGCATCCAAGGCATACCCCACGCCGGCGGTACCATAGATTGGGATTCCACTGAAGGAAAGATCGTCGATGTATCGATAGATTGAGCGAACGGAAACGCCAATTCGGCTAGCCAGTCGTTCAGCAGAGATCGGCTGATGGACACGAATCAGATTTACCAATTGAAATAAGCGATCAGCTTTACGCACTAGGTGTGCCCAACTGAGAGTCCTTTGCAAGCTCGATGGCCGCGTTAATGGCGGCCCGAGCTTGGGGGCTATTCTTCCAGCAACTCGATCCCACTGCTGCCGATGCCTGAGCCAGGATGTCACAAGCATTCGCTTTGCTGAGCACAGCCAGCGAGTCAATGCCCATCTGCTCAAGGCGAGCGATAACGGCCGGCCCTACGCCCTTTAGGGCCAACAAGGCATTATGTTCCGTCAGTGGAAATGGCATCCGTAAACTCCTGTTATCGGCCAATGAAACAACCGGAGTTTGCCCGACGGGACAGGGCATCTCAATAGATGGACTCCATCGCCCTCGGCGTAAGCATCAGAACGGTGCGCGCGTCAGGTTTGGGCCAATTTTGGGCCACAGCCCACCTTTGCTCGGGTGAAGCACAAAGGGTCTGACCGGGTATGGGGTTTTGGACGCCATACGCCGGAGCGTGGCCATCCGCTAGGCCAGGTTGTCCATCCGCCGGTAATTCATGGCGCTCGCCTAGCGGAACACCGTAGCCACTTTCCTTGAGCGACCGTGCGTTGACCGCGCGGCGATTGAAGGGGGGCTTGTGGTGCGATCACGGCTGTTAAATGAAAAAAGCAGATGTAAAAAAATGTAACACGCACCTTCAGCAGTGGATTCATTGGAATAGCTGTGTATTCTGTCTCTCCAGTCAAGAATATGAGTTCAAGGTCCGTTCCATGCGTAATCGCGGCAAAATCTATTGGGAATGGGCCAATTCTGCGTTGCATTCCCGGAACTACGATGAGCGCCTTCCCTGCGGCACTTTAATCAACATCCAAGCCCGACTCTCACCTGAAAACGTCACTCAACTTTTCTTGGGTATCTACGGGAAAAAAGGCGTGCTCTTGCTCGAAGAGGTACACCCTGACTGCCGTGGACAGAAACTGTCTGCGGCGATGGCCTGGGCGCTCGAGCGTGCTCACGACTGGGTCGCCAAGGCGTTTCCTGCGCCCAAAGCACCAGGGCCAGAACCACTCCCGCGCAGAGGCTCGCGTCTTCACGGATAACAATGCAGGGAAAACGGAACGCTCGTCAGATCGCTTGAGTCGTATCTCCATCAAAAGCGCATTGAGGCGCCCAGTTGGAGAAAGTGATGAGCCTTCAGTCCACCAGTCATGACCTTTACGTGCATGCCTACCTTGGTTACCAGGCATCGATTTACGTGCTGTGGGAGTCGAGCGTCGAATTTCCCACGGGGATGTTGGTCGAGGTAGGGAAGCCGGGCGCAACGGCGCGAACCCTGCGTGTGAGTCGACCCTTCTCCTCTTCGACAGAAGCCATTCTCGAAGGGAAGGTTATGGCTGAACAGTATGTGGAGAGTCAGAAAAGCGGAACTTGTTCTGCCAGGTGAGTTCGCCGAGGCCTGCGATCGGACCCACCGCAACCACGGGCAGGTCGACTGCCTTGGAATCTGTACAGCCTTCGATAATGGTATTCCCTGTTCGTCGAGTCGTGCCATTTCAACAGTAACGGCTTGGGCAAGTGCCATTGTGGACGGTGGTGTTACCAGTCGTCGTGCTGCGCGGGTTCCAAGTCGACGCGGTCCCCGAGTCGAAACCCTGCACATCAGTGGTCGATGATGTTGCGCTGCCAGTACTAGGGCCAGCATGGTCTACTACCGCTTCATTGAAGCGGCTCTATCAGCTCGGCGCCTTGGTTGCGCACATTGCCAATGGCTGTGCTCACTCGATACCACTCGAAGGCCTCGGCTGGCTCACCCAGGTTGAGCGCCATCTGCTCGGCCTGTTCCCCGGGCATCGCGGTTTGCATCCACTCACGCGCGAGGTCTGGGGCCAAAACCACTGGCCTGCGGTCGTGCACATCTACCATTCCGCCCTGGGCATCGGCCGTAATGATGACGAACCCGTCATGCTCGCTGCCAGCGAACTGGCCGATGCTGGCGCAAAGGGAAGGGCGCCCGTCCCGGCGTCGGATGTAGTACGGCTGTTTCTTCGGTCCGCCTTCATCGACCCATTCATACCAGCCGTCGATCGGCGTTATGCCTCGGTGCGGCCAGATCGCCCGGAAGAAGGGGCCGTGTGCCACCTTTTCAACCCTGGCGTTGATCGGTGCGGCACGGTCGGTCGCCCAATGCGGCCGCCAGCCCCATCTCACCAGGTCCGCCCGCGGGCCTGCTTCATCCACTCGCAGCACTGCCACCGGCGTGGTCGGCGCGACGTTGTACCGGCCAAGTGGCTGGTCGCCGACGTTGTTCCGCCAGGCCTCTGGCAGGCTCAGGGTTTCGACAAAGTCGTGTATGCCTCGGTACTGACTCAACCTTCCACACATGCGCAACCCTCCTGCCAGAGCAAGCATAGCGCTTGGGTGTATTGCCGGTGTGGATGACGCCGACGTGGTGCTGTACGCGCAGTTCTGATGGTGCCGGGCTGAATGAGCGCCCCACCTCCTTCAACACGGCGCCAAGTCTGATCTGCCAGGCGTTATAGGGTCGTTCGAGGGAACCCGAACGAAAATGCAGTACTTACCACCCTCCATCGATTCAAAGGCCACCAGCTTTTCCACCAGCGCGGCGCTCAAAACCTTGCCGGCGTTAAGCAGCAACATGCCGTTGTCGGCGTTCAGGTTGCGCGCAAGCACCATTCCCGGCGCCAGGTCCCGGGTGGTACACACCTGGACTTCAGGGTCCACCAGGGTCATATCGCTGTGGAACGAGGCGCAAACCTGGACGAAATCCTCAAGGAGCGCCGGGTCATACAACCGGCCGGCGTACTTGCGCAGGTAGAGCAAGGCCTCATCGCTGTTCATCTGCCGTTCAAGAATCAAACCCCGTTGCAGCTCAACGAAGTCCACGGCCATCTTGAGCAAGCGAGCGCCGAACGGGATAGCTTCACCCTTGAGCCGGTCGGGGAAACCGCTGCCGTCCCAGTGCTCCTGATGATGCAGGATCAGGCGCGCGGCATCTTTCATGGGCTCAAGGGTCATCAGCAGCGCTTCACTCTGGCGTGGGTAGTCGCGATAGCGGTCGCGGTCGCCGTGCATCAGCTGGTCCGAAGGGGCAACGATCATGCTATCCGGCCAACTCAGTTTGCCTATGTTGTACAGCGCCGCAGCCATGGCCAGATCGCGGCTTATCGCCTCGTCCAAGGCGTGGACCCGACAGTAGCAACGCACCAGTTCGATGATCTGTCGATTGGTCTGCTTGGCTGGAGGCAGCCGCAGATTAGCCAGCATCGAGAACACCTCGGTCCCGGTCACATAGCTGTGTTTCAGTTCTTCGTAGGCCAGATCGAGCATGTCAGCGGTCTGCTGCAGCTCCGCGGTACGGGCTGCAACGCGTTTCTCCAAGTCGTTATTGAGCAGTCTCAACTGGGCGTTCTGCCGACGTGCCAGCAGCTCCAGGCGTTGGCGCTCGCGTTCGGAATGCTGGTGGTCCAGGGCCTGGCGCAAGGTCATCAGCAATTCGTCGTCGTTCCAGGGCTTGCTGATGTAACGGTGGATTTGACCGTCATTGACGGCCTTGATGATTGCGCTTGGGTCGGCATAGCCGGTCAGCAAGATCCTGACGGTCGATGGGTGATGCTGATTGATCTGTGCCAACAAGGTGGCGCCGTCCATCCCGGGCATGCGCGCATCGCTCATCACCAGATCAACCGGGCCCTCGGCCATCTGCGCCAGTGCCTGCTCTCCGCTGGTCGCCAGCTTCACGTCATAGGGTTGGCCACGCAATAGCCGACGCAGACTGTTAAGGATCGACTCCTCGTCGTCTACCAGCAACACGGTCGGCCGATAGGGTGAAATCAGGGGCGGTTGCACGTCCATGGCAGGCCTCACGTGGTCGATCGATGGAGGCACTCGAGCTCAACGAGCGCTTAGGTCAAAGGCTAGTTCATTTTTCCGTGACAGGTGCCGGGCAAGGTGTGGCGGGTGGCAGGCAAATTGTCTGGAAGGCAACTAACCTGACGGCATGGCACCACCCTTCTGTAAGTCCGTCAGCCCAGGGAAAAGGATTCTCCCGGATGTCAGCGCGCACAACCTGTCGTTATCGTTCCGCTCTTCACCTGCAGCGCTTGCGCCGTTGTCTGAGCCTGTGGGTGCTGCTCGTTCTGAGCGGAGGCAGCGGGGCGGAGCCGCTGGACGAGCCGCTCAAGCCGCTGCCTCCGATACCCACTCTGACACCTGGGCGTGTCGAGTTGGGCCGCCAGTTGTTCAACGATCCGCGGTTGTCGCGCAACGGCACACGGTCCTGCGCCAGCTGTCACCGTCTGGACAAGTACGGGGCCGATGACCGGGCGTTTTCCATGGGGGCAGATGGCCTGCCGCTTACGCTCAATACGCCAACGGTACTCAATGCCAGCCTTAATTTCCGACAATTCTGGAATGGCCGGGTCGAGTCACTCGAGGAGCAGGGGGAGGCCGTGATCACCAGCGCTCACGAGATGGGCGGAGACTGGCGCGTGATCGAGCAGCGCATCGCCGCAGACGTGCATTACCGCCAGGCGTTCAAGGATGCCTACCCGGACGCGGTGACAAAGGACAACATCCTCAGCGCGTTGGCCGATTACCAAAGGACGCTTCTTACCCCTAGCGCGCGCTTCGATCGTTACCTGCAGGGCGATACCGAGGCGCTTACCCTGGAGGAAAAATACGGCTACCAGCGCTTCAAGGACTATGGCTGCATCGCCTGCCACCAAGGGGTGAATATTGGGGGCAACATGTTCCAGAAATTTGGCGTGTTCGGCGACTACATCGCGGACCGCGGCAACCCCACCGAGGCGGATCAGGGCCGCTTCAACGTGACCGGAGAGGAGGCCGACCGGGGCGTGTTCAAAGTGCCGAGCCTGCGCAATGTGGCGATGACCGCGCCCTATTTTCACGATGGCTCGGCGCCTACACTGGAGCGTGCGATCGATGTGATGTTTCAGTATCAGCTTGGACGAATCCCAAGCGATGAGGACCGCAGGCTCATCATGCTGTTCCTCAAAACCCTTACTGCTGAAAAGGCGGGTCAGCCATGAGGGTGATTTCCCGGCGCACAAGCCTGATTCTATTCAGTGGGTTGGTCCTTGTACTGGCGTCGATGCTGCTGTACCTGTACCTGAATTCCGGGTCAGAGCAGACCCAGACCTACAACGAATCCCGAGATCTCATTCGTCAGCTCAAGCAACAGGATGCTGTATGGGAAAACGAGGTGCTCAAGGCCCGGGTAGCCGTCTCTCATAACTATGATCCACTCGTGACCCCCCTCAAGGAGATGAAGCGGCTGTGGGCACGATTCGACAGCCGGGAAGCCGAACAAGGGCGCGTTGACTCAGACCAGTGGCGCGATGCCTATGACGGTTTTCTCTCTGCGTTTGGGGAAAAGGCTCGGCTCGTGGAGCAATTCAAATCGCACAATGCCTTGCTGCGAAATTCGTTGGCATTTCTACCCACAGCCGAGGACGGTATTCAGGCCCAGATCAACACCATGCTGGCCCCGAATAGGCCGGAGGTACACGTATTCGTTGCTGACACTTATGACCTGTTGCTAAGTGCCCTGGAGTTCGCGCAGGTTACCTCTGTGGAAAGGGCTGCCGAGATAGAGGTGGGGTTAGGTAACCTGGCTGTTAACGCGGAGAACCTGCCCAAAGAGTTCCACACGCCCCTCAATTTGTTGAGTAATCACGTGGCGTTGATCCTGCGCGAGCAACCTGTCGTCAACCGCCTGCTCGAACAGATCGAGGCGATCCCGGTTGCCGAACGCCTGGATACGATCACCAGCCTCCTGGACAGGGATCAACAGCAGGTTGAAAGGATCAACCGTAAAAACCATCTCTACACGTTATGGCTATCCGGCTTGCTGATGTTCTCGGTCATTTGCCTGGCTGCGCTGCTGGTGCGCAGCTTCGCCGAGGTGAGACGGGTCAACAATGCGTTGCAAAGCGCCAATGACGTCCTGGAACAGCGGGTCGAGGATCGCACCCTGGAACTCAGAAACGCTCAGAGCGAATTGCTTAACGCGGCGCGCCAAGCAGGCATGGCGGAGATCGCTACCAATGTGTTGCACAACGTGGGCAACGTGCTCAACAGCGTGAACACATCCTCTGATCTGATCGCTCGAACGTTGCGCAGCAGCAAAACCCAGGGTTTGGGCAAGGCCATGCAACTGTTCCGCGAGCATGCCACTGACATCGGTCGGTTTCTCGACGAGGATCCCAGAGGCCGGTTGCTTCCCGGCTACCTCCACCAGCTGACCGAGGCGATCGCCGAGGAGCAGAAGGAGATGGTGATCGAGCTGGAGCGGATGAACAAGAGCATCGACCACATCAAGGAAGTGGTGGCCACCCAGCAATCCTACGCCGGGGCTAAAAATGTGCCAGTGCCGCTGTCGGTCAACGACCTGGTCGAGGACGCGCTGCGCATGAACGCAGGCGCGTTGATCCGGCATCAGGTGAGGGTAGTGCGCGACTTCGCAGATCTGCCTCTGGTGATGGGCGACCGGCATCGGCTGTTGCTGATACTGATCAACCTGATCAGCAACGCCAAGTACGCGATGTCCGGCCCCGGCAGCGACCCACGGACGATGATCCTCAGGACGCGCATCATTGAGGGGGGCTTGCTGGAAATGAGCGTGCTGGACGAAGGCGAAGGCATTGCGCCCGAAAACCTGCAGAAGATCTTTGCCCATGGCTTCACCACGCGCAAAGACGGGCATGGCTTCGGCTTGCACAGTTGCGCCTTGGCCGCCATCGAGATGAATGGTCACCTGACCGCACACAGCGACGGCCCTGGCCTGGGTGCTGTCTTTACCCTGAGGATCCCGCTGATCGCGGTGACGGAGCCTGCATGAGTGACCTGACCAATCGCCGGATCCTGCTGATTGATGACATGCCGACTATCCACGAGGATTTTCGCAAGATCCTTGCCCCGGCCAAAGCGCAGAACACAGAACTGGACGAGATGGAAGGGTTGTTGTTTGGCGAGCAGATCAAGAACGACCGACCGGTATTCGAACTCGATTCAGCCTATGGCGGTGAGGAAGGGCTCGGCCTGCTGAAGCGTGCGCTGCAGGCCAGCAAGCCTTACGCGTTAGCCTTCGTCGACATGCGAATGCCAGGTGGATGGGATGGCGCTCAAACCATTGAGCACCTGTGGGAAGAGGACCCGCTGTTGCAGGTAGTCGTCTGTACCGCCTACTCGGACTATTCCTGGGATGAGTTGCTCGACCGGCTGCAGGCCCACGATCGCCTGCTGATCCTGAAAAAACCGTTCGACAACATCGAGGTCCAGCAAATGGCCAGCACCTTGCTGACCAAGTGGGAAATGACCCAACGAGCCTCGCTGAAAATGCACCAGCTCGAACAGCGGGTAGAGCGGCGTACCCAGCAACTGACCCAGGCCAGCGAGGCGCTGCAGCAGGAGATCGAGGAGCGCAAGCAGCTGGAAAGCCAGCTGGTGCAATCGGAGAAGCTCGCCTCGTTGGGGCAGATGGCCGCCGGCGTGGCGCACGAGATCAACAATCCGATCGGTTTCGTGTCCTCCAACCTGGGCACTCTGGGAGGGTACTTTCAACAACTGTTAGCGATGCTCGACGCCTATCGCCAGGCCGAACTGATGCTCGGCGCAAACGAAACCACTGGGCGCTTGCAAAGGCTTCGTGAGCAGACTGAGCTGGAATTCCTCATGGAAGACATCCCGATCCTCATCAAGGAGTCCAAGGACGGAATCGGTCGAGTGGCGCATATCGTCAAGGACCTCAAAGACTTCTCGCGCGTTGACAACGCTCAGCAGTGGCAATTAGCCGATTTGCAGCAGGGCATTGACTCCACGCTCAACATCGTCGCGAGCGAGCTGAAACATAAAGCCGACGTGGTAAAACGGTACCAGCCGTTACCCCCTGTCGAATGCCTGCCGTCGCAGATCAACCAAGTGATAATGAACCTTGTGCTCAATGCCGTCCAAGCCATGGGCCCCGAGCGGGGCACCATCACATTGGGCACTGTTCATCAAGGCGGCTGGGTGTGCATCGACGTTGCGGATACAGGCGCTGGGATAGCACCGGAGAACATCAAGAAAATCTTCGATCCTTTTTTCACCACCAAGCCCGTCGGCCAAGGAACCGGGCTAGGCCTGTCCCTTTCCTACGGCATTGTAAAGAAACACGGAGGAGAGATATCTGTATCAAGTCAGGTCGGAGTGGGAACAACGTTTCGTGTACAACTGCCGGTTAAGCAGAGCGCAACGCTGTGACAGGGCACACAAGGTGGGTATACCACAACCCAACTAGGGCAGGGGGCGTGCCCCGGCGATCCCGCCAACCAGTCAATGTTTTGCGGTGGCGAGTAGCCGATAGCGTGAGAAGGGCGTGCCGTCGATATCCACCTCTGCGTCAAGGCAAAACCCCAGGCGAAGAATACCTTTGATTCGAGTTCTGGTTGATGGAAGCAATAGGGTAATGGACGCTAGCCCCATCTCCTGGAAAGCGCGCCGTACGATCTCATCGAAAATCACTCTGCCAAGCCCCCAGTAGTCTGGATGAAGCACCAAGGCAAGATCAGCGTCGCCGTCTTCCTGCTGCAGGCCACCCCAGCCGGCGAATTGACCGTCAACGAAAAAAGCCCAGGGACCATAGCCATTCAGTGCCCATTGGGCCTCTTTTTGGGCAACCCACACCTTGCATTTGCGTTCGTCAAAGTCGGGACGACCCAAGGGCATTTGGCGCAAGACATCGGGGTTGTTGTTGAGTGCGATGATGTCGGCGATGGGGGCGTCGCTCAGACGCCGGAAATGCAGCTGCATGATGTGCCTTGTCGAACGGCTTTAAACCTGATTTATAGCGCCTGCCATTGCCCCTTTTCAATCTTCAGATTCGTACCAGCTGAGACAATTCATGACATCGAAGAAACTGGGCCGAATACTCCGACGCTGAGTTCTGCGCCCTGGCCGAACGGTATTAGGCAGGATCGATGCATAGGCCGCCAATGGCGCGGCCTGAGGCCCGATTCTCGCGCTAGACCACCGCGCCAAACAAGTGTCCCACCAGTGCCGTGACGCCCATGGCCAACGCCCCCCAGAAGGTCACCCGCCAGGCGCCCGTCATGATGCTGGCCCCGCCAGCCTTGGCGGCAATAGCCCCCAATGACCCGAGAAATACCAATGACATGCCCGATATCCAGGGGCCCACGCTGTGCTCCGGTGCGACAAACGTCACCGCCAGCGGCAAGGCGGCGCCCACCACGAAGCTCGCGGCGGACGCCAGGGCGGCCTGCAACGGTTTGGCGGTGAGCGTGGCGCTGATGCCCAGTTCGTCGCGGGCGTGGGAGCCCAATGCGTCATGGGCCATCAATTGATCGGCCACTTGATGTGCCAGCTCGGGTGCTACCCCACGCTGCATGTAGATGTTGGCGAGTTCGGCGTGCTCAGCTTTCGGGTCGCTGGCCAGTTCTGCCCGTTCGCGGGACAGGTCCGCCCGCTCGGTATCGGCCTGGGAGTGCACCGAAATGTACTCGCCAGCGGCCATGGACATGGCCCCGGCCATCAGCCCCGCCATTCCGGTGACCAGCAACGTGGCGTGGCTGGCGTTGGCCGCCGCGACCCCAATCAGCAGGCTGGCGGTAGAGACAATGCCGTCGTTGGCCCCCAGGACAGCGGCGCGTAGCCAGCCGATACGATCACTTCTGTGTGCCTCGGTGTGCCTGTGCATGAATTTCATTGTTTGACGCGGCTCCCTGTCATCAGGCGGTTCACGTTGCACGGGTGCCGAGCGGGTCGGCAGCCGGCGTCAGCGGGCTTCAATTTGCACCTGCAGCTGTCCGCCGACAATGGATATTTCCCTGAACTGCTCACCTTCGCGCAGCACGAACAGTGCGTCCATCCCGCGTTCCTGAGCCAGACGAGGGCCCTCGGTTTCGCCCAGGACCATCAGCGCCGTGGCCCAGGCATCGGCGAGCATGCACGAGGTCGCCACCACGGTAACGGCGGCGAGCGCGTTGCACAGTGGTGCGCCGGTGGCCGGGTTCATGGTGTGGGCATAGGACTGACCGGCTATGTCGACCCACTGCCGGTAGTCCCCGGAGGTCGCGATTGACATATCGCTAAGCGCCATGACGCCCATGACTTCCCGCACGCCCCTTTTGGGCTTTTCCAGCGCCACGACCCAGCATTGTCCGTCAGGTTTGACGCCCCGGGCGCGCATCTCGCCATCGATACCGACCAAGTACCGCGTGATACCTGAACCTTCCAGGCAACGGGCCAGTTCATCCACGCCAAACCCTTTGGCAATCCCACTCAAGTCAAGGCTCAGCGGCACGCGCTTGCGCACCTGGTTGCGTTGTGGCTCAACCTCCAATGCGCCGCTGGCTAACAGCCGGGTGCGCGGCGCAGGGGAATCGATCACCTGCGTTGTGACCTGCCGCGCCGCTGGGCCGAAGCCCCACGCGCTCACCAGGTCACCGACAGCGATGTCGAAGGCGCCGCCGGATTGCCGGCTGACGCGCAATGCAGCAGACAGCACCGTGACCAGTTCCTTGGGCACCGATACCCATTCCTGCTCGGGGGCGGCATTGAGGCGGTTGAGGTCCGACTCGGGTTTCCAGGTGGACATTTGCTGGTCCACCCGGGCCACGGCGCGGGCCAGCTGCTGGCCAAGTTCGTCGGTATCCATCCCGGCCCCGGCATAAAACAGGGCGGTGTAGCGGGTGCCCATGGTTTCGCCGTTCAGGCTATAACGCTGCAACTCAGTAGACATCTTCACGGTAGCGTCCTTGTGCCTTGAGGATCAGCACGCTGAGGTGGAGGGGCGCCAAGACTTCATCCAGGGTCTGCATCACGCCTTTGGCCATTTCGCGACTGCCACACACCAGCACTTGGGCACCTTTTTCAATCAGCCGGCGCAAGGCGAGGGCATCACTGATCAGCCGGTCTTGTACGTAGCTGCGCTCCTGGACTTGAGAAAAGGCGGCGTGCAATTGCGTCAGGCGGCGGTCCGACAAGTATTGGTTGAGCTCCGGTTCGTAGAGAAAGTCCGAGGCCGGGTTGCGCCCGCCCCAATACAGGTGCATCGGGTGTCGGGCCTTGTTGTTGCGGATAAAACCGGCCAAAGGACCAATACCGGTACCGGCGCCGATCAGGATTACCGGGTGCGTGCCCGATGCCGGACGAAATTGCGGGTTGGGCTGAATGAAGGCGTCAATCTGCGCGCCAATGTCCAGGCCGTGAAGAAACTCCGAGCACATGCCCCCGTTGTGTTTACGCACACAGATCTCCAGCACGCCGTCCTGGGCGCCACTGGCCAGCGAGTAGAAGCGCGGGATTGGGCTGCCCGGGGGCAGAATCCCGACCAGGTCGCCGGCCAGAAAATTCGGCAGTCCGCCGCGAGCGTTGAAGCGCAGGACATGGGTCGGTGCATTGACCTGTTCGCCATAGGCAATCCGCTCTGTCAGCTCCAATGAATGGGTGCGCGGCTGCTGCGGGGTGTGAACCAGCGCCAGCGCCTGCCCCAACACGTCGCCCAGCGCGTGGCCCCAACGCGCAAACGCCTGAGGGCACTGGCGGTTGACGGTCTCCAGCCCCAGCAATGGCGAGCCACCGGCCTGCAACATCGCATGCTGCACTTGATGGGCGTACCGACAGAATCGCGCAAATTGGCGGTCGCCCAGGCCCAGTACCGCAAAGGGTAGGCCGGGCTTGACGCCGGTTTTGGCCAGCCGCGTCAGGAACTGCGAAGCCGAGGCCGGCGCATCGCCGTCACCGTGGGTCGCGGTGAGGATGAACACTCGTTTGGCATTAGGGTAATCGCCCAACCAGTCATTCATCGCCGCGCTGTGCACCTGATGGCCGCTCTGGTGCAAGGCGTCATGCAAGGTTTTGGCAAAACCCCAGGTGCTGTTGTTTTCACTGCCCACCAGAATCACGCTGTCGGCGGCATGAGCAGGGCTGTTGTGGCGGAGGCGCGGGCCAGCTTTGCGGCGGCGCCACCATAACAGAATGCCGGTCACGCTCATCAACGGCACGCAGAGGGCGCAGAGCCCGAGCAGCAGGCCCAGCCACCAGAGGCCTTCGCCAGTGTGCAACTGGTAGATCAATTCATAGAGGTTGAGCATTGGGTCGTGGGCTTGATAGGACAGCAAGGCGCCGCTGGCCTGGTCCACGTAGCCATCGCCCTGTGCTGTGCGCAGGGAAAACACATCGCGAGGGTTGCCGGGGCTCGGGTAGACCAGCTCGCGCAGGTCGTTCAGGTCGGTGGCTTGCAAGGCCTGCAGTTTTGCCACCGGCAAGGCCGGGCCGGCGCTGACGTGGGCAGGGAAGGCGGGTTCAGCTTGACTGCCGTCCGCGATAAAACCAAACGTGGTGGCGGACAGGTAGGCCCCGCTCAGTGCCGACAACAACAGCCCGAGCAAGGCCAGTCGCCCGACTTCTGCATGCCAGCGCTGGCTGAAAGTGCCCCGCAGCGGCCGTAGCAGGTTGCGCCAGCCACCCAGGCGTCGGGCCAGCAATAGCGCGCCGGACACTGACAGCGCCAGCATGAGCAGGGCACCAACACCCGACACCCCATGGCCCGGCGTGCCAAGGAACAGCGAGCGGTGCAGGTCTTTCACCCAGCGGGTGAACGCGGATGGCTCGTAAGGGGCGAGCCCTTGGCCGGTCAGTGGGTCGACCTTCTCCGCCCCGGCCTTGCCGTTCTGGTTGTAGTAGACGATCACCGTGCCGGACGCTGAGCGCTGGATCTGCTCCACCCCCGTAAAGTGGTTGGCCACGCGCCCGGCAAGTTGGCCGACGTTGAGTTGCCCGGCAGAAGTGGACGTGCTGTGCAGACGCTCCAGCGCCGGCTCGACAGACAGAATCGCGCCGCTGATGGCCAATACCATGACCAACAGGGCGGCGATCAGGCCAGGAAGGGAATGGAACTGACGAAGCATGTTCAGCCTCCGGAGGTGGCGGGTGCTACAGGTCGTAAGTAAAGGCGTCGACGTAGGCATTGCCGGTCGCGGGCTTGCCTGCGCCCTTGGAGGTCAGCGGCACGCTGACATCGCCGCGGGCGTCGCGTTTGTCCTCGACGGCGCTGTCGATGCGGATCTGATACCCGGCATCAATCAGCGTGTCCGCCAGTTCTACGCTGACTTTCAGCGTGCCCCCACTGCCGACGCTGGCGCCGCTGACCCCGTCGAATTCGCTCGGGTTCATCCCGCTGCCCCGGGCCCAGTCGGCCAGGTGCTTGTAATATTTGGCCTTCTTGCCGGCCACCCAGAGGGTTTTCTGGTACTGGCCATTGGCGTCGGTGACGTAGATCGCCAGGTAGGCATCATTGCCGCTGTAGTCCTTGAGCTGCGTGGTCAGGGTCACTTCACGGGCCTGGGCCAGCGCCGGTAGGGTAATGGCGCCGATGAGGCAGGTTGCTGCGATGATCTTCTTCATGAGCGTGTCCTCTTGATCGTCAGGTCGAGAGCCTGGACCTGCCGGCTGACAGCAACCTGAACGGCAGGAAAATTCATAGACAGGTGAGTTGTCATTCGGCGAGCGGGCTGCCGAGATAGTCATTGGCATCGCCGTCATTGCGCAAATGGACCTCGAGTGTCTTCAGGCGCAGCGATGCCGGGGAGTAGCTGGCTTCGATGTCATTGCCCTTGCGGTCCAGGCCCTTGAGTTCGTAACAGCCGTCGTCGACCTTGATGCGCTGCACGCGCCAGCCGTATTGCCGCTCTACCTGCTGACGCAAGGTTTCGCGAGGCTGCCAGTCGCTTACTGGGTCGCTGCAGTCGTCACCGGCCAGGGCGTAACCGCTGACCAGCAAGCCCAACAGCGTGGCATTGGCAATAAAACCGGATTTCATGACTTGTCTCCTGTCGAGGGCGGCGTCTGTGGCATAACCTAAAGTGCCTACCTGACAGCCAGCTGAATCTTCAGATTCACATCAGGCAAGGCGATTAAGGTGCTGCAAGGCAACCATCTCAGGAGATGTCAGATGCGGGTTCTATTGGTTGAGGACGCTCCAGGCCTGGGTGAAGCGGTGCGCGAACAAATTGCCGATGACGGCCACGCCGTCGATTGGGTACAGCGCCTGGACCACGCGCGCAACAGCGTCCGCAGCACGCCTTACGACCTGATCTTGCTGGACCTGATGCTTCCGGACGGGCGCGGGTTGGACTTTCTGCGTCAACAACGCGCGGCAGGAGACGTGACCCCCGTGATTATCCTGACCGCCCAGGATCAGATTTCCGATCGTATCGCCGGCCTGAACGCTGGCGCCGATGACTACCTGGTCAAACCGTTCGACCTGTTTGAACTCTCGGCCCGCGTGGCAGCGGTGGGCCGCCGTTATAGCGGCAACCCCAATCCACAGATCAAACTCGGTGATTTGCAGGTCGACATGAGTGCCCGCACGGTGCAGCGGGGCAGTGCGACGGTGGACCTCACGGCGCGGGAATGGGCGCTGTTCGAGGCGTTTGTGCAGCGCCCCAGCGCACTGCTGTCAAAGTCGCAGCTCGAAGAGCGGCTGTATGCGTTCGGCGCTGAAATCGAGAGCAATACCATCGAGGTATACATCAGCCGTCTACGTAAAAAACTCGGACGCGAACTGATCGAAACCGTGCGAGGCATGGGCTACCGGTTAATGTCCGCATGAAGCCGTCTTCGAGCCTGCAGATACGTCTCGGCCTGGGGCTGACGCTTGGTATGACCTTACTCTGGCTGGTAGCGACAGTGGGGGCCTGGCTCGTGGTGCGGCATGAGTTGAACGAAGCGTTCGATAGCGCCTTGGAAGAGACAGCACAACGCATCCTGCCCTTGGCTGTGCTGGAAATCAGCAATCGGGAAGAATCCCGGACTGCACAACACGTCGCGACGCTGAAGATGCACAAGGAGTACCTGACTTACCTGGTGCGCGACGCCAAGGGCAAGATCCTGATGCAATCTCACGACGCCAACCCGGAGATTTTCAACCGACAACCGTCTGAAGGTTTTTCCACTTCTGAAAAATACCGATTGTATGGCGCTAGCGCATTGCGCCAGACACTGTTCATCGAGATGGCCGAACCGCTTGGTCATCGTCGTGAAGCCGCGCGGGAGGCCTTGTGTGCGTTGTTGTTGCCTCTAATGGTGTTGATTCCTGTCAGCCTGGCGGGCACTTGGTTGTTTGTACGTTTCAGCCTGCGCAGCGTGCGGGCTTATCGTCGTGCCATTGAAACACGCGGTGTGGGTGACTTGTCGCCGATCAAGGTGGCGCACCTGCCAGCAGAAATCGATCCGTTGGCGGAGGCGGTCAATCACCTGCTGGAGCGCTTACGCAATGCCCTTGAGGCCGAGCGCAGCTTTACCGCCAACAGCGCTCACGAGCTGCGCACACCATTGGCCTCGACCCTGGCGCAGATCCAGCGGTTACACCACGAAGCGCCGGAAGGTCCGCTGCGACTGCGTGCGCAGAAGATCGAGCAGGCGTTGCGCGAGCTTTCAAGGCTTTCAGAAAAGCTCATGCAGTTGGCCAAAGCGGAGGGCGGCGGGCTGTTGTCCGAAACGCCACAAGACCTGATTCCGTTGCTTGCCCACGGCGTCGACGAGTGGAACCAGCGCAGCGGGCAGCGCATCGAGTTGCAGTTGCCAAGTCAGGCCGGCGTGTACTCGATCATTGACCCGGACGCGTTTGGCATCCTGCTGCGCAACCTGATTGAGAATGCGCTGAAGTATGGTGCAACGGACCAACCGGTCGAAGTCAGTCTCACCGATCAGGCACAGCTGCGGGTAGTCAACAGCGGCCCGGCAGTGCCGCAGTCTGTATTAGAGCACCTGACCGAGCGTTTTGTGCGCGGTCACAGTGAGATCAGTGGTTCAGGGCTGGGCTTGGCGATTGCCAAAACCATCGTGCAGGGGGTAAACGCGCGCATGGCATTGTTCTCCCCGGCAACAGGTCGACGCGATGGGTTTGAAGTCTGCATCTGGTTACCGCTTGCCCCATCCTGAAAGACCCTGGAACTCACCACGCTCAACAGTGCTTTCCTGATACCCGAGCCTCGGCCAGGTTGAATGTAAGGAGATGAAGGCCTGCATCTAACGATCCTTGCTCAGGCAGAACGGGGATGGTCACGCGACTAAGCACTCAGCGCCCGTTTCAACACGTCGTAAATTTTGCCATCACCTGATTGGGCAACGTTGAAACGGAGGAAATCACCCGCAGCCATCGACTGGCTGAACGCATTACCAGGCGCCAGCACTACACCTTCATTCAAGCAAGCCCGAGCCAGCGTTGCTGCATCCTTGCCTTGAGGGAGTTGGCACCAGACGTACATGCCTGACTGGGGCGTTATCCAGGGCT
Source organism: Pseudomonas sp. 22515 (assembly GCF_052044625.1). Classification (NCBI taxonomy): domain Bacteria; kingdom Pseudomonadati; phylum Pseudomonadota; class Gammaproteobacteria; order Pseudomonadales; family Pseudomonadaceae; genus Pseudomonas; species Pseudomonas sp. 22515. The sequence continues at coordinate 62,830 of NZ_JBQENN010000009.1, forward strand.
TGATGCCAATGGCCCGAAGCCTCGCTACCGTTCTGTCCATAGCCTCGGCCAGCCTGAGGCGAACACTCTCCATGTGTTTCCGGTACCCGCTATCGGTAATCGCCAGATGGATGATGTCCGCGGCCAGGCGGCCACCCCCGAATGTGGTCGCAATCTTGAGATCGACCAGGCTCTCGATCCAGTCACTGCGAGCCGCGATGTAGCCGCATCGAATCGAAGCGGAGATGGTCTTGGAAAAGCTACCGATCTGGATAACACGAGAGAGGCCATCGAAGGCAGACAGCCGTGGCGCTGGCGCACTCTCGAAATCCCCGAAGATGTCGTCCTCTACAATCACCAGGCTGGAGTTGTCGGCCAGCTTCAGCAACCTGTGTGCCGTGACCGGAGACAGGGTAGCGCCGGTCGGGTTGTGGATGCCTGAATTGGTTATGTACAACCGGGGAGAATGCGCGAGCAGGGCCGCGCCGAATGCATCGATGTCCGGGCCCGTCGCGGTGTAGGGAACGCCTACGATGTTCACCCTGTGCGCTTTCAGCAGTGCGTGAAAATTGAAATAGCAGGGGTCGTCGACCAGCACAGTGTCCCCCGGCTCAAGCAGAAAACGGCAGATCAGGTCGATGGCGTGGGTGCCGGACTCAGTGAGCATGAGCTGTTCAAGAGGGGCTTCGACCCCGATCCCTGTCAGCTTGCGTGACAGGAACTGCCTGAGCGGCAGATGCCCAAGTGGCGAGGCGTACTCCGTCAGTTTCGACGTGTCTGAACGGGCAACGGTGCGAAGCGCCTTGCGCAAGCCGGCTTCGAACATCCAGGAGGCCGGTAGCCACCCGCACCCCGGTTTCAACGCATCGCTAGCGGTGTCTAGAGACTGGCGCGAGATCCACAGCGGGTCCACTTCACGATCAAGCCTTGGGCCGAGTTCGGTGAGCACCAGGGGTGCCACTGGCCCGGCTACGTAAAAGCCGGAGCCAGGGCGAGAGTTGAGTACACCCTCTGCCATCAACCTTTCATAGGCCTCAAGCACCGTAGAAACCGACACTTGCATGGTCTGAGCCATCGCGCGGACCGAGGGGATTCTCGCGCCCGGGGTGTAGGTTCGAGAGGCTATCCGCGACTGGATCTCACCCATGACAGTTCGAATTCGCGTTGCGCTCCGTTTCATCACACCCTCAACTGTGCTGGATACATATGCCTAACAGTTCGGTTTAAGTGTATTGGATTGTACATGGCCTGGGCGAGCCTGTCGGTGATGTACTGAACCTTGGCTTATCGAGGACTTACCGATGGAAAAATCAGCAAGCGGATGGCTCAATGGTTTCATAGGCGTCGCCATCTTTGCAGGCTCGTTGCCGGCCACCCGAGTGGCAGTCACGGCTTTCGAACCTACGTTCCTGACCTGTGCCAGGGCAACAATTGCCGCCATGCTGGGTGCGCTTTTCCTGATCGTGCTACGGCAGCCTCGCCCCAAACGGGGTGATTTGTCGCCATTGGCCGTAACAGCGCTCGGCGTCGTTATCGGTTTCCCGCTACTGACAGCATTCGCCCTCCAGCACATCACCTCTGCTCATTCCATTGTTTTTGTCGGGCTCCTGCCATTGTGTACCGCAGCATTTGCGGTTCTGCGGGGCGGTGAGCGACCTCGGCCACTGTTCTGGTTGTGCTCGTTGACAGGTGCCGGGCTGGTCGTTGGCTATGCCTTGATGAACGGAGGCGAGGCATCGGCGGTGGGCGATCTGCTGATGTTGGCTGCGGTTGTGGTCTGTGGTTTGGGCTATGCCGAAGGGGCGCGCCTCTCGCGGACATTGGGTGGTTGGCAGGTAATCAGTTGGGCATTGCTTGTAGCGTTACCGGTCATGCTGCTGCTGACGGTGGTCAATCTTCCAGCCCCTGATGACTTTGCCAGGGTAAGTGCTCCTGCATGGCTCAGCTTTGGCTACGTTTCACTGTTCAGCATGCTGATCGGGTTTGTGTTCTGGTACCGAGGGCTCGTCCAGGGGGGGATTGCGGCTGTGGGCCAACTGCAACTCTTTCAGCCGTTCATGGGGCTTGGGCTGGCAGCGTTGCTTTTGCACGAGCATGTCAGCTGGACGATGCTTCTCGTGACGCTGGGTGCTGTCATCTGTGTTTACGGGGCCAGGAAATATGCCCATTAAATGAACAGCCACGCAGAGCGCAATGCTTATTGAGTCCTTCCACACCGTGCCAGGGCTTGGTCAGCTGTCGATCATCTGCGCCGCTTGCCGGGTTGCCTGGCTGGTGCGCGTGGCCAGCTTGCGCACTTCATCGGCGACCACTGCAAAGCCCCGCCCGGCTTCACCGGCGCGCGCAGCCTCGATGGCAGCGTTCAAGGCAAGCAGGTTGGTCTGGCTGGCGATGCCCTGGATGGTGGCGACGATATGGGTCAGCTTACCCAGGGTCTGCTGCATCACCTGGTGCTGTTGGGCCTGCTCCTCGCGGAGGGTGCTTTCTTCGTGGCGGGCATGAATGTCAGTTATCGCCCCGACTACCCGCAGCGGCGCACCATCCTGGGCACGGCGGGTCTGCCCACGGCCGCGGAACCAGCGGTAGGCGCCGCTTTGGTGCTTGAGCCGGTACTCCACATCGAATGGTGTGCTACCGCTGCGATCGTCAACATGGGCGACAAATGCCGCGATAGCACGGGCACTGTCATCGGGGTGCAGGCGAGAGGTCCAGCTTTCCAGGGTGTTCGGGAATTCTTCAACGGTGCTGCAGCCCAGTAACCTGCGCATTTGTGACGACCACCAGATGGTGTTGTTCGGGTTGGCCGGGTCGCCGGCCACCACTTCGATATCCCACAGGCCGTCGTGGAGCATCTCACGGGCAATCTCGAAGCGTTTGGCGGCCAACTCCACCTGCTGGATGTGCAAGTGTTGTGCATGGATGTCGCGCAGCGTGCCCGTCATAGTGATCGCGACGCCTTGTGCATCGCGCAGCGAATTGCCGCTGACCCGACACCAACGATAGTCACCGCCAGCGGCAAGCTTCATCCGCACGTCCAGCGCGAACGGTGTGCGCCCGCTGCGGTCGGCAAGGTGCCGGGCCAGTGCCTGCAGATGAAGTGGTCGATCAGCCGGATGCAGTTGCTCGCTCCATTGACCCAACTGGGCCAGCCGGGGTGCCTGCAGCGAGGCAGAGCCGGTCCACTCCATCGCGCACTCCGCTGCCGGTGGGGTGGCGACAAGGGTGTGCAGTTGCCAGAACAGTTGATCGGCCCCCTGGGTAACCTCGGTCCAGCGCGTCTGCAGTTGCCGCACGACGTCCTCGCGCTCAGCCAGTCGCTGTTCAAGCTCGCTCACCTGCGAGGCTAGCGCACCGGCCTGTTCCTTGAGTGTTCGCCGCTCGTGCAACAACTGATCAACGCCCGCCAGAATGCGGCGCAAGAGCGGGTGACTCGACGACAACGGTGCGCTAGGTTGATCGGGCCGGTCGAGGCGGTCGGCGAGCGGCGCCAGTACCCAGCGGCTGGTGCGGTTGAAGAACAGCATGCAATACCTCCAACTAGAAAACGGCATCAGCCGGTAATGACTGCGTTTTGCTGGCCGACAAGGCCCGGCTGTCAAACGCGCTCGCCCCTGGCAACCTTGCCCAGGCCAACGGACCGATGGCGATTTCTTCTGCACTCAGCAGGCAATGGTCGAGTTCGCGTTGCAGTGTCTGGGTATCCAGGTCCTGGCCAATGAACACCAGCTCCTGACGGCAATCGCCGACGATGCTGTCCCACTTGGCCATGATGCCCTGCAAGCGATACTTGTCCTGCGGCCACTGTGACGGGTCGATGAAGTTCCACCAATGGCCAACGTAGTCCCATTGAAACTGCTGGCCGCTGTGCACCAGCAAGGCGATCTCGCGGTGGTGGCTGGCAAGCCAGAAATAACCTTTGCTGCGCAGAAGACGGCCGTTGCGCCAGGGCCGTGCGAGAAAATCAAGCAAGCGTTGCGGATGGAATGGGGCACGCGCTCGGTAGACCCATGACGTCACGCCATAGGTCTGCGACTCGCCGGCCGGGGTGTCGTGCGTGTCCATCTGTTTCATCCAGCCGGGCGCTGCGGCAAGGCTGGGCAAATCGAACAGCTGAGTGCCAAGGATGCTCGACAGGGCGACGTTGCCGGCCACCATCGGCAGGATCTGTGCGCCTGGATTGAGCCCGGCGAGAACTGCCTGCAGGGCTTGGTATTGCGTCTCATCGACCAGGTCGCGTTTGTTGACCAGAATCACGTTGGCATACTCGACCTGCTCGATCAGCAGATCGGCCAGCGGGCGTCTGGTGTTATCCGTGGCGACGGCGGCCCGCGCGACGGTTCCGGGTGAGTCGAGCATGGCCATGAACTGGCTGGCATCGACCACCGTCACCAGCGTATCCAGCCGCGCCAGTTCGCTGAGGCTGAAACCGTTGGCGTCGAGAAAGGCAAAGGTTTCGGCGACTGGCATCGGCTCGGAAATCCCGGTGGACTCGATCAACAGGTAATCGAAGCGCTGCTGGCGCGCCAGCGCGCTGATCTGCTCAAGCAGGTCGGCGCGCAGAGTGCAGCAGATACAGCCGTTGCTCATCTCTATCAATTCATCCTGGCCACGATACAGCGCAACGTCGCGCTGGACCTGGGCGGCATCGATGTTGACCTCGCTCATGTCATTGACGATAACCGCCACCTTCAGGCCCTGGCGGTTGCGCAGGATGTGGTTGAGCAGGGTGGTCTTGCCTGCGCCGAGGAAGCCTGAAAGGACCGTCACCGGCAGCCGGCCTGCCTGGGCGCCGGCACTCATGCGCGCACCACTCGCGGGCTTTCGACCCTGTCCAGATAGCTTTCGAACAGGTCTACCACCACCAGGCCGTCGTCTGCGGCACCGCCCCACAGGTCCTGCACGCGGAACTCGACATGGTAGGTCGGTTGATGCGCAGCGCTCTTGTCGCCATGGCCAATCGCGTCCGGAAACGGCCACTGTTCAGTGGTCCGGTGCAGCACTACGCCTTGCTTGCCGCGCACGTACGCAGGCATGCGCACATGCCCGGCCACGTACTCATCGCGTACGATGACCCGGTCGCCCACTTCAAAAGGCGCGCGCCCGGTAATTGCAGCACGCCCTTGCGCATGAGCGGGGTTGGCCAGCTTGAAGTGCGAGCCGAGTGTTTCATCCAGTTCGGCCTGGGTAATCACGCCTGTTTCGACCAGCAGCGTGGCAGTGGCGATCACATAACGTTCGTAGTATTCGGTGCCGACATGCTGGCGCACGTCAATGCGTTCGACGGCATGACGTATTTCGTCGACGCTGAACTTGTTCAGGTGGTCGACGCCGATGAACATCAGGCTGTAGGCCAGGTGTTCCCAGTCTTGCTTGAATACCTGCTTGTAGCTCAGGCTGTTGATGCGGTGGGGCACTTTGCCAAAGCCCTGGAAACCGCCGAGATCGTGAAAGCCATCCATATTGAACACTCCGGAAGGTGAATGGGGTTGGGCGGTCTTGCTCAGCCAACGCGGGGCAGGGCGACGCCGATCAGCACGTCCTTGGTGACCAGTTGCCGCAACTGCTCTTCGCTCATATGCTCTGAGCCCGCTGGCCGTTGCGGCAGCACCAGGTAGCGGCTTTCAGCGCTGGTGTCCCAGACCTTGACCACCATGTCGCCGGGCAACTCGGTGCCCAGCTCGCGCAATACCGTGCGCCCCTCCCGGACCAACCGCGCACGGAACTCGAAGCCCTTGTACCACTCAGGCGGCAGGCCCAGCACCGGCCAGTTCGTGCAGGAGCACAGGCTGCAGACGATCACGTTTTTCAGCTGCGGAGTGTCTTCCAGGGCGACGATGTATTCGCCCTGTGGACCGGTGAAGCCGAACTGGGCGCAGGCGGCCGTAGCGTCCTTGAGCAGCAGCTCGCGAAACTGCGGATCGACCCAGGCCTTGGCGACGATGCGCGCGCCGTTTTCCGGGCTCCAGCCGTGTTCCATCAGCTGGGTGAGCTGTTCGATGTAACCCTCGGGGATGAGGTCTTTGCGCTTGAGCACTGCAAACAATGCGCGCGCCCGCTCTCCAGGAGTTGAAGTTGCCGTCATGGGATTACTCCTCTCGTCCAACACGGTTGTTGAAATCTGTTGTTGTGCCAGTTGTTTTTTTGCAGGGGCGCAGCGCCTGCTGCCTGGGTCACAGCGTGCGCCAGTCCACCGCGGCCTCGAACGCTGCCGCTGCCTGATAGATCGTGCCTTCGGCATAGTGCTTGCCGACCAGCATCAGCCCGACCGGCAGGCCATCGACCAGGCCGCAAGGGATGGACATGGCCGGGTGACCGGTGATGTCTTGTGCGGCGGTATTGCCGAGCATCTCCAGCGCGCGCGCGACACTCTCGGTGATCGAGCAACCTGGCGCAGGCAGCGGCTGGGCGGTGATGGGCACGGTTGGCATTACCAGCAGGTCGTAGCGCTCCAGCGCCTTGTCGTAGCCCGCGCGAGCGAAACGGGCGAGGTTCTGCGCCTTTGCGTAGTAACGGCCGTGGTAGTGCTCCAGGCCAAACTGGCCGACCAGCATGCACAGCTTGAGCGAGGGCGACAGGGCGTCGGCCTGGGTTCGCCAGCCGGCCTGCTTGTCGAGCAAGGCGACGTCATACAGGCCCTTCCAGTTAAAGCCCGCGCCGTTGCCGTGCATCATCTGCATGGTCAGGCCTTCGCAGCCGATCGGGCTCCATAGCGAGCCCGCCAGCGTATGCTCGGGAACCGATACTTCCTCGACCACTGCGCCCAACGCCTCGAAGCGAGCGATGGCGCTGCGCACCTTTTCGCCAACGCGCTGATCAAGGTTAGCGAGCTGGAACCCTTGCTGGAGGATGCCGATACGCAGCCCGCGTACACCGCGCTCAAGGTAGTTGGCATAGGTATCAACCTCGGGCACGCCCTGGCGTGGGTCAAGGCCGTCGGCACCGGCCATGACTTCGAGCATGAGCGCGTTGTCGCGCACGTTGCTGGTCATCGGGCCGACATGGTCGAAGGTGGCCTCGATCGCCATCACCCCGGTATACGGCACCAGCCCGAAAGTCGGCTTCATGCCATAGATGCCGCACCACGCTGCGGGAATACGCGCTGAACCGCCCTGATCGCCGCCCACCGCCAGGTCAACTTCGCCCGCAGCCACCAGGGCGGCGCTGCCCGACGAAGAGCCGCCGGTGCTGAAACCAGGGCGCAATGGGTTGTGCACGGGTGCCGGGTCTGAGGTGTGGCTGGCGCCGGACAGGCAGTAGTGCTCGCAAGTGGCCTTGCCGAGGATGGTCACCCCGGCGTCGAGCAAACGCGTAACCACGGTGGCATCGAATGACGGTACAAAACCGGCCAGTGGCGCGGCACCGTTCATCATCGGCACGCCCGCCAGCGAGATGTTGTCCTTGAGTGCGACCGTTTTGCCGAGCAGTTTGCCGGTGCTGGCGCCCATTACCTCGGTACGGTAGTACCAGGCGTTCAACGGGTTCTCCCGGCTGGAGGGTCGGTAACCCGCAGTGCGCTCGTAGCGCACCAAGGGGATGAAGTCCGGCAGTTCGTCAACCAGGTCATAGGCGTCGAGGCTTGCCTGCATAAGCGCCAGGTATTCGCTGGCTTGTTCGGGGGTCAGCTGCATGTGCAGGCGGCTGGCGAGGGCCTGCAACTGTTCGAGCGTCGGGCGGATGATGGCCATGGGGTGTCCTGTTTCCGGTGGCAGGCCGCAGGGGCCGATAAATGACTGTTCGAGAGGCTCGCCGCGGCTGGCCCTGGTAACAAGCTAGCGCCAGCGCGCGAGCGGCACTTGGTTGAGCAGGACAGTCGCTTTGTTGAGCAGGACTGCGTTGCGCCAAGTGGGGTGCGTCCTGAATGTGGCCGGGTGGGTTTACGGTTCCAGCTTGGGCACGGCTGCCTGCTCAGCCGAATCGGTGCGTCCGGGCCACACTACGCCGACGCTTTTCATACCTTTGGCCGGGTCCATCGTGGGGTTGGCCAGTACCACATCGCGGTAGGAAGGGCTGCCGATCACGGCAGGTTTGAACTTGACCATGAACTCGTTGACCTCCTTGCGCAGCTCCGGTGGCAGGTTGTAGTCGTTGTAGCACTCCTCCAGGCAATCCAGCGTGGCTTGCCAATGAACCTCGGTAAGCCCCATGCCGCGGTGTGCGGTAACCATGTCCCGGCCGCGGTACTTGGCGTTGCCACCCCAGTGTTGCGAGAGGAAGTCGACGAAGTTGATGTGTTCCTTCTGGAAGGTCGACTCGGACATATGTGCCCAGATATGACCGATCGCCGGGTGGGCCATGGTCTTGCGCAGTACCGCGCCGGCGAACTGGTAGATAGCGTCGTAGCCGCCAAGGCGGGTATACAACGAGGGCTGCTGCTCAGTGGTTGCCTGTTGATCAGTCATGTACTGGTGCTCCGTATCTGCTGGGGGGGCTTGCTGGTGCCGTCGGGCCTGGGGTTAAAAGACCCGCACGTACCTGAGGTTGAGGCGGAAGTTTTCCTTGGGGCCGTTTTCTACCGCGAGGTCACGCCCCAGTTGCACTTGCAACTGGTCCTTGGCGGTGAAGAACTTGTTCGCGGTGACGCGGAAGTTGGTGGTTTCGGCGCGGTCGTCCTGCGCCGTTCCGTCAATCTGGTTTTCCCCGCCCCAGGTGTGACCGAGGCCAATTGCCAGTGAAGTGCCTGGGTCGACGATGTAGCGCCCCATCAGTTGCGCCCCGTAGGAAACCTCCTGTTCACGGCGCGCAGAGCTGGAGCCGAAGTCGTCGTTGTCGCTGTACCAGATGGCATCACCGACCAGGTCGACAGCCCATTTTTCGCCCAAATGTTTGACGTAGGCGGCCTGCAGATCGACCTTCCAGCGGTTCTCGCCAAGGTTGAGCGCGTCGTCGCGGTTGTAATTGCCAGTGGGTGCGGTGAGGTAAACGGTGGCGCCAAGGATGTCGTTGGCATCGTTCAAGCGGTACTTGAGCGGCGCCGTCAGGGTGAGGTCACCGACGCCGCTGGTGTCGCCCAGGGCTGAGGCATCGCCGCTGCTCGATACGCGGCCGAACGGCAGCAGAAATTGCGGCTCCAGGGTCAGTCGATCAGTCAATTGATAGACGTGCAGCAGCCGCAGGATGCCGACGTTGGAGGTCAGTTTGAAATCGGAGCTGACTTTGTGGCCGTTGGCGTAAGCGCTGTCGGTGGTGGAGTGTTGGTAATAGACCACACCGATCGTTGCACCCACCGGCAGCGCTTCATAATCACCCGGATCAACTTCGAACGCTTGCACACACACGCTTGGCACGGCTGCCGCGAGCATCAGGTAACGGAGCTGTTTCATGGACAGAGGTCCTTTATTCTGGGCAAAAAGAGCCCCACTGCCGCAGGGACGGCAGGTGAGGGGCTAAACGTGGAGTTGGGGGCTAGTTGGAACTGACTTTTGCGTCGCGCAACATGCCGGTGTGTGGGTGGCAGTTGATGTATTCGAACACCTGGCTGCTTGCATCCGACACGGAGACTTCGTGATAGAGCCGCAACTTCTCGAGCCCTGCCGCTACCCGAAAGAAGGTGACGAAAATACGCAGATGGGTGGGGTGCGATTCCGCCCAGCGTTCGAGTTTCTCCAGTGAACGCCAGTGGCCGATGTTGTAACTCATGTCGAGTAGATTGCCGTCAGCGTCGATATTGCGTACAAAGCGATTGCTGTAACAGCCCAGCGGCTGGCCGTTATCGCGCAGAAAATCCATACCATCCTGCAAGGTCGGCAAGATTTCATCCAGGTACAGCGAGCGCTCAGCCGCTTCTGCCGCTGCCCAGTCCTGGCCTGAGCGAATCAAGGCGATATTGTCATGGCCGATCACCACTACCCGACCGCCTTTGGCAGGGTCGCCAGCCACGACTCGCAGTTCGCCGTTTGGGTTCATCCAGTCCGTTTGCGACACCGGGAAACGGTCGCGCATCGAGCCCCAGTAACCGTGTTCCTCGATTTCGCCACTGGTGGTGTCCATGATCGCCCCGACCCCGGGCAAATCGTTCTGGAACGCATACAGCGTCTCGAACTGCTCGGCCCGCGGCGCGGTGATTTCGCGGTAGTAACCAAGGCCATCATTCAAGCGTTGCGGCGAACTCCACCAGCCATCCACCTCAGGCGAGCGTAACCAGCGGCAGTAAGCGCCGGCATCTTTCCAGTAGCCGACGATCATCAGGTTGTCGTAGCCACTGCTGTCGGTGTGGTGCGTCAGGTCGTGAGTCAGCGGGCCGCCACTCAAGCTAAAGCTGCCGAGAATCTCGCGCATCGCCTGTAAGGCCCGCTCACGCTGGCTATCTCCCCGGTACTGCACCCCCAGATAGGCCATCACTACTTGCTTCAGCTGCTCATCAGCGCGGCCGACCCACATCGGGAAGGGCGGCTGGTAATCATCAGGCACCCGGCGCGATAACGTGCGCGGGCACATGAGGTGTTTATCGATTGCAGATTCCATCACAGGCTCCTTGTTATTTTATGTTCAGAACACGCTCAGCTTTGCCTGGTGCGTTTGCCAGCCGGGCGCGCAGTGCACACGCCGCCCACTCGAGCACCCACGATAAAAACTCTTCGGGCGCCAGGTCGCGCCTATGCAGCCACCTGAACTCGTCGGCGATTCGCTGTTGTTGTAATTGCATGGGCTACCTCGTCAGCGCAGTTGCTGGAAACAACGTGAGGTCAAAATTAGGGAGGACTGAGCAACGTCGCTTTGTTCGCAAGGACAATCGTTTGGTTGGAAACGACAGCGCCGTAACACCCGCTTGAGCACGAACCGCGATGGTGCAGCGTCCAGGGAAAAGCAGCATTTTTGCCCCGAAATGGGGAGCGATATGGGAGGTTTTGGAAAGCGCCTGTTGGCGCTATAAGGACGAAGGCTGAGATGGCCGCAGCATGGACCAGCGAATACCGCTGGCGTGAATATTGCCTACGCGAACTTCTGTAACAGTGCCCCTTTTTCAAGTTGCCACATGAAGGTGAGCGCCATCATGGCTGAGACCAATCACTATTCGACCCTTGCCGTTTCGCCATCCCGTCGCTTTGATTACTGGCGGGAGGTGGTCTGCCGCCATTGTTTGTCGGCAGACAGCAAACCCTCGTCGCAGAGCAACTTCGAGGGTGCGCTGCAGGTCAACGGCATCGGCCCTTTGGATGTCACGACGCTGTCGTCGCCGCTGCACCACTGGGTGCGCTCCGAGCAGCACCTGCGCAGCGACCCCGCCGAAGACATATGGTTGGGTGTCACCCTCGACGGCTACGGCGAAATTGAACAACACAACCGCAAGGCCAGGCTCACGGCCGGCAATGTGTTTCTTTACGACGCAACCCAACCGTTTCGATTCAGCCTGGGTGGTACCGAAAACCACCTTATCCGCATCCCCCGGCCGCTGCTCGCACAGCGCGTCCCGCACATCGCTGACATCACCGCGCTGGTACTGGAAGAGGGGCGCCCCGGAGTGATCCCGCTGCGGCAGATGATTGGCCAAGCGGCCAGTTCTGCGCCATTGCTGCAGGACGAAGGCGTCTCTCGGCGGTACTCCAACACCATCGTCGACCTGCTGGTGCTCAGCCTTGAGTTGCAGGACCTGAAGACTACCCATCGAGAACTGGATCTTTATGGGCGAATCATGAACTACATTCAACGCCATTTGACTGAGCCGGAGCTGTCAATCGAGTCGATTGCCCTGGCACATCACGTGTCGACACGGACGGTGACACGTGCGTTTGCCCGGCATCAGAAGTCACCGGTTGCCGAGATCTGGAAGGAGCGGCTGAATGCTAGTCGCGCAGCGATTGAGTGTGGGCAGGTAAGGAGTGTTTCGCAGGCGGCGTTGGAGTATGGCTTTTCGGACTTTTCGCATTTTAGCCATGCGTTTCGCAAGGCGTTTGGAGTGGCGCCGCATTCGTTGTTACGGCGCAGTAGGGGGTGAGAATTGAAACCTGCGGTTGGCCATGCTCTGTGCGAAAAACCTGACCCCCTATCTAAAGGATCAGGTTTAGCATGACTTACAGGCCCAGTTCACTCAGACCTGGGTGATCATCCGGACGGCGACCCAGTGGCCAGTGGAACTTTCGCTCGCTTTCCTTGATGGGCATGTCGTTGATGCAGGCAAAGCGGCGATGCATCAAGCCGTCGGCTTCAAATTCCCAGTTTTCGTTGCCGTAGGAGCGGAACCAGTTGCCCGAATCGTCGTGCCACTCGTAGGCGTAACGGACGGCGATGCGGTTGTCGGTGAAGGCCCAGAGCTCTTTGATCAAGCGGTAGTCCAGTTCTTTCTTCCACTTGCGAGTGAGGAAGTCCCGAGCTTCTTCACGGTTGTTTGCAAACTCGGCACGGTTACGCCATTGGGTGTTCACCGTATAGGCCAGCGCAATCTTTTCCGGCTCACGGGTATTCCAACCATCTTCGGCAAGTCGGACCTTTTCGATGGCCGATTCGCGAGTGAAAGGAGGAAGTGGCGGACGAGCGTGTTCGTTGGACATGGTGGTGCCTCCAATCTTTTGGATGGTTCAGTTGAGTGGGTATTTCTTTAACTTAAAGCGCTTGCGCGCTGCACATCTTTGAGCAAGACCTTTGCGATTTCTCGTGCACTGTCGAGCGCGCTGTGATCACCCATGACGTGGGCCACGGTTATCGTGCCCTCTATAATCAAAAGAAGTTGCTTGGCCAAGCCAGTCGGATCGTTAACACCTAATGCGCTGGTCAGTTCTAGCGTGTAGTCCAGCAGCTTTTGTTTATGCAGTTTTGCGATCTGTCGAACAGGGTCGTCTGCGTCACCCACCTCTCCGGCGGTGTTGATAAAAGCACATCCACGAAAACCGTCAGACGCGAACCAACTTTTGAGTGCATCAAAAATGCCAAGGATGCGCGCTTCTGGCGTTTGCGCTTTTTCGCATTCACTTCTGAACCACGTCATCCAACGTATATCGCGTGCATTGAGTGCCGCTGCTGCGACCTCGTCTTTATTCGCAAAATAGCGATAAATACTTTTACGTGCGACGCCCGAGGTCTTTACCAACAGGTCCATGCCCGTGGCGTGAATCCCGTTTTCGTAAATCAGCTTCTCGGCAGTCGCCAGGATTTTTTCGCGTGTGTCAGTCATTGGCTTATCCATGTAGCCAGAGTAGAACGATCGTTCTCCCTGGTCAAGCAGCGCTTGAAATTATTCGATTGCGTGCAAGCGGGGTGCCGGCGTGCTTTCGATCAGGGCCGCTGGCTTCCCGCTGATCAGTCGCGCTCCAGTTCGGCGAAGCGGCTGGACAACCAGGCGTGCAGGTGCCTTACCGCAGGCGACAACTGCTTGCGGTGCGGGCACACCAGGCTCAAAGGCATGGTCGGCCCGGGGTAGTCCTGCAATAGCACGACAAGTCTTCCCGCCAGCACATCGTCGCTCACATCCAGCCACGACTTGTAGGTTATCCCTTCGCCGCCCACGGCCCAGCGCCGGGCAATATCGGCGTCGTCGCAGAGCAGGGCACCACGCACCTGGACGGTCTGCGTTCCCAGTTGCCACTTGTCGTAGACCCGGCCCTGTTGCATGTACAGCAGGCACTGGTGTTCGAGCAGATCTTCGGGGGCTTGCACGGTGCCTTCGCGCGCAAGGTACTCGGGCGAGGCCACCAGTACCTTGCGGTTCCAAGGTGCCAGTGGCAGGGCTACATAGTTGGCGTCGGCGTTCAGGCCATAGCGGATGGCGATATCCACCGGATCGCGGAACAGATCGGCGATCTGGTCGGAGAGGAAGAAGCGCAGGTTCAACTGGGGATGCTCTCGGCGAAACGCCGTGAGCCAGGGCAGCAGCACGTTGCGCCCCAGATCGGAGGGCGCGGCTACCTGCAACGTTCCGCTGAGCTGGGCGCTTTCCTGACGCAGGTTGTCGCGCCCGTGCCTGAGGGCTTCCAGGGCAATCAGGGCCGAGGGCAGGTACTGCTCGCCTTCGGCCGTGAGGCGCAAGCTGCGCGTGGTGCGGGCAAACAATCGCACATCCAGCTCACGCTCCAGGCGCTTGACTGCTTCGGCCGCCTGGCCGGGTAGCAGGTCGGCCTCGCGGGCCGCCGCGGTAAAGCTGCCCAGCGCGGCGCTGCGAACGAAGATGCCCAGGTCGTCGAGACGGATCATTATCACTCCTGCAATGAAAGTGTTGATGGGCAGGGCCCGTTTTTCCCGGACGCCTGGCACGCCAGACTCAATGCCAAATCAAACCACATTCAGCAGCGAGTGCCCATGAAAGCGATCAGTTTCATCCACAAAGGTTTGCCTATCGAAGACCCTGCGTCTCTTCAAGACATCTTCATGCCCAAGCCCAGCCCTGGGCCCAGGGACCTTCTGGTCGAGGTCAACGCCGTGTCGGTCAACCCCGTCGACACCAAGGTGCGCGCCGGCACTTTCACGCGTGAGCCGAAAATACTCGGCTGGGACGCGGCCGGTATCGTCCGCGAAGTCGGGGCCCAGGTGACCCTGTTCAAGCCCGGAGACCAGGTGTACTACGCCGGCTCCATCGCCAGGCCCGGCAGCTACAGCGAATATCACCTGGTTGACGAACGTATCGTCGGGCATCAACCGCGTAGCCTGGGTGCAGCACAGGCAGCCGCGCTGCCGCTGACGGCCATCACCGCCTGGGAACTGCTGTTCGATCGCTTGGGCATCGTGGAGGGCGGCGGGGAGGGCGATGCCCTGCTGATCGTTGGCGCTGCCGGCGGCGTCGGTTCAATGCTGGTGCAGTTGGCCCGGCAACTGACCCGCCTGACGGTTATCGGCACGGCCTCCCGCGCCGAGACCAGCAGCTGGGTACGCGAACTGGGCGCCCATCACGTCATCGATCACAGTGCGCCGCTGCAAGGGCAGCTGCAGGCCTTGGGGATCGAGTCAGTCAGCCATGTCGCCAGCCTTACCCATACTGATCAACACTTTGCGCAACTGGTTGAAGTGCTGCGACCACAAGGTCGCCTGGGGGTGATCGACGACCCGCAGACCCTGGACGTCATGCCGCTCAAGCGCAAGTCGCTGTCGCTGCACTGGGAGCTGATGTTCACCCGCTCGCTTTACGAAACCGACGACATGGTGCGCCAGCACGAGCTGCTCGAGCGCGTGGCCGGGCTGATCGACCAAGGCATCCTGCGGACCACCCTGGGCGAGCATTTCGGCGCCATCAATGCCGCCAACATGCGCCGTGCCCATGCGCTGGTCGAGAGTGGCAAGGCGCGCGGCAAGATCGTCCTGGAAGGCTTCTGAAACCTGTTTGACCGACAACGGCGGACTGGTCGATCCGGTCTGCCAGGCGCATGCATGCTTGAACGAACCGTGTTTCTCTGCGCCGCGCAGATTCCCGGCGCTACGCCCGGTGAAACGCATGCACACATTGAAGCAGGCACTACCGTGCCTGCTCTTTGCAACTGACCAGGAGCTTGATGTGAACCGACAAGATTACCCCCTCGTTTCCCTCGCCATCCTCAAGGCCAAACCAGCCCAGGCACCAACGCTCAAAGCGGCCTTGCTGGCGTTGATCGAACCGACTCGGGCGGAGCCCGGTAACCGCGACTACATGCTGTTCGAACGTCGTGACGAGCCAGGGACGTTCTACATGCGCGAGGCGTTCGATAACCAGCAGGCCCTGGATGCGCACCTGACCACTGCTCATTTCCAGCGGTTTGCCGAGCAGGCTGAACAGCTGCTGGCAGAGCCCTTGCAACTGATCTTCCTTGACCCGGTGTCATCTGCCGTTGTGCCCAGTCCCTGAGGCAGGCCAGGCAATGCGACCCGCCCTGGGGCACTGTTACCTCGACCGATGTGGATGGCTGTTCTCGAGGACGTTGGCGCCAGTTTGCGAGTGGGTCGCCATTTCACTTTCAAGGACGCCGCTGAACTTTCGTTGCCGGCTGATTGATGCTGGGTTTTTCTGAGCGTACGGCGCGGTGTTCAAACAGACTTATCAGGGTGCCTGTAATTGCAATCAGCGCCAGCATGAATAATCCGATGTCCAAATTTTCCATGGTCTCGTCCTGCGGGTTGATAGGTACAGGTTGACACTATTTCTTGGCACGGCGGGTCATGCCATACGCCGTAAAGCCACGGCCATGGCCCCGCCAAGTACCGCCATGGCCAGCAGCAGCGCGGGGAACGTCAACCACCAGGGCAGGCCGACGGTCATCATGCTGAACTCCGACATGCCGCCGATGCTGGCGAGCAGGTTCAAGGGCAGGAACACCACATTGATCATGGTCAGGTTGCGCAGCGCGTGGTTCATGCCGTTGTTGGCCAGGTTGCCGCGGGCCTCGATCAGGTTGGTAAAGACCTGGGCATGGATCTTCGCCTGCTGGTAGCTTTGCTCGTTTTCGATGATCAGGTCATTCAGCATTTCCAGTTGTTCGGGCCCGAAGCCGTGTTTCTGGCCATGGCTGCGCAGCAGGGCTAGCACGGCGCCATTGCTTTGAATGGCGTTGACGTAATACACCAGGCTTTCGCTCAGGCTGTACATCTGCACCAGGTGCTGGTTGTCCATGGACCGATCGAACTGCAGCTGGATTTCGCGGGCCACCTGCTTTACCACCCGCAGGTGGCCCAGGTAGTGATGCACGCTCTCAGCCAGCATCGCCATCAGCACATCCAGCGGGGTGCTCATGCCGGCCTGCCGGTCTACCCCGGCGAGTAGCGAGTTGGCGGCGCAGATCACCACCAGGCGCTTTTCGCTGAGTACAACGCCGAATGACGAGACATTGAATACCCGGCCATCAAAGCTTTCCGGGCGCTTCCAGATCAGGAACAGGTGATCGGGCTTGATCTCGATACGCGCCACTTCATCCGGGTCCAGGGAGGACTCCAGCGACTGGGCGCTGACCCCCAGGCACTTGCACAACCGGGTTTGCTCCGCGGCGTCTGGCGCGACACACAACCATACGCTGGCTCGTTCCTCGGGGGCTTCAAGAAGCGCACCGTCTACGGCGAGGTAGTGTTCGATCATCGTTTACCAGGCCTGGCCGAGGTGTTTACGTTCAAGCCGCTGCACGAAAGCCTGCAGCACTCGCTGGTAAAGCGCGTTACCCAGCACGGCGTCTTCGGTGCCAGCATCGAGGTTGGGGTTGTCGTTGACTTCGATCACCAGTACGCGGTCGCCGGTCTGCTTCAGGTCCACACCGTACAGCCCTTGCCCGATCAGCCTGGCAGTGTCGACGGCCAGCTTTACGACTTCGGGCGGTGCCTGTTCCACCGGGACCGCGCGGCACAGGCCGTTGACTTCGCCGGCCTGGGCCTTGTGGTTGTAGATCTGCCAGTGGCCCTTGGACATGAAGTACTGGCAGGCGTACAGCGCCTCACCGTTGAGTACGCCGATACGCCAGTCGTATTCGGTGTAGCAGTACTCCTGGGCCAGCAACAGTACCGAGTGTTCGAACAACTCCTGTGCCGCCGAGGCCAGTGCCTGGGCGTCGGCGACCTTGATCACGCCTTTCGAAAAGCAGCCGTCGGGAATCTTCAACACCAGTGGAAAACCGAGGCGCCGGCCCACAAGCTCGAGCTCCTGCGGGCGGTCCTTGTACAGGATTTCCGTGGCCGGTGCGCCGAGGTTGTGGCGTTTGAGCAGATCGGCGAGATACACCTTGTTGGTGCAGCGCAGGATGGAGGAAGGGTCGTCGATCACCACCAAGCCTTCGCTTTCGGCCTTTTTGGCAAAACGGTAGGTATGGTCGTCCACCCGCGTGGTCTCCCGAATGAACAAGGCGTCAAATTCGGCCAGGCGTGCATAGTCCTTCTTTTCGATCAGCTCTACATCGATGCCCAGCTGTTTGCCGTTTTCGATGAACTGCTCCAGCGCCTCAGGATTGGAAGGTGGCAGCGCCTCGGCCGGGTCATGCAGAATGGCCAGGTCGAACCGGGCCAGGCGTTTGGAGGCGGGCTGGCGCCACGTCCGGCGGTTGAAGGCATCCAGCGCGTCGGCAAACAAATGCTGCTGCTCATCCCGCAGTTTGTGCAGCGCGCCGGCCTTGATCCCGTCGATCTGCCAGGTGTCACGCCTGCGAAACTCCACCAGCAAGACAGGGCAGGGGAACGACTCGAACAGCTGTCGGCCGATATCCTGAAGGGGTTCAATGGCGGTCCGCCCGAAATACAAGGTGAGGGTGAAGGCCTCGGTGCTGCCATAGGGGTGATCGGCCAGGGCTCGCTCCAGCGTGCGTTCCAGGTCATCCAGCCCCACGCCATAGAGCGCCTTGCGGGTAAGCTCGCTGATGGTTCGCACCGACGGGAACACCTTGTGGCCCCGTGCCTCGGCGAGCAGCGAGCAGTAGTAGCCTTGCCCCAGATACTTGTAGCTGCGGCACAGGTTGATTACCTGCGTACGCCTCGCAACGTCGTCGCTGTGTTCAAAGTAATCCTGGGCCAGCATCAGGCTCTCGCTGGGAAAGTAGCTGGCCCAGTCTTCCTTGCGCTCCACCACGATCAACAAGCGGTTACCGGCGCTCCGCTTACTGGGCGGCTCCTCGGAGAGGGTTATTGTGGAAACGTCGGTTTTGGCCAATACTTCGGCCACGTTGGCTTGCACCGCTGACATGAGTATTCGATCCCTGTTGAAGAAGACGCCCCTTCAATAAATCACGGGTTTCCCGACCTGTCCCGGTTCGTTACTCAAACATTACGGTGTTGCCATGGCTTTTGATTTTCGCTTTGCATCGGTGGCCGATATCGATGCGCTGGTTGCCCTGGAGCAGGACTGTTTCACCCTCGACCGCCTGAGCCCGCGTAATTTCAACTGGATGGTGCGACGCGCCAATGCCAGCCTTATTGTCGCTGAACAACAGGGGCATCTGGCGGGCTACGCGCTGCTGCTGTTCCATCGCGGCACGTCACTTGCCCGTCTGTATTCAATTGCCGTAAGCCCGGCCTGGCGCGGCCATGGGTTGGGCCAGCAGTTGCTGGAGCAGGCCCAGGCAAGTGCGCTGGAGCGTAATTGCGCCTGGCTGCGCCTGGAGGTGCGCGCGGACAACCCTGCGGCCATCAGCTTGTACGAAAGCAATGGCTATCAACGCTTCGCTGTGGTTGAGAACTACTACGAAGACCACAGCCAGGCGCTGCGTTTCGAGAAGCGTATCCTGCGCAGCGCTCCGCCCCCTGCACGGCAAGTGCCGTACTACGCGCAAACGACCGAGTTCACCTGCGGAGCGGCCTGCCTTTTGATGGCCATGGCTGCGGTCGAACGGGGGCGGGCCATGCACCGCAGCGAGGAAATTCAACTGTGGCGAGAAGCGACCACCATCTTCATGACGGCGGGGCACGGCGGTTGCAGTCCGCAGGGGCTTGCACTGGCGGCCTGGCGCCGCGGGTTCGAGGTGTGCATGGTGGTCAGCCAGCCTGGATCGCTGTTCCTCGATGGAGTACGCAGTGCTCAGAAAAAAGACGTAATGCAATTGGTCGAGGACGGCTTTGCCGGGGCGTTGGCCGAAACCGACGTGCATCAGGTGCTGGCGCCCGGCCTTGATGTGCGGTCAGCGTTGCAAGACGGGTTCAGGCCGGTGGTGCTGATTAGCAGCTACCGTTTCACTCGTCTGAAAGCCCCGCACTGGATCTTGGTCACGGGTTGCGATGACGAATTCGTGTACCTGCATGATCCTGATGTGGATCACAGCCGCCAAAAACGCATCCTGGACTGCCAGCATCTGCCAGTAAGCCATGCCGAATTTCAGCGCATGAGCAGTTTCGGCAGGCAGCGGGTAAGGGCCGCTGTGCTGTTGCGCGGGCGATAGAACGGCTGTGCAGGTGGGTATGTATGGCATGGGCATGGAGTGAACATGAATAGTGCTCCGGATGGGATCGCATGCCGGAGCACTTTGCGCTTCAAGCGTGAAGCAATGCCTCGAGCTGGCCCTTGCGGTCAAGACGGGCCAAGTCATCGAAGCCGCCGACATGCACCTTGCCAACAAATATCTGTGGGACAGTTCGGCGCTGGGATCGCTGCATCATTTCCGCCAGGTGCAGGGGTGACGTTTCAACGTTGATTTCGTCAGGGGTGATGCCCTTGCTCGACAGCAGTCGCTTGGCGCTCAGGCAGTATGGGCAGTGCGGGGTGGTATAGATAGTCACAGGGCTCATGGCGGTTACCCTCCTAGTTTGCCGATGGCGGAAAGTCGATATCGGTAGCGGCGATGTTGTTCAGGTAGTTGGTCAGGGTTAACAGCGTGACCTGTGCCACCACCTCCACGATCTTGCTATCAGTAAGACCTGCCTCACGCGCGGCAGCGATCTGCTCGTCACTCAACTGGCCGCGCCTTGCCGTGATCTGCTGCGCCAGTGCGGCAACCGCGCTGAGTGTGCCGGCTCGGGCTTGGCTTACGGCCTCATCGTTCAAACCCGCCTTGCCGCCGAAGAAGGTGTGTGCGGCCAGGCAGTAGTCGCACCCGTTGATTTCCGAGGTGGCGAGGGCAACGACTTCACGCTCGGCGGCGCTCAGTGAGCTTTTACCCAACGCTTGGGCGAGGCCCAGGTAACCATTGAGCGCGACCGGAGCGTGCGCCAGGGTCCTGAATGCGTTGGGAATGAAGCCGAGACCTTTTTGAATGCCTTCGAGAGCTGCGCGCGAGCCAGTAGGGGCCTGGTCCAGCGAGAGAGCGGTAATTCGAGTCATGGTCGTTCTCCAATAGGTGTATTAACCGGCTTGTCTATCAAGCGCGGAGTCCATACTAGAGAGGCAGACTTTTCTTTCGGCTTCAGATCGTCGAAGTTATGCAACAGATCGTCTAAACCTGAGTGCGCTATGGACCGATTGTCGACACTGCTTAAGCACTTCAACCTGCACGCTAGCGCGTTTCACCAAGGTGGGTTCTGTGGAACGACCCACCTTGGGCAACACAGTGTCGGCCACGCCCATCTGTTGCGCTCGGGGCGTCTGGCCCTCAAGGACAAGCGTGGCCAGCGAATCGAGTTGACCGAACCCACCCTGATTCTGGCGGTGCGCCCGCAGGAGCATCACTTGCTGGCCACCGACGCCGATGAAGCGGAGTTAGTGTGCGCCACCCTGCAGTTCGATGGCGGCGCCAACAATCCGCTGACCCTGGCTTTGCCGGACTTCATCATCAAGCCCCTTGGCGAATTGCAAGGCCTTGATGGCACCCTTGACTGGCTGTTCGAAGAAGCCTTTGGAGATGAGTGTGGTCGTGATGTCATTCTCAATCGCTTGTTCGAGCTGATGATCATTCAGCTGCTTCGCCACCTCATCGCCAGCCGCAGCATCGCCTCGGGAATGATGGCGGGTCTGGCCAACGCTCAGCTGTCTCGCGCGCTTGTGGGGATCCACGATGAGCCGCAGCGCAATTGGTCCGTGGCGGAACTGGCGAATCTTTCGGGCATGTCGCGGGCAAGCTTCGCTTCGCACTTTCGCGAGATCGTGGGTATTACGCCTGCGGACTACCTGGCGAACTGGCGCATCAGTTTGACGCAAAAACGTCTTCGCGAAGGGCGCCCCATTGCCCTGATCGCCGATGAGGTCGGCTACGAAAGTCCTTCTGCGTTAGCCCGAACCTTTCGCCGCAAGGTGGGCGCGAGCCCGAAACAATGGCTGCAGCAGGGGACGGTGTGACGCCTGGTCGACCGACGTGTACGCCAGGCAATGAGCGAGGTCCTGCGCCCCATCGGGGTGGTTTATACGTTCTCCCGAAGAAAATCGATGAACGCCATCGTCCTTGCCGAGCGGCGTCGCTCACGGCTGAACACGGCGCTGACCGGCAGCGCGGTCGTCTGGTATTCGTCGAGCAGGCTACACACGCTACCCTGCTCGAAGTCTGCAGCAAACAGCCATTGCGGAGACAGGGAGATGCCCAGGCCACCGAGGACCATTTCACGGATGGCCTCGCTGTTGTTGCTGGTGAAGTTGCCTTTGATTGCAACCTCAAGTGCTTCGTCACGACGGGTGAAGTGCCAGCGGTCGTAATGCTCAAGCAAGGTGAAGGCGATGCAGTTGTGGCCTGCCAGTTCGGCGGGCTCGCGTGGCTGGCCATGGCGATCGAGATAGGCCGGTGCAGCATAGACTCGCCGTGTGCTGGTGCCCAGGGGCACGGCCACCAGCCCCTCGCTCTTCACCACGCCAATGCGGATAGCCAGGTCGATGTTTTCCATGAGCAGGTCTTCGTTGTAATCGTTCAGGCGCAGGTCGATCTGCACATCGGGGTGGCGCTGTAGAAAAGCCCCGATCAGGGGCGCTATGCACAGCCTCCCATAGCTGACCGGTGCGGCTATTCGCAGGGGGCCGGCGATCTGCTCCTGGCCGCTGGCGAAGCTGCGTGTTGCATGCTCCAGCTGGCTGAGAATCTCCTGGCAGTGGCTGTAGAAGCGTTGCCCTTGATCGGTGAGGGCGAGGTGCCGGGTGCTGCGGGCGAACACGGCTCCGCCCAGGTACTGCTCCAACGCACGGACCTGCTTGCTGATTGCCGGCTGCCCCATGTTCAGCTCCCGAGCCACTGCGGAAAACGAGCCACGCTCCACGACGCGCACGAAGATGCGCATGCTGTCGAACAGGTCCATCGCTATTGGGCCTCTTTGGGGAATAAGTAATATCCAAATTTAGTTTCTTATCGGAATGAGGACGACGGTGCAACCTGTAAGCGTCCACTCATTCAGAGGTTCCCGTCATGAATCAGACCATGCTTGCCGCTATCGCCGAATCCGCCCAGACCCCGCTGGTCGTGCGCCACATCGCCCGCCCTGTGCCCGGTAAGGGACAGGTTTTGGTGCGGATTCACGCCGCCGGGGTCAACCCGCTCGACACCAAGATTGCGATCGGTGCAGGTGCTCACGCCCGCCAGGAGTTGCCGGCCGTGCTTGGCCTGGATCTCGCCGGGACCGTCGTCGAACTGGGCGAGGCGGTTGCTGGTTTCACGCCTGGCCAGGAGGTCTTCGGTATGGCCGGCGGCATCGGCGGCGCCCAAGGCACCCTGGCCGAATACATCGCCGTGGATGCCAGGCTGATTGCATCAAAGCCGCATGCACTCGGCATGCGTGAGGCTGCCGCGCTGCCGTTGGTATTCATCACCGCTTGGGAAGGTCTGGTAGATCACGCCAATGTTCGTAGTGGTCAGCGTGTGTTGATCCATGGCGGCGCAGGTGGCGTCGGCCAAGTTGCGGTGCAATTGGCCAAGGCTCGCGGTGCCGAGGTCTACGCCACCGGTTCGGCGGGCAATCTCGACTTCATTCGCGCGCTGGGGGCCACGGCGATTGACTATCAGACGCAGCGTGTAGAGGCCTATGTCGAACAATATACGGCCGGGGAAGGTTTCGACATCGTTTATGACACCGTCGGCGGCAGCACGTTGGACGCGTCATTCAAGGCAGTAAAGCCTTATACCGGGCACGTACTCAGCTGCCTCGGTTGGGGCCAGCACAGTCTCGCGCCTTTATCCTTCAAAAGTGCCACCTACTCGGGCGTATTTACCCTGGCACCGCTGCTAACCGGCAAGGGACGCGAACACCATGGAAGTATCCTGCGCGAGGCTGCCGTTCTGGCCAATGCCGGGCAACTGGCGATCCGGGTGGACCCGCAACAGTTTGCATTGGATGAGGTCAACGACGCATTCCGACAGGTCGCGGAAGGTCGCGGCAGGGGCAAGACGGTTATCCAGTTGGTATGTGAATAGTCTCCCGAGCTTTATTAATCAGCAATTACCTGCCAGAAATGCCCGTTTCCAGCCTTGGCTGGCCTTCACAAACAACTGCCAAAGGGGGACATGGCAAGTGATCATGAAAGTTGTTCCTTGATGTGAGGGGCTTTGTTCCAGGCGGTGCCGGCGGCCGGTCAAGCTGGCCGCAATCGAAGTGGTGACTTTGTCGCTACTGTCGGGAGGAAGGGGAGTGCCAGAAGAATCGATCATTCACGCGTGGTTATACCGGCATGAAGCAGCGCCGCGATAATGAAAGGCGCCTTTTTCTCTAGATACTCAGCCATCCCACCCGTATTGATCGACTCCAACTGAAGCTTCAGCGTTTCATACTGTTGGCGGATCGAGGCATCGCGCCTAAGCAAATCTCTGAACCCCAGCATCTGAGTGATCGTCAGGTGGTCGCGGGTACAAACATGGAGCTTGTGCGTGCGAATCCCATCCACATTGCGCCGGTAGAAATGATGGCCCTCTGACAGATCACTTCCCCGTACATACCCCAGAGCCATCAACACCTCGTCCCGCGTCGAGGTATTGCGATGCGCGTGAACCTCAATGAGCACATCGAGTTCGGGCTTCGCCGCCAGCCCTGGGACAGACGTGCTTCCAACGTGGTGGACAGCAATCAGTTCAGCGTCAAATGCCGAGGCAATGAGTGGCTTGTCTGTCAGGAAGCGGGCGGGCCATGTGGGATCGTAGGGGGCAATCTTGCTGGTCAGTGCCATGTCCGTTCCTTGGCGATAAATCCTCGAGGCGCCGGATTGTCCACCAAGGCGTGTGCTTTTGCCACCGACTTACAGGTCAATCACTGTCGCCGAGATGTGTCTTCGGAATCCGGGCGATTCACGCTTCAACACCCGCATATCGATAGACCGTCGCACTCCAATACTGGCTGCCGTTACGCGTTTGGTGTTTCCATCCGTCTGCCATCAGGTGCTTGGAGATCATCCGATTCATGAAACCATTACCGAACAATGGCTGTGACTCGTTTTGGCTGGCCGTGGCGCATCAGGATTATTTCCCCGCTCACAGCAGGCTGCCTTTTTCAAACCCGCCATGATCACGGTACCACGCCAAGGTGTCGGCGATTGTCAGCTCGAGTGCCCGGAAACTCAGTCCAAGCTCCTGTTCACTCTTGCGGTGGTCGAAACGGGTGCGGTCCTGCTCTCGTACCAGTAGACGCAACGTGGCCATGCTCAGCAGAATGGGTCTGCCGGTCAGGCGCGCATAGATCTCCTGCACAGCCGCCAAGGTGTATAGAAAGGGCAGCGGTATTTGTCGAGCGGGTGTCTTGACGCCCGCGATGCATCCTAAAACAGGCATCAGTTCGCGCATTGTCATATGTCGACCCGCCGCGAGATAGCGCTCACCTCGGCGCCCATGTCTGGCTGCGGCAATGTGTGCCAATGCCACATCACGGGCATCGACAATGGAAAAACTGCCAGGGATCAACCCGGGCAACTTGCCCTGAACCACATCGTTGACCAATTGCCCCGACGAGGTTGGGCCAATGTCGCCAGGCCCCCACATCCAGCCAGGCAAGACCATACAGGGATGCATCTGGGGGTGGCTCTCCAGGAACGACAATACGACACGGTCAGCGAGGATCTTGCTGCGGTAGTAGTCATCGGCGTCGGCCCTCAGGCAGTTCTCCTCTATGGGGGGAAGCAAGGAAACACTGACCGCCGTGGTAAGCGTCACGCCTGGAAATTGCCCGAGTTCGGCATGTCTATCTACGGCGCTACCAAAGCCTTCGTGCTGTTTCTGTCTCAGGGGCTGAGTCAGGAGCTGTCACCCAAGGGCGTGTACGTGCAAGCGGTGCTGCCAGCAGCGACCCGTACCGAGATCTGGGCGCGGGCCGGCATTGACGTCAACACACTCCCGGAGGTGATGGAGGTCGGTGAGCTGGTCGATGCTGCACTTGTCGGTTTCGACCGTCGCGAGTTGGTAACCATCCCGCCACTTCATGTTGCCGAGCGCTGGGATGCACTGGAAGGTGCACGTCAAGGGCTGATGTCTGACATTCGACAAACCCACGCGGCTGAACGATATCAGCGCCCACTGAACGCGTGATTGTGTACGAATGATCGAATTCGCGGCCTCCGCTTCCCTATGAAACCAAGGCGACCAAGTCACACGTTGTGCTTGGCCGCCCGATGACTTTAGACTTAAAGTCAACTTTAAGGTCAATAGGTTTTTCAGGGTGAGGTATGAGAATAGGCGAACTGGCAAAAATCAGTGGGCTGGCTCCGTCACGCATCCGTTTCTATGAAGCCAGTGGCTTGATTAGCGCCGTCGAGCGCAAGGCCAATGGATACCGGGACTATGCGCCTGATACCGAATGGGTGCTGCAACTTATAACCAGCGCACAGGCGGCAGGTTTTTCTTTGGAGGAGATCCGGCAATTGATGCCGATGGACGCCAGTGGCTGGCGGCACGACGAGTTGCTCACTGGGCTCAAGCAAAAGGTTGAGGAAATCAGTGCGCTGGAGGAACGGCTAGCACAAAACAAAGCGCAACTTCTGCGCGTCATCGAAGGCATCGAGGGTAAGCCCGAAGGCATGGCGTGCGCGGACAATGCGCAAATGCTGATAAATCGTTTGCGTGAAGAAGGGGTTGGCCAAGCGTCCGGCAAGCGTGCGGTAACGTCTTCAACGAGAAAAAACGCCCGCCAGGCTTCCGGGGCCTGACAGGCGCAAAAAGTCTCAGCGCTCGCCAATCAGGCCGGCGAGCGGTTTGGGGGCATAGAGCGCACTCTGAAACGCTGGCACGTATTCGTACTTCATCATTTTCCCAAGCTTCAGGGGGCGGAGGTAATTCGACAGAGCGCCGTCGCCTAGTGTGAGGGTGGCTGAATCTGCGTCGTGGCTCGAGCCGTGACGCAGTTGGCGGGAAACCGCATAACCGTATGCCAACTGGCCCTGATGATCGAGATTGGTGAAGCTGCTGGTGACGATATCGACTTCGCGAGAGAGCTTGTCGAGTTTCTTCGCTTTGAAGGACACGTCGACTTTTCCGGTCTGGCTGTCGGTGCTGCCAAGACTTCGATTGAACACCCCACTCGGTTGTCGGGCGCCCATCGGGTGACACACTTGCCAGGACCTGGCGCGTTGAAAATCGACTGACCTTGAAAAAGGTATTGACCTTAAAGTCGACTTCAAACTTAAGGTGGCCGCATATCCAATTGAGGACTGCTCCATGAATGTGTTCGACACCCTGATGCTTCCCAACGGTTCGACCGTCAAGAACCGAATCGCCAAAGCCGCCATGGAAGAGAACATGGCGGATGCCGACCAGGCGCCTTCCGAAGCACTCATGCGTCTCTATCAAGCGTGGGCCGACGGTGGTGCCGGCCTGATTATCACCGGCAATGTGATGGTCGACGGCCGCGCCATGACCGGACCGGGTGGTGTGGTGTTACAGGACGATCAGCAACTGGACAAGTTCAAGCGCTGGGCGCGTATTGGTCGATCCGGCGGCGCGCAGTTCTGGTTGCAGATAAACCACCCAGGGCGGCAGATGCAGTCCAATCTTGGGCAAAAAACCTGGGCACCGTCAGCCGTGCCGCTGGAACTGGGCACAATGTCCAAGCGTTTTGCCACGCCTCACGCGATGCCCCCCGGCGTGATCGAAGCAGTTATTCAGCGCTTTGCGAACACCGCACGCCTGGGCGAACAAGCCGGATTCACAGGTGTGGAGATCCACGCGGCCCACGGCTATTTGTTGAGCCAGTTCCTTTCGCCGTTGACCAACCAAAGGAAGGACGAGTGGGGTGGCTCTCTGGAAAATCGGGCGCGCCTGTTGCTCGAAATCGTCAAGGCGGTCAGGGCCGTGGTTTCTGTGGATTTTGCAGTGGCGGTCAAACTCAACTCCGCCGATTTCCAGCGTGGAGGGTTCACCACCGAAGACGCGAAAAAGGTCGTTGAGTGGCTCAACGACCTGGGCGTAGACATGGTGGAATTATCGGGAGGCAGCTACGAAGTCCCCGCCATGCAGGGTGACGCGCGCGATGGTCGCACCCTGGCTCGCGAAGCTTATTTCGTCGAATTCGCCCGTGATCTCCAAACCGTCGCCAAAATGCCGGTGATGGTCACTGGCGGTATACGTCGCCGCGCGGTGGCCGAAAGCGTCGTGCAGAGCGGTGTGGACATGGTGGGTATCGGCACGGCGTTAGCCATCGATCCGCACTTGCCTCGTGACTGGTTGCAGGGCAAAGACAACGCCCCTCAATTGCCGGCGATCACCTGGAAAAACAAAGCCATCGCATCCTTGGCAAACATGGCAGTAGTGAAGTTTCAACTGCGCAAACTCAGCCGGGCTAAAAAGCCTGATCCGAGCGTTTCGCCGTTGCGCGCGCTGATCGTGCAACAGCTCTTCATGGCTTATCGCACGCGCCAGTATCGAAAATGGATTGAAACGTCTGCGCATGACAAGGGCCTGGGAGACGCAAGATGACGATCGCTGTAGAGGGCTCGTTGGCTGTTTGGCAATGCGCCTGAAGCAGAAGTTTGGGACCGGCATTTTGTGACTTGTGGCCAGGATCGAGAGGAGGGCGGGATTTTTGATTATTGGGTTGTCCCGGCTAGCCTGGCTTCAGATGTCTTCGCAGAGATCCAGACGTTGGTAGATGGCCAAGCAGACGGGGAGGTGGAGTGCCCCGGTAGCGGATACGTTCGCGTGTCCCCCGATATCAGCTTCTGCGCGGCTGAAGGGGCATGACCCATGCGCGTATCTATCGATGTGCTGACGCGGCTGCCGACGCAGTGAGCCAGTGAGACCGAGCAATTGCTTCCGCATCTGTGGATGGCTGACTGATCTGTGCGAGGTGTGTACGCTGGCCGCTTACTCTTTAGCACTCCATTCGAGATACCCATATGACACCCAATCCGACAACCGATAACGCATTACGCGTTGCGTTGGTGACAGGATCAACGTCCGGTATCGGCGCAGCCATTGCACGTGTCCTTAGCCGGGCAGGCTATGCGGTGGTGCTCCATTCGCGAAACTCTGCGGATACGGGACGCGCGATGGTTGCCGAAATGAAGCAGGCTATTTACTTGCAAGCTGATCTTGCTGTCGAAACTGACAGGGTCAGGCTTGTTAACGAGGCTATCGCCGCGTGGGGGCAGCTCGACGTACTGGTCAATAACGCCGGTATTAGCAGAGTCATTGCGCACGGCGACCTTGCCTCTGCCAGTTCGACGGTGTGGCACGAGCTTAACGAGGTTAATGTCGTGGCACCGTTCCATCTGGTCGCTTTGGCCGAGTCGGCACTGCGCGATGCCGCCCGTTACCGTCGAGCAGGTTGCGTCGTAAACATCAGTTCGCATGCCGGTACCCGTCCTAAGGGCGCATCGATTCCCTATGCGGTAAGCAAAGCTGCGCTAAATCACATGACCCGCTTGCTCGCGCTAACGCTGGGGCCAGACATTCGCGTAAACGCTGTGGCGCCTGGCTTGGTCGACACGCCTCTGACCGCAGAGTGGACAGAGGCCCAAGAATTGTGGCGAACTCGCGCACCTATGCGCAGGGCCGCCAGCCCCGACGACATCGCAAAAGCGGTTGTCATGCTGGTCGAGTCGGACTACCTGACCGGCGAGATACTCCTTTCAGACGGTGGGTTGAAGCTGACTTAGGTTTAGCGTGTTTCGGTGGAGCAGAAGAGCCACGCTGTTTCACCGACTCGCTCATACGCCGGACGGATAGCATAGGCATCTGTAGCCAGCTTCTTGGCGTCCGCTGTCACGGGGCAGGCCCAGAGTCGATCCCCTCTATCCGCGTCTGAAGCCTTTGCATAAGTACTTTGCGAGGGTGATAGGATACTCGCCGATGTCACCCCAAGATTCTGGACAGGTCTACCTCGAAGTAATCGTAGGTCACCGGTTCAAGCGCCTTGACGATGTCGCGGTAGATAACCTGACGTTCGACCAATGCAGTGGTGTAACGTTGGAGCTGTGGGGGGGTCATCAAATACGCTTCTAGCAGGGTTTGCGCTTCGATGATGTCACTGTAGAGAGGGTACGCGTCCGCAGATTCCACCCCGTTTGCTTTGGTGACTACAATGTTATGCCGTAGTACGCCTCTTAGGAAAGTCGCCAGAATCATGATGTCGACAATGGGCGTGCCGGCGTAGGGAATGCCGCAGTGGGTCTGCCCGTTGAGCAAAATGAGTGGTTGGATTTTGAAGTCTTCGGGCAGACGGAAATCACGTCTCGCGCACTCTTCACGGAACTGTTTTTTGTATTTTTGGATGTAGTCTGTTTTGCGTTGAAGTTGGGTCTGGGCCTCAATGATCTTTTCCCGATGCTTGAATACTTCATCGGGGTCGACCGGTTGCAGAAAGCATTTTGCTTCGCCAATGACAACGACATTACCGATGCGCAACACGATGTCGATGTCTTCGAAGAGAGGTTCTTCCTCAACGTCTCCCGGTAAATTGAATTTCAACGCGTGGGGCATCAGAGCAACGTCCCGCTTTATCGGGGAGGCGCTGATGGTGTAATTCAACACGTCGCGCAGATAGTTTTCAAATGACAGCCCACGGGTATCAAACTTCGCACCGAGTTGGCGGATCCAGATGTCTACGTTGCGCTGGGTTGTGCCCAGTGAGGGGGTAAAGAGCACCAGCAGCTCGCTGTCGTTCAAGGCGATAAGGGGCTGTGTCCACAGTTCATTTTCTTCATGCCGCTGTGCTGCTGAGGGTGAATAGGTGAAGAACTCGAGCAGCTTGTGGCTGATGTCGGCGGTGACGCACAGTGAGTCACGGATGGCTTCTATTAACGCACCTCGTGGGATTCTGGGCGTGGTGAGTTCGGCCAATGCTTGGGTGGGGGTTTGCGGGTTGTTGGATACGTGAGACCCCTTCTTCAAAAGTGCCACCAAGCTTTGCAGCACGGTCCAGCACTTGATCACGTCGATTATCGTGCCTCCTGCGAGCCGAGGGCTTTGAAATCGGGCAAGTTCTGCGTAGTACGGCTGCAAGGCTTCTTGCATGAGAACGTAGCTTTCGCGGGACCGCTCACCGATTGTTTCATCCGCTGCCAGCACGAATGTGTAATTTCCGTCGACGGCAGTCACTGCAACGATGGGTCTAGGTATGCCGAGCGCGGCATGGCTGTTTGAGCGGCGGGCTTGCTCAAACATCGAGTGATGGTGAAGGCTACTGGCGTGATGAACGGCACTGCGACGACTTAAGGTTATCCACTTCCAATTTGCGTCAGAGGGCCGTGCTGGCGACAACTTGACGCCTTCAGCGGACTCGGTGAAAACGTAGTTATTCCACAGACACTCTTCCCATAAGTCTTCGATAATTTTGTAGAAAGTTCCGATGGCGTAATCCACTGCGATATCGCTTTGTGATGCCGTTCTCGATTGCGCTTCTTTGGCGTGCGACGGCTTCTGGCTAAGGATCATTCGAAGCGGGAGTTGTAGCCCGTCGATATCCGATTGCGCGATCTGATCCAACGAATGGGCTACACCATCACGGTCATGCACGCTGGGCAGGATATGGCTTGCACTTCGCTGCGCAGGATTCTGCGACCTGGACTCGCGAACAATGTCGGCAATTGATAACTGGTAGCCGATGGCGTTCAAGTTAGCATGGCTGACGAACGCTAACAGCTTGTCATTCCGGCTGATTTTCTTGTCAGCCGCGAAGCTCAACTCGCCCCTGATGGTTGAGAAGGCCCGGAAAAACCAGACACCGGCTTCGTATAAATTTTTGGACGCTTGATCCATCCCGTCGAGTTCAAAAGCCGCTTTCCATTCAGCCAGATTGAAACTTCTCTGATTTGGGCGGGCGACTTGGTTATCCCTGACACGCTTTGCAAAGGTCATCGAAACTCCTTGATTCATGATCTCGCTGTAGAGCAACGGCCTTAGCGATATGCAAATAGCCGTGATCAAGAATTCCCCACCTTGGGTAATGGCATTGATTTTAACCCCTGCTTAAGTCGAAACGGGAGCCTGCTTGGCGGGCTTACTGAAACAATCCGCGAACGACTTCCCTCAACCATCGATTTCCATTGTCCTGATGATAGCGGGCATGCCAATGCTGTTTGACCGTGAATCCCTCCACTTCGAACGGGCAGTCATGGACCTGTAGCCCATGCATATCGGCCAGTGTCTGCCCGATATGCCGCGGCAAGGTGCCCAGGAGATCGGTAGTCCCGATTATCATCCCTAACCCGAGAAACGCTGGCAGCTCGAGCATGATCCGCCGTTCGATCCCGGCCCGCGCCAACCCTGCTTCCAGCAGCTTCTGCCCGGTGCCGAAACTGATCTGCACATGCCCCTCGGCCCGATACCGCTCCAGGCTCATGCCATCGCCCAGGCGCGGATGCTGCGGGTTGCTCAGGCACACCCAGTCCTGCTCGAACAGCACCTGCTGATACATTCCCCCTCCCAGCCAGGGCACGAAGCCGATGGCCAGGTCCGCTTCGCCCGATTCCAGCGCGCTCTCGGTATTGCCGTCGATCCGCGCCGCCTCCAGGCGGATGCCCGGCGCATGGCTGCGCAGATGGTTGAGGATGCTTGGCAGCAAGGTGATGTGGCTGGCATCGCTGACACACAGGCGAAAACGCCGCTGCGCTGTGGCGGCGATGAACTGCGGCTCCCAGGCGGTCAGCCGGCGCAGCGATTCCAGCACCTCGCGGCACGGCCCTATCAGCTGATCGGCGCGGGGGGTAGGGGCCATGCCGCCCGGCGTACGCACGAACAGCGGGTCGTTCAATTGCTCGCGCAGGCGCGCCAGCCAGATGCTGATGGTCGGCTGGCTCTGCCCTAACTGTTCTGCGGCACGGGTCACGCTGCGGCATTGGTACAGCACGTCGAACAGCTGCAGCAGCTTGGGTTCGGGCAGGGCCTCCAGGGTAGTCATTATTGAAATTCTCAATAGCTGTATTGAGGTCATTGTATAGCGCAAATAAACCCCGCTGCATAAGGTGATCGCAAATCACAGGAGGTCTGCGACGTGAAAATCTGCATTCTGGGCGCCGGTGCACTGGGGTGCGCCATTGGCGCAGCCCTGAGCGAGGCAGGGCATGAAACCTGGCTGCTGAACCGCGGCCGCGCGCATGTCGAGGCGATGAACCAGCATGGGCTGCGGGTGCAGGACGAACGGGGCGAGCGCTATGTACCGGTCAACGCGGCCATCGAAGCCGAAGACGTTGGCGTGACCGATTTGGTGGTGGTGCTGGTGAAGTCGTTTCACACTGCCGAGGCCATCGCCGGTGCCCTCGCGCTGATAGGCCCACAGACGTTGGTGCTGTCGCTGCAGAATGGCCTCGGCCACGAGGATATCCTGGCCGAAGTGGTGGGTCGCGAGCGGGTGCTGGCTGGCAAGACCTATGTCGGCGGTGTGCTACTCGCACCGGGCTCGATCCGCGCCGGTGTGGCCGGCAAACAGACTTTCATCGGTGAGCTCGACGGCCAGCTGACGCCCCGCGTGCAGGCCATCGCCGAAGCGTTCAACAATGCCGGGCTGGCCACCACGGTCAGCGACAACATCCTCGGCACCATGTGGGACAAGCTGCTGGTCAACGTCGCCACCGGTGCATTGAGCGGCATCACCATGCTCAGTTACGGCCAGCTGTACAGCGAGCCGCTGCTGGAAAGCACCGCCAAGGCCGCCGTGGCCGAGGCCATTGCCGTGGCCGAGCGCGCCGGCATCCGCTTGAGCCTGACCAGCCCCGAGGCTGCCTGGTCACTGGCCGCCGAGGGCCTGCCGGCGAGCTTCCGCACCTCGATGCTGCAGAGCCTGGAAAAAAACTCGATCACCGAAATCGACTTCATCAACGGCTCCGTCGTGCGCTGGGGCCAGCGCCATGGCGTGGCCACGCCGGTCAACGCGACCCTGGTGGCCTGCATCAAGGGTATCGAGCGCGCCATGGCCGATCAGCAGAAGAGGGAAACCCCATGAGCCAGTCAAAAGCCTACCTCGAACACGTGGCGTTCTGGGTGCAGGACATTCAATGGCATATCCGCTTTTTCAGCGAGGTGTGCGGCATGACCATGCGTGAAGTGCAGGGTGACGTCGAGCAGCCGGCACAGTACTGGACCCTCGGCGGCCTGCAGTTCATTCACCAGCCGGACTTCGCTGGCCCGGAAGGGCGCCTGGCGCACCTGGGCATCATGTGCGAAGACCTGGAAGCGGCACTGGCCGCTGCCCAGCGCTTTGGCGTCAGCGAAATGCCCCAGGGCCGTAACTGGTTACGCCTGCCTGATGGCCTGGCGGTGGAGTTCATCCAGGCGCTGCCGGCCAAATGCGTAGCCCAGGCACTGGCCATCGACCCGCGCGCGGAGGTGCAGGCATGAGCGTGATTGAAAAGTACTGGGACGATGCCCGCGAAGGCGATGAGTGCATCAGCCCGACCTACACCGTGACCCGCGAACGCATCCTGGCCTACGCCGACCTCACCGGCGACCACACCCCGGTGCATGTCGACGAGGCCTACGCCAACGCCAGCCACTTTGGCTGCCTGGTTGCCCACGGCCTGTTCGGGCTGTCGATCGCCGACGGCCTGAAGACCCAGTGCGAGTACCGCTTCCTACCGGGCATGTCGCTGGGCTGGACCTGGGACTTCGTGCTGCCGATCAAGGTCAACGACGTGCTCCACGTGCGCATGCGGGTGGGGGCGATGCGCCCGAGCAACAGCCGACCTGGCTGGGGCATCGTGGTGCTGCCTTCGGAACTGATCAACCAGCACGGCGAAGTCGTGCAACGTGGCGAGCACCGGTTGATGGTGCCGCGCAGGGCTGCAGCATGAGCCAGGCATTGCCATTGGCGGGTATCCGCGTCATTGACTACAGCCACTTCCTCGCCGGCCCCTATGTCGGCCGTTGCCTGGCGGCGCTCGGCGCAGAGGTGATCAAGGTCGAGCGGCCGGGTAGCGGCGACGCTGGCCGCCAGCATGCGTTCACCCTGGACGACCAGCAGAGCGGCTATTTCCTGCAGCTGAACATGGGCAAGCAGGGCGTCAGCGTCAACATGAAAGACCCGCGCGGCAAGGCGTTCATGCAGCGCCTGACCGATTCGGCCGACGTGTTCATCGAGAACTACCGCCCCGGCGCCCTGGACAAGCTGGGCCTGGGCTACGCCGAGCTGTCGGCGCGCAACCCGCGCCTGGTGTACTGCTCGATTTCCGCCTACGGCCATACCGGGCCGGACGCCCACCGCGCCGGCTTCGGCCTGATCGCCGAGGCCAAGAGCGGGATCATGCAGATGGTGGGCGTGCCGGGCGAGGCACCGCCGCTGCTGCGTATTTCCCTGGGCGACATGTACACCGGCATCCACGCGGTGGCGGCGATCAATGCCGCGCTGCTCGGCCGGGTGAGCAGTGGCCGAGGCCAGCACATCGACATGGCGCTGTACGACACCCTGGTGTCGATGCACGAATACGCGGTGCAGTGTTACACGCTGTCCGGTGGCACTGTGTTGCCCCAGCAGACCGGCCACGACATGCCCACTTCGACCCTGTACGGCGTGTTCCGCGCCACCGACGGCGACCTGGTGATCGCCGCCCAGGTCGACGATGCCTGGCAGCGCTTCGCGGCCATGCTCGAAGCCAACGGCGGCCCGCCCGGGTTCGGCAGCGACCGCCGCTACCACAGCCTCAACGGCCGCAATGCCCACCGCGAGGCGATCCTGGCGGTGGTCCGCGACTGGGTTGGCGCGCGTCGGGTGGCCGAGATCCTCGCGTTGCTCGATGGCATCGACATCCCCAGTGCCAAGGTTCAACGCATCGACGAAGTGCTGGCCGACCCGCAGATCCAGGCACGCAACATGGTCATCGAGCAGCAGCACCCACGCTACGGCACGCTGCGCCTGGCCAACCTGCCGTTCCGCTTTTCCGACTGCGACACCACGATTCACCAAGTAGCCCCGGACCTTGGTCAGCACAACGCCGAAGTGGCCGCCGGGCTTGGCTTCAGTACTGAAGAAATCATTGCCTTGCAGGCGGATGGCGTGTTGTTTACCCACGGAGATGCACGATGAGCGACCGCTACGCAGTGATCGGCCGACCGATCAACCACACCAAGTCCCCACTGATTCATGGCCTGTTCGCCCAGGCCAGCAACCAGCAGCTGGAATACGGGGCTATCGAGGGCTCGCTGGACGACTTCGAAGCCCAGGTACTGCAGTTTCGTAGCGAAGGCGGGAAGGGCATGAACATCACTGCCCCGTTCAAGCTGCGTGCTTTCGAGCTGGCCGACCGGCGCAGCGAGCGGGCGCAATTGGCACGGGCGGCCAATGCGCTGAAGTTCGAGGATGGCTGCATCGTCGCCGAGAACTTCGATGGCATCGGTTTG
Source organism: Pseudomonas sp. 22515 (assembly GCF_052044625.1). Lineage (NCBI taxonomy): Bacteria > Pseudomonadati > Pseudomonadota > Gammaproteobacteria > Pseudomonadales > Pseudomonadaceae > Pseudomonas > Pseudomonas sp. 22515. The sequence goes on from NZ_JBQENN010000009.1 coordinate 98,751, forward strand.
CTGCGGGACATCGAGGAGAACCTTGGCGAGCCGCTGCGCAACCGCCGTGTGCTGCTGCTGGGCGCTGGCGGCGCGGTGCGCGGGGCGTTGCTGCCGTTCCTGCAGGCGGGCCCACGCGAGCTGGTGATCGCCAACCGGGACATGGCCAAGGCGCTGGCGCTGCGTAACGAGCTCGATCACCCGCGTCTGCGCATCAGCCGCTACGAAGCGCTGGAAGGGCAATCGTTCGACATCGTGGTCAACGCCACCTCGGCGAGCCTGACCGCTGACTTGCCGCCACTGCCGGCTGATGTGCTGGGTGAGGCGGCCTTGGCCTACGAGCTGGCCTATGGCAAAGGCCTCACGCCTTTCCTGCGCCTGGCCCGCG
>NZ_JBQENN010000009.1:99134-182871 GCF_052044625.1 Pseudomonas sp. 22515
CGCCTGGCCGATGGCGTCGGCATGCTGGTGGAGCAGGCCGCCGAGGCGTTCGCCTGGTGGCGCGGGGTGCGGCCCGACACACGTGCCGTGATCAATCAGCTGACGATTCCCCTGGAGTAGGTCGATGGTCGCCAATGTACTGATGCTGCATGGCATCAACCACAACATGTTCGGCAAGCGCGACCCGCGCCAGTACGGCACAGCGACCCTGGCCGACATCGACCAGGCGTTGCAAGCCCTGGGCGAAGAGCTGGGGGCGCAGGTAGTGAGCTTCCAGAGCAACTTCGAGGGCGCCCTGTGCGAACGCATCCATCAGGCCTATGAGGACCGGGTGGATGCGGTGCTGATCAATGCCGGTGCCTGGACGCATTACAGCTACGGCATTCGTGATGCATTGGCCATTATCGAAGTGCCGGTGGTAGAAGTGCACATGTCCAACATCCATGCCAGGGAGCCGTTCCGCCATCACTCGGTATTTGCCGAGGTGGTGCGCGGGCAGATCTGCGGGTTTGGTGTCGAAACCTACCTGCTGGCGCTGCGTGCGGCGATGAGCATGGTCTGAGCAGGGGAGCGGGTTTACCCGCGAAGCAGGTGACGCGGGGCATGGCACCGGCTGCGCCGGTGTTCGCGGGTAAACCCGCTCCTACAATCGAGACTCTCCTTTTGCAGAAGGAACTGAACCCTTGGCCACCCCCGCAGTCCCCAACACCGGCATCGCCTTGCTGGTCGCCGTCACCTTCTTCATGGAAAACCTCGACGCCACCGTCATCGCCACCGCGCTGCCGCAGATGGCCCGTGACTTCGCCGAGAACCCGGTCAGCCTGAATATCGGCATCAGCGCCTACCTGCTGGCGGTGGCGGTGTTCATCCCGCTCAGCGGCTGGGTCGCCGACCGCTTCGGCGCACGCCAGGTGTTCGCCGGGGCCATTGGCCTGTTCACCCTGGCCTCGTGGCTGTGCGGATTGGCACAAACCTTGGAAACCTTCGTCGCCGCACGGGTGCTGCAAGGCATCGGTGGCGCGCTGATGGTACCGGTCGGGCGTCTGGTGGTGCTGCGCACCACCGAGAAGCAGGACCTGGTGAAGATGCTTGCGGTGATCACCTGGCCCGGGTTGGTGGCGCCGGTGCTCGGCCCACCGATTGGCGGGCTGATCGTCACCCACCTGTCGTGGCCGTGGATCTTCTACCTGAACATCCCGCTCGGCCTGCTGGCCATCGCAGCGGCGTGGTGGCTGGTCCCCAATACGCGTGCCAGTGAAGCGCGCCGTTTCGATTGGCTCGGCTTCGTCTTCCTCGCTTCGGCCTGCGCGACCTGGTTGCTGGGCCTGGAGATACTCGGCTCGCTGTCGGGCGGCAGCCTCGGCACAGGCGCTACACTGGTGGCCGTGGGGGCTCTGCTGACCTGGCTGTCGATCCGCCATTGCCAGCGTCACCCGGCGCCACTGCTACCGCTGGCTACCCTAGGCATCGCCACGTTCCGCGCCAGCATCATCGGCGGCACGTTGTTCCGCCTGTCGATCAGCGCCTTGCCGTTCCTGATTCCGCTGTTGCTGCAGATCGGTTTCGGCTATTCGCCGGTGGATGCAGGGTTGCTGGTGCTGGCGATCTTCGTCGGCAACCTCGCGATGAAACCGTTTACCACCGGGCTGCTGCGCCGCCACGGCTTTCGTCGAGTGCTGCTGGTCAATGGCTTGATCGGCGTCGGTTGCATTCTCGCGTGCTTGCTCCTGCAGCAGGACATGCCGTGGTACTGGATGGCGCTGGTGCTGTTCATTGGCGGGCTGTCTCGTTCCATGCAGTTCACCACCTACAACGCCATCGGGTTTGCCGAGGTGCCAAAAGCACAGATGGGCCAGGCGTCGACGCTGTTCAGCATGTTCTTCCAACTGGCGATGGCGCTCGGGGTTGCGATTGCGGCCCTGCTGCTGAGGGTCTCGACGATGCTGCGGGGGGGTGAAAGCGAGATGACAGTGGGCGACTTCCGCTGGGCGCTTGTCGGTATCGGCCTGATTGCTTGCGCCGCGTTGGTTGATGCTGTACGCCTGCCTGCCAATGCTGGTGAACAGGTGTTGCGTACTTAGCTGTGTTGGGTTCACGGCCACGTCTTCAGGGGGCAGGTGTTGGAATCGGGTTCCTTTAGGCCATGAACGACCTACAGCGAACGGACAACCGATAACGGGTCGATGGCGGTCATTCACGATCGGCAGCTTTTCGCCCCAAAGCGCACGGGCGTAAAGGGCAGCGGGCACTGAACAGGACGACGCAGATCAAGGCCGTAAGCGTTCCGCCGCCAGCGACGGCGCCTGAAGTGACCGTAGGTGTGGTGGGTGTCGTGCTGCCTACCCATCCAGCATGGATGGAAAGCCAGTAGCGACTTCCGTGACTGCATAGTACGGTCCGCCTTCAACAAGCCACCCGGTTCGTTGCCTTCACCCCCCCACGGACCGGGGCTCTCATGACCTGGGAGGTCGAATGGAAGTCGCTACAACGATCAGTCAACAAGAACTGGATAACGCCTTGGTCGCGTTTGCACGCTACAAAATCGGAGAGATCAAGATCTTCGACCTGGAGCAGGCAATGCGCTTCGAAGCAGGCCAAGCCTTGTCCCAAAGCGGGCTGGTCCGTTTCTCAATTACCAAAATGGTGTCAGGACGTTATCGCATCAGCGATGAAGGGGAGAACGCCATCACAGAGGCTGGGCGGGATCGCCTTGAGGTGATCCGCGGCTGACCCTGGCTTCCAGCCTTGCGAAGGCCGCAGTCATTTTCTGCGGCCCTTTCGTGTCATATCACTTTCACCGCGCGACCAATGAACTTCACCGGTCCTGTCGGCAGACCGGTCGGCGAGCCACCGGCTTTCTCCAGCGTCAGCTCGAACAGTTGATTGGCCTCCAAGGGTGGCAAACTTTCCAGCGGAACTCGATAGGGTTCGCCCGGTTTGACCAGGCCAAGCGAAACCGGAGCACGCCATTGCTCGCCCTTGGTCCAGAACTGCAAGGCCATGCCGTCGGGGACCGTGTCCCGGCCCAGCGGCAGCAGGTCGATCATGTGGCTGTCGCTGGCCTGCACCACCCAGCCGGGGGCCTGGCTGTTCGGCGCCACCAGCACCACCAGGTATTGCGTGGTAGAGGGGGACGTGGTCAGCAAGGTAAACGCCAGCAGCAGGCTTGCAGCCAGCCCTGCGGCGCTGAGCCCTTGCCACAGGCCGAGGCGTTGCCACCAGCGAGCCTGCGTGCGCGGTGCGGGTAGCTCATCGAGGCTGCGCTGGATGCGGCGCCACAGGCGGGGGCTCGGTGGCTGCGGGGTAGACAGCGCGGTCAGCTCCAGCAGCCGGGCCTCCCAGGCATCCACGGCGGCGCGAAGCGCGGGGTCGGTACGCAGGCGTTCGGCCGCCGCGGCATATTGCTCCGGCGACAAGGTCCCCAGCACATATTCCCCGGCGAGGCTGTCCAGTTCTTCGGCAGAATCGGGCTTCATTCCAGGCACTCCCGTAGCGCTTTGAGGCTGCGTTTGATCCAGGCCTTGACAGTGCCCAGTGGCGCGCCCAATAAACCGGCTATCTCGGCGTGGCTGCAGCCGTCCACGTAGGCGTGCAGGATGCAGCGTTGCGGTGCGGGCTGCAGTTGTTCAAGGCAGCGGTAAATCTTTGCTGAGCCGGACCAGAGGTCAAGGTCATCAACCCTCCCGTGCAATGTTGACGCAGTTTCGGTGTCGGCATCAGTCAGTACAGTTTCACGGCGGGTATCGCGTATCGAGTTCAGCGCCAGGTGGCGGGTAATGCTGTAGATCCAGCCTCGAGCCGAGCCGCGCGCCGGGTCGTAGCTGGCAGCGCGGGTCCAGATGCGGATGATCGCATCGTGGACGATGTCTTCTGCGGTGGCGTCGTCACGTGCGATACGCCGGGCAACGCCCAGCAGGCGCGCGCTTTCGTGATCGTAGAGCGCCTGCAGGGCCCGCCGGTCACCCTGTGCACAGGCTAACAGGCAGCGGTGGAAGTCGAAGGGAGTGGCCGGCGAGTTCAACGTGTGTGGCTTCCTTGTGTAAGGCAAGTACCCCGGCCATCCAGCCGGGGGGCTTGCCATCGAGCGTAGATCATCACTCGCAGGGCGTTGGGTCAGGTGCGTGTCACTTGGCTGTCCAGAACACATAGTCAGCCTGGTACTGGACGACCTGCCTGTCACCTTTGTTCTGCGCCGTGCAATCGACTGACGGCGCCACACCGCCGCGGGTGGCCAGGCGCTGGATATAGCTGACACCTTGCATGGCGCCTTTGCCTTCGGCCGGGTTGGCCTTGACCAGTTGATAGGGTATGGCGCCTTTGTCCGCCGGTGCCACTGCCAGCTGGGTGCCGGTGACTTTCGAGCCATCCTTGGCCTGCCAGGTAGCGGGTGGGCCAAAGTAGTCGCCCACCTGTTTACCGCCACGGTCATTGAGCACTGCCTTGGGGCCGACGAAAGTCCATTCGGTCTGACCGGGGGTGTTGGCCTTGTCGCGGCACTCGTAGGTGATCTCGCCGACGCCGACGGTTTCGAGCAGGACGCGATGGCCATCAGGGACTTTGACCGCTTCTGGCAGCGTGGTCTGGGCGTGGGCGGGCTGCAGCGCAAGGGCGAGGCTGCAGGCGAGCAGGCAGGCGGAGTATTTGAAGTTCATGGGCAGTGCTCCTGAAAGTCATTGGGCTGGGCAGTCAAAGGCCGCCCACTAGCAATACCCGCCAACGGGCGGACTGGATGCACTGAATGAAAAAAAATGCGTAGCGAGATGAGCCTGCATGTGCTTGCCTACCCTCTCGAACGCGCGATGAGCCTCTTTGCTATCGCAGGACTGCTTTAACGCGCGCACCCCCGACAACCCCACGAGGACACTGCAAATGAAGCGTTTGTTACTGGGCCTGTTGCTCGCCGCATCGGGCGCTGCCCACGCCGGTATTCCGCTGTTGAACGCAACATGCCCCGGCAATATCGAGGTCCATGCCGATAAAGGTGGGCCTGTCTATATCAATGGCAAGGAAGCTACGCTGAAAAAATTCAATGACAACTATTTCGAGGCCAAAGGTGGCGGGGTAACGGTATCGTTGTCGATCAACCCGGACGGCTCGCCTGACGTCTCGTATACCGGTAAGAACAAAGCCAATGGCGTATGCCAGATCAAGGACTGACTGCGCGATTGCGCTGTTTGGCTGGCGCGGTGTCAGCGGGCTGCACCTGGGCGCTGGAACGAGAATTGCTGTGACCCCTGAGACATTGATCATGCGGAGTACGCAGAGATGACTCAGGATGACCGCTATTACATGATTTTCAGCGTGGTTGCTGTGCTGGTACTGGATCTGGCGGCGACTTATGTGTTTCTCAATGCCATTCCCTGACCCCGGTTATGGGTCAGGCCTTACGCGTAATCGGGGCTAACGCAGGGTGTGAGGAAAACGCCCCGAACCCTATATAGCAAACAAACCTGATGCCCTGTTGTCGTTGAGCAGTAACATGGGCAGGACAAAAACCAAAAAAGGGCAGGCTGCTTGGCAACATTTCCCAGTTTTCGAGGGGGCTGCAGGAGCGTGTCGCGTGAAAAACTCAAGTTCGCGAGCAGGTGCAATACTGGTAATCGGGGCAGCCTCGTTGTTCGTCGCAGGCTGCGCACAAAACCCGGATGTGCGTGACAGCCACGATTATACCGCTGGCACTACCGTGAAAAGCCCACCCGCCTATCTGGGCTGCGTCAAAGGCGAGCTACAAGGGAATGTGAAAACCTATGAAGTCGAGGGTGATAACGCGGTCAGGCTTTTCGTCGAAAGCACTGACCCCGACAAGGCAGAAGGTCTTGTAGTGTTGCGGGGCACGGGAAGCGAGCGCCACTTCACGGCCTATCAACGTGATGCCTGGTACGACCATGGCAGGTTGCTGGATGCTGCACTGATGTGTTCAAAAGCGTAATCATCCAACCCCACACCAATAGCCCGCCGTCGAGAGCGGGCTTTTTGTCTGCCGATCGCCTGCCCGGCAACGTTCAAAAAGGGCGGGTGGAGCCGGTATGGCCTGAGCAGCGTTGCTTTGCATTTGCCGGCCCCGCCCGTAATAATCGTTGTATTTGGATGGAGAGTCGCAGGTGGAAGCAAGAAGCGTAGTCGCCGAAATGTTCATTGGGATGCCGACGCATTTCTGGGTTTTGCCTGTTGCCGGCCTGGTTGCCTACTACGGGCTGAAGTGGTCCGCCAGATCCAGTAATCGTGCCACCCTGCTACAAGCCTCGACTTACCTGTTGCTGCTGGCACTGGCAGTGCTGCCCAACGGCTTTTATGCACTGTTTCCTCCTGCGCCCGAGCCGGATGTGCTGTTGAATCAAACGCCGTTGCCCAACTACGCAGGGCGCTTCTACCTGGATGCGTTCTATGTCTTCAGTGGCTGGGCGCTGAGCAAAGTGGTCAAGTTAAAGTTCAGCTGAGTCGCAGTTCGCTAGCGGATGCGCTGACGGGATCAGTAATTGCATACCCCTTTGAAACCGGCGCATCTGGGGGACACTGCAATGCTCTCTGAAGATCTGTACATCATGTTCCTGGTTGTCGGCAGTGTGTTGGTCCTGGATATAGCAGCCATCGTATTGTACAGGGGAGCCAAGCCCTGACCCCGGGTTTGGCTCGCAATGGCGCCGGAGTATCCTCAGGGCTTTAGCTTTTCTCCTGTACCTGCAGCACCGAACCTTTGTCGTCAGTTGCCAGCAATCCGATGGCGTCGGTGTCGTCTGATTGTCGCTCGGCAAGGGGGACGTCCGGCGAGCGAAAGATACTATGGCCCTGTTCACCGGTTTTAAGGGTGACGAGTTTGCCGTTCTGATAGAAGAACTGAGTGTGGTTGGCGTTCGTTTGCATGGTATGAAGCCCTGCCGAGTCGTGGTGTGATGTCCCTCGGGAGTTTCACTGTTGCGGCGTGCCCCGGCTACTGGCAGAAATATCAGGTGCGCTGCACGGATCCCGCTTGGGCGTCGTCCTGCAGCAAGACTTTGGTTGATTAGTAACGCGGCGTCACGCCCGTTAGAATGCAGCGTATCCATAACGGTCGATTGCAAATGCCTGACATTCGTATTTTTATCGCCACTGTGTTGGTTGCCAGCCTCGCCGGTTGCGCAACCCCCGGCAAACCCACTGCCAGCAAACTGACCCAAAAATCGCCGCAGCAGTACGCCGCCTGTGTCCTGCCAAAATGGCAAGCGCTGGCCCCACAGGCCACGCAGAAGTCGATAGCCCATGGCTACCGGCTCACGGCGCCAAGCGCCGTGGCAAGCGACGATGTGCTTGATGTGGTTGACGCTCACGAGGGCAGCCGCGCGACCTTCTACAAGGGCAGCTTTCTGTCTGGCGACAAATTACGCCAGGCTGCCAAGCAATGCCTGGATTGAACCCGTGCCCCGAGCGGGTTGAGCCGCCCCGATCTCCTGCAGTTACCCCAACTCATCCCGCTTGTTCAAATGCTCGCATTTCACCTGCGCCTCCGTGCGGCTCGGATAGCTCGGCTTGAGCCGCTCCTTTGCCTGATTGTCATAAATGTCGAACCCTCCACACACGGTAGCGGCGTAGTAGCGGCTGCCAACGCGGAACGATTCCTTTTCGATCGGCACAGCGGGAACGATAACGAATCTTGGTTGCATTTTTCGTGCCTCCCCAGGCAGAGATTTAAGTATTAGTCTCGCAAGAGGTAACCATCAAGCAGCCTCATGAATTAAGGCGCTGGTCCGAACACCGGTGCGTCGACACCTGCTGTCATCAAATGAAAACCCGCTGTCGTCCGATGCGAAGCACCCCGCAAGCCAAGGGCATACAGTCCAATCACCCAACACTGACGCCTGACGTCCAGATCGATGATTGGAGAGACAAGCATGTCCAAAGTGGTACGTTTCCATCAGACCGGTGGCCCCGAGGTATTGCGCTACGAGGACGCCGAGGTTGGCGAGCCCGGCCCCGGGCAGGTTCGTTTGCGCCAGGTGGCGGTGGGCCTGAACTATGCCGACACCTACTTTCGCAACGGCACTTACCCAATCGCGCTGCCCAATGGCATCGGCGTTGAAGCTGCCGGGGTGGTGGAGGCGGTGGGCGAAGGCGTGACCCAGGTGGTGGTCGGTGACCGGGTCACCTATACCGGTTTCCTCAATACCTTGGGTGCCTATTGCACCGAGCGCCTGATCCCCGCTGCGGCGCTGATCAAGCTGCCGGAAACCATTGCCTTCGAGACTGCTGCCGCCATGACCATGCGTGGCCTGACCTCGGCCTACCTGTTACGCCGGCTGTATGACTTCAAACCTGGTGACAGCGTGCTTCTGCATGCGGCTGCTGGCGGGGTGGGCCTGATTATCGCGCAGTGGGCGCGGCTGCTTGGGCTGAACGTGATCGGCACAGTATCCACCGAGGCCAAGGCCGAGGTAGCCCGCGCCCATGGCTGCAACCACATCATCAACTACAGCGTCGAAGACGTCGCCAGCCGCGTGCGCGAACTGACCGACGGGGTAGGGGTGAACGTCGTGTTCGACAGTGTCGGCAAGACCACCTTCACCGGCTCGCTCGATTCGCTCAAGCGCCGCGGGCTGATGGTTTGCGTCGGCACGGCGTCGGGCACCATCCCGCCGTTCGACCCGCAGTTGCTGGCAATCAAGGGTTCGCTGCAGCTTACCCGCCCGGCACTGGCCGACTTCATCGCCGATCCGGCAGAAAAGGCTGACCTGGCCGGCGAATTGTTCGACCACGTCAGCAGCGGGCGCATTCGTATCGAAATCAATCAGCACTACGCCCTGCAGGACGCGGTACAGGCCCACCGTGACCTGGAAGCCCGCAAAACCACGGGCTCGTCGATCTTCGTCATCTGAAGAGGGCAACAGCATGCACATTGAACAACTGACCTGCGCGATTGGTGCCGAGGTGAGTGGCGTCAACCTGGCCGATGCGATTCACGATGACGAACTGTTCGCCCAGTTGCGCCAGCAGTTGCTCCAGCACCGTGTGCTGTTCCTGCGCGACCAGCACTTCAGCCGTGCCGAGCACGTGGCCTTCGCCCGCCGCTTCGGCGAGCTGGAGGATCATCCGGTGGCCGGGAGCGACCCGGAGCACCCGGGGCTGGTGCAGATCTACAAGCGCCCGGACCAGCCCAACGACCGCTATGAAAATGCCTGGCACACCGATGCCACCTGGCGTGAGGCTCCGCCCATGGGGTGTGTGCTGCGCTGTGTGGAATGCCCGCCGGTAGGCGGCGATACCCTGTGGGCGAACATGGTGCTGGCTTATGAGAACCTGCCAAACGATGTAAAGGCCAGAATCGAAGACCTGCGCGCCCGCCACAGCATCGAGGCCAGCTTCGGCGCTGCAATGCCGCTGGACAAACGGCTGGCACTCAAGGCGCAGTTCCCCGATGCCGAGCACCCGGTCGTACGTACCCACCCGGAAACGGGGGAGCAGGTGCTGTTCGTCAACGCCTTCACCACCCACTTCAGCAACTACCACACCCCGCAGCGGGTGCGTTTCGGCCAGGATGCAAACCCGGGCGCCGGCGACCTGCTGCGTTACCTGATTAGCCAGGCCTACCTGCCCGAATACCAGGTGCGTTGGCGCTGGAAGCCCAACAGCGTGGCGATTTGGGACAACCGCAGCACCCAGCACTACGCCGTCATGGACTACCCGCCATGCCATCGCAAGATGGAGCGTGCCGGGATCAAGGGCAGCCGCACGTTCTAAGCCTGCCGCCGTCCCTGGCGGTAACCGCACAATAACAATAGCGAGGACTACAGCATGCAATTCTTCGACGATTCGTTGCACCCGGAAAACATGGAAAAGGTGGTCATCACCGTCGCCCCTTATGGCCCGGAGTGGATGCCCGAAGACTTCCCTGAAGACATTCCGCTGACCATGGACGAGCAGGTGCAGAAGGCCGTCGACTGCTACGAGGCAGGTGCCACCGTGCTGCACTTGCATGTGCGTGAGCTGGACGGCAAAGGCTCCAAGCGCCTGTCCAAGTTCAACGAGCTGATCGCCGGGGTACGTGAAGCTGTGCCGGAGATGATCATTCAAGTTGGCGGTTCGATTTCCTTCGCCCCGGAAGGTGAAGGCGAGGCGGCCAAATGGCTGTCGGATGACACCCGGCACATGCTTGCCGAGCTGACGCCGCGGCCCGACCAGGTGACCGTGGCCATCAACACCACGCAGATGAACATCATGGAGTTGCTGTACCCCGAGTACCTTGAAGGCACCTCGCTGGCCAGCCCCGCAATCCATGCTGCCTACAGCGAAATGACCGTGCCGGCCGGCCCGGCCTGGGTCCGCGAGCACTTGCGTCGCCTGCAGGCCAGCCATATCCAGCCGCATTTCCAGCTGACCGGCATGCATGCCCTGGAAACCCTCGAACGCATCGTGCGCCGGGGTGACTACATGGGGCCGCTGAATTTGACCTGGATCGGCATTGGCGGCGGTTTCGACGGCCCCAACCCGTTCAACTTCTTCAACTTCATCCACCGCGCGCCGGACGGCTGCACCCTGACTGCCGAATCGTTGCTCAAGAACGTGCTGCCGTTCAACACCATGGCGCTGGCCATGGGCCTGCACCCGCGCTGCGGCAATGAAGACACCCTCATCGACCAGCACGGCAAACGCTTTACCTCGGTGCAGCAGATCCAGCAGACCGTGCGCGTGGCCCATGAGCTGGGGCGCGAGATTGCCAGCGGCAAGGAGGCCCGCGCCATTTACCGCATCGGGCAGCAGTACGACAGCATCGAGCAGACGCTGAAAGCCAATGGCATGGCGCCGAACCGCCAGGCGGGTGAGAAGGGCGTGCCGCAGCGCACTTGAGGCGGTTATGGCAGGCCCGGTCTCTTCGCGGGCATACCTGCGAAGAGGCCACAAAAAGCAACGTGAGTTCTGGCGGTTACCCATAACAACAAAAACAACACCCACGCTTCACACCCAAGGAGGCAACATGGCCACCTATCTCGTCAGCGCCGAAGACTCCGGCACCGACACTGCCAACAGCATCCCCCGGCGCTATGCCTGGGTCGTCTTCGCCTTGACCTTCGGCCTGTTGATCTCCGACTACATGTCGCGCCAGGTGCTCAATGCGGTGTTTCCGCTGCTCAAGGGTGAATGGGCATTGACCGACAGCCAGTTGGGCTTGCTCAGCGGCATCGTCGCGCTGATGGTCGGCCTGCTGACCTTCCCGTTGTCGCTGCTGGCCGACCGTTTCGGCAGGGTACGCAGCCTGGTGCTGATGGCCGTGCTGTGGAGCCTGGCCACGCTCGGCTGTGCCCTGGCGGAAAACTACCCGCAAATGTTCATTGCGCGCTTTCTGGTCGGGGTCGGCGAGGCCGCCTATGGCAGTGTCGGCATTGCCGTGGTGGTCGCGGTATTCCCCCGCGACATGCGGTCGACGCTGGCCGGGGCGTTCATGGCGGGCGGCATGTTCGGCTCGGTGCTGGGCATGGCCTTGGGCGGGGTGTTGGCTCAGCACCTGGGCTGGCGCTGGGCATTTGCCGGCATGGCATTGTTCGGCCTGGTGCTGGCGATGCTCTACCCCCTCATCGTCAAAGAGGGGCGCATTGCGCCCAAGTGCGCGCAGCAGGCGCTGGACAAGGCCAGCCACCCGCTGCGCACCCTGTATAGCAGCCGTTCGGTCATCGCCGCCTATGTCGGCAGTGGCCTGCAGTTGTTTGTCGGCGGCACCCTGATCGTGTGGATGCCCAGTTACCTGAACCGCTATTACGCCATGGGCACCGACCGCGCGGGGGCGATCGCCGCCGTCATCGTGCTGTGCAGTGGTATCGGCATGATTCTCTGCGCCATGCTCTGCGATCGCCTTGGGCGGCAGCGCCCGGACCGCAAGATCAGCCTGGCCATCGGCTATTGCCTGGGCAGTTGCGCGCTGCTGAGCATAGCCTTTGCGTTGCCTGCCGGTACCGCACAACTGGTGCTGATCTGCCTGGGCATGATGATCGCCGCCGGCACCAATGGCCCGTCCAGTGCCATGGTCGCCAACCTGACCCACGCCGCTGTGCATGGCACGGCATTCGCCACCCTGACCTTGGCCAACAACCTGCTGGGCCTGGCCACCGGGCCGCTGATCACCGGTCGGGTGTCTGACCTGATCGGGCTTCAGGCGGCGCTGCAGTGGGTGCCACTGATAAGCATTGCAGCGGCGGCTGTGTTCTGGGTTGCCAAACGTCACTACCACCGCGACATGAATCGTCTGCGCTGCAGGAGTTGAAACCGTGAAACAGCAATTGTCCGTCGAAGTGTTCTTCGATTTCGTCTGCCCCTGGTGCCTGATTGGCCAGCGGCACTTGCAAGCTGCGCTGTTGCTGTTGCAGCGTGAGCAGCCACACGTGCAAGTGCAGGTTCACAGGCAGGGCGTGCAGTTTCTGCCGGGGTTGCCAGCCAATGGGGTACCCTTCAAGCAGTTCTACCTTCAACGCCTGGGCAGCGAGCAGGCAGTGCGCGAGCGCCAGGCTCAGGTGCGCGCCGCTGCCCGTGTGGTGGGCGAGGACATCGACTTCTCGCGCATCTGCCGCATGCCAAACACCGGCAACGCCCACCGGTTGATGCAGCGGGCCGGCAGTCTGCTTGGCGCGTCGCGACAGCAAGCGTTGCTGGAGCGGCTGTTCATTGCCTATTTCCACCAAGGCCGCGACCTCGGTGATAGCCGCACGTTGCTCGGCATCGCCGAGAGTTGCGGGCTAAAGGCCGCGCAGGTAATCGATTGTCTGCGTGATGATGGCAGCCCGTTCCTCGACGGTGCAGGGCGTGCAGGCAGTGCCGTGCCACGTTATCGCTTCAACCTGGGCCCTCTGATTGCCGGGGTGCGGCCAGCCGAGGCGCTGTTTGCGGCGATGACCGACGCCTTGTCAGAGGGGGTGCAGGCATGAGCCTGCGTATCGCCCTGAACCCCAGCCAACTGCCGGAGCGCAATGGCCGGGTGCTGCTGGCTTGCGAGGGCCGCAGCGTAGCGTTGTTCAATGTCGCCGGTGCGCTCTATGCCATCGACGATAGCTGCCCGCACCAAGGGGCGTCGCTGTGTGGTGGGCGCCTGGAAGGGCGGGTGATCCAGTGCTGTGCCCACGGCCTGCGCTTCGACCTGGCCAGCGGCTACCTGGTCAATTCCAAGGCGTTGAAAGTTACCTGCTACCCGGTGCAGCAGGAGGGTGATGCGGTATTCATCACCCTCGATAGTGACGGGTTTGGGGAGCAGGGCTGACACTGCTTGCCCGCCAGCTGGCCGGCGGCATGCCGTACTGGGCGATGAACCAGCGGGTGAACGAACTGGGCATCGAGTAGCCGAGCATATCGGCAATGCGACCCAGCGAATAGCTGGGGTTCTCCAGGTAGCGCATCACCAGGTCACGTCGCACGCTGTTGATCAGGTCCTTGAAGGTCAACCCGCTTTCCTCCAGCCGCCGCTGCAGCGTGCGTACGTTCATGCCCTGGGTTTGCGCCACTTGCTCGAGGGTGGCCCGCCCCATGGGCAGCAGCAGGTAGATGGTCTTGCGCAACTCCAGCTCCAGCGATGGTTCGCTGCCTGCTGGCAGCGTGTCCAGGTAGCGCCGCGCCAGGCGGGCCATGGCTTCGTTGGCTTGCGGGCTGGCACTGTCGAGGTCGGCGGCAGGGCAGACGATGCCGTTGAACTCGCTGCCAAACACCAGCGTGCAGCCGAAAATGCGCCGGTGAATGGCGGGGTCGGCGGGGGCCGCATGGGTGAAATTGGCGCTGATCGGGTGCCAGTGCGTGCCTAGCAGCGCCGCGCACAAGCGCATCATCACGCCGATAGCCAGCTCGGTGGCCTGGCGGCTACAGGGCGCGCGCTCGCTGATCACCTCTTCGCGAATGACCACGGTCTTGCCAGCTTCTTCGATATGAATGGCCAGCGCGTCATTGAGCAGATGGCGGTACTGCACGATCACCTGCAGCGCATCGCGCAGGTTGCGTTGGTGGCTGAGCAGCAGGCTGATTTCGCCGAAGTCCGACAACTGGCGCAGTTCGGCCATGCGCAAGCCGAAGCTCTCGCATTGGCTGGCGCTGGCGGAAGCTTCCAGCAGGTTGATCACGCTGGCCACCGGGATACGCCGGTTGGGGTCGTTAAGCAACGCCGCGCTGAGGCCCACCTGTGCCAGCAGTTTGTGGGGGTTCAGACCCAGGTGGCGAGACACCTCCAGGTAGTTGGTCAAGCTGGCGGCGCGGACGAGGGCAGGCATTTTTTATTGTTATCCCTATTGTTCAGGCAACCTGGCGCTTTCAGGCAGCAGCACAAGGCTGTTGCTACAAAAAGCACTTGGCTTGCAGGTGCACGGGTTTTATAGCCTGCGTGTCATCAATTGAAAAGCAAAGCCCTGTTCGAGCCATTGTCATCAAATGAAAAGTACCTGACGCCCAATGTGAAGCACCCGGGGGGAGGGCTGTTTACTGTGAACCTCAACAGCTACACCGCACACGAGGTTCACCGTGGAAAAACTGCAAACCACTGCCACCGTGTTGATCGTCCCTGGCCTGCGCGACCACGTTGCCGATCATTGGCAGACGCTGCTTGCCAGCCGCCTGACGAAGGTGCGCAGCGTACCGCCGCTGAAGGTTGACGGCCTTTGCTGCAACGCCCGGGTAGAGGCGATCCAGCGCGAACTGGAGCAGATCGACGGCCAGGTGCTGCTGGTGGCGCACAGTGCCGGCGTACTGATGGTCGCCCACTGGGCCGCACGTTACGGGTGGCCGATCAAGGGGGCTTTGCTGGCTGCACCGCCAGACCTCAACGCCCAATGGCCGGCGCACTACCCAAGCCCAGCCAGCCTGGCTGCTCAGGGCTGGTCGCCGTTGCCAACCACGGCGCTGCCGTTCCCGAGCATTGTCGCGGCCAGCAGCAATGACCACCTGGCCAGCTACGCCGCCGTTAGCGAACTTGCCCACCGTTGGGGCAGTGAACTGGTCAACCTGGGTGCCGTCGGCCATCTCAACCCGGCTTCCGGTTTCGGCCCTTGGCCGTTGGCCGAGGCCCTGATCCGCCGTCTGGACGCCGAAACCCTGTAGTAACGCATGGACGCCCCAGCCACGCCCGCAACAGACGGGCGGCGTAAAAAACAATAACAATACGTGGAGCCATCGTAATGCCAGAACACCGCATTCACCCTGCCGTGAAGCCACAGCGCTGCCTGCTCGCCTGCGCCGTCGCCCTGCTCACGCTGCCCGCCGCCCAGGCCGTCGAAGTCCAGACCGGCAATGAAGACTGGGCCGTGCGCTTGGACAATACCGTCAAATACAATTATGGCGTGCGCACGGAAAGCGCCGACAAGCGCATGCTGGGCACGCCCAACAGCAACGACGGTGACTACAACTTCCGCAAAGCCGGCACCAACATCACCAACCGGGTCGACCTGCTGACCGAGCTGGATGTGGTGTATCAGGGCAACACCGGTTTTCGCGTCAGCACTGCCAGCTGGTACGACAAGGCCTACGACAACACCGGTTCCAACAGCAACCCGTTCGTCAATGGCAACGGTGATCAGTCGGGCATCAGCCCCAGCCTCAATGGCCTGCCGGGTACTGGCATACCCCTGGGCAGCCCGCACCTGAGCAACTACGCCCAGCGATACTACAGCGGCCCATCAGGCGAAGTGCTGGATGCGTTCGTATTCATGAGCCGTGACGTGGGCGAAGCGTCGCAGGTCAGCGCCAAGCTGGGCCAGCACAACCTGTTCTGGGGGGAAACCTTGCTCAACCCCGTGCATTCGCTGAGCTATGGCCAGTCCGGCCTGGACCTGGCCAAGCTGGCGGCCTCGCCAGGCACCGAGGCCAAGGAGCTGTTCGTCCCTCGCAACCAGCTGTCGACCTCGTTCCTGGTCAACTCCGAACTCACCCTCGGGGCCCAGTACTTCTTCGACTGGGATGCTGCCCGCTTGCCCGAAGCGGGTACCTACTATGGCGGCGCCGATGTGGTAGGCGAGGGCGCGCAGAGCTTCCTGCTCGGCCACACCGGCACCCCGGGCTTGATCCCGGTGCGCGGAGCGCTGACCACCCTCCGTCGCGGTCATGACCTGACACCCGGCAAGAGCGGCGACTGGGGCATCATGGCCAGGTGGTCGCCGCAATGGCTGGGCGGCACCCTCGGTTTCTACTACCGCAAGACGTCCGAGATTCTGCCCCAGGCCTGGCTCGATGCGCGCGGGATGACCGTGGCCAGTGGCCCTTTCGGCAACCCGCCGGGCAGCCGCCAAGGGGCGGTCGGTAACCTGTACAACTCGCTGCAAAGCACCACTTACCAGTTTGCCTATGCCGACGACATCGACATCTATGGCCTGAGCCTGTCCAAGGATGTGGCCGGCATCAGCGTCGGCAGCGACCTCAACATCCGCCACAACATGCCGCTGGCGAGTATCCCGGCAATCGTCAGTGCCCCCGGCCAAGGTGGCCTGGGTGGTGGCTTCGGTTTACTGCCGTCGCGCCTGCCCAGCAGCGGGGTGGTCTACGACGTGCCCAAGGATGGTGACAGCCTGAGCGCCACTGGCGACACCCTGCATTTCACCGTCAACGGCCTGATGACGATGGGTGACACGCCGCTGTTCGACTCGGCAACCCTGCTGGGTGAGCTGTTCTACAGCAACCTGCTCAAGCTCGATGGCCACAACGAGGCTTTGTACAAAGGCAAGGGCAGCTACCGCGGCATCGACAAGGCGACCCGCGACAACTGGGGTATCGCCGTCAACTTCACCCCCACCTGGTACCAGGTGTTGCCGGGCATGGACTTGAGCATGCCGTTGTCGGTCAACGTCGGCCTGGACGGTGTATCGCCGGTGCAAGGCGGCGGCGCCGAAAACACCGGCAATTACGCGGTGGGCTTGAGCGCTGCGATCTACAACCAGTACTTCGTCGACCTCAAGTACGTCGACAGCTTCGGTGAGACCAAGGCCTGCAAGGACGGCCAGACCGACGGCAGCACCCCCAATGCCCTGGACGGCGAACAGGATTACACCTGCTACGGCGGCGGCTACGCCTCCTTCTCCGGCGGTGGCGCCACCACCGAAGACCGTGGCGCGCTGTACCTGACCGTCAAGACGACCTTCTGAGTCCTGTTTCCTACCGCCTACACAGGAAGACAACCATCATGACCTTCGTACGTACCCTGCTGGCCTCGTGCCTGTCGCTGGCCGCGCTCAACGCCGCCCAGGCTGCCGTTTCCCCTGACCAGGCTGCACACCTGGGCACCAACCTGACCACCCTCGGCGCCGAAAAGGCCGGCAATGCCGACGGCTCCATCCCGGCCTACCAAGGCGGCCTGCTTACCCCGCCGGCCAGCTATCAGAGCGGCGCCAGCATGCGACCCGACCCGTTTGCCAGCGAGAAGCCGTTGCTGGTCATCGATGGCAGGAATGCCGATCAATACAAGGGGCAACTGACCGCCACTACCCTCGAACTGCTCAAGCGCTACCCCAGCTACCACGTTGACGTGTACCCGACGCACCGCAGCGTTGCGCTGCCGCAGGCGGTGCTGGACAACACCCGCAAGAACGCCACCGGCGCCAGAAGCCAGGAGGGCGGCACTGCCGTGGACAACGTGCTGCCGGGCATTCCGTTCCCCATTCCGCAGAACGGCGCCGAGGCCATGTGGAACTTCCTGCTGCGCTACCAGGGCGTGAGCATGACCGCCAAGTACGACTCCTGGAACGTCGATGCTGCCGGCAAACCGTCATTGTCGACCACCGGCCAGGCGCACATCAGTTACCCGATCTACGAGGACATGACCAAGCCGATCGGCGCCAAGGACACCTATTACCAGATGAAACTGGTGTACACCGGGCCCGCACGCCGTGCCGGTGAAGCAATGATGCTGCGCGACGCTGCCAACCCGCTGGTGCAGCCGCGCAGCGCCTGGCAGTACCTGCCGGGCCAGCGCCGGGTCAAGCTGGCACCTAACCTGGCCTACGACACGCCCAACCCGGGCACCTCCGGCTCTGGCACTTACGATGACGTGTTCGTCTTCAACGGCGCGCTGGACCGCTACGACTGGACCCTGGTCGGCAAGCAGGAGATGTATGTGCCTTACAACACCTACCAGCTGACCTACAACACCGATGTCAAGCAGTTGATCACCCCCAACCACCTGGCGCCGCAGTTTGTACGTTGGGAAAAACACCGCGTGTGGGTGGTGGAAGGCAAGCTCAAGGACGGCGCGCGTCACATCTACCACAAGCGCCGCTTCTACCTCGATGAGGACAGCTGGATCGCGTTGGCCTCGGACCAGTACGACGCCCGTGGCCAGCTGTACCGGGGTTCGTTCGCCTTCCTCACCCAGAGCTATGACAAGCAGACCCCGGACGCCACGCCGTTCATGATCTACGACCTCATCGGCGGCACCTACAACCTCAACGGCGTGGTCGGTGCCTACGGCGGCATCCGTTACATCGACCCGTTGTCGAAAACCCAATGGTCGCCCGAGTCGCTGGCCGGCAACGGCATTCGCTGAACGCACGGAGCAGAGGTTCCAATGTCTGTCTTCAAACGATGCAGCGTGGTGATGCTGACCCTGGCTGCGCTGCATGGCGCGGCCCAGGCAACGCCATTCACCGATGTGCTGGATGTGCCCGCCATGCCCAGCGCCCTTGCCAGCAGCAGCGCCCTGCGTGATGTGACCTTGGCCGGGCAGCGCCTGGTCGCGGTCGGCCCGCGCGGGCACATTCTGTATTCCGATGACCACGGCGGGCACTGGCAGCAAGCCCAGGTGCCGGTCAGCGCCGACCTGAATGCGGTGAGCTTCGCCACGCCCGAACTGGGCTGGGCGGTGGGCCACGACGGCGTGGTCCTGCACAGCCGTGACGGTGGCATGCACTGGCAAAAACAGCTGGACGGCCGGGTACTGGCCGAACAGCTGCCAGGCGCGGACACCGACAATGCCTTGCTCGACGTGTGGTTCGGCGATGCCCGCACGGGCTACGCGGTGGGGGTGTTCAACCTGCTGCTTCGCACCACGGATGGCGGCAAGCACTGGCAGCCGTGGCTCGACCACAGCGATAACCCGCAAGGCCTGCACCTGACCAGCCTGGCCGCGGTGGGCGACGAGTTGTTCATCACGGGCGAGCAGGGCCTGTTGCTGAAGTGGGACGGCAAGCGCTTCGCTCGCGTTGGCACACCCTACGCCGGCACCCTGTTCGGTGCTGTCGGCAAGCCCGGCGTGCTGCTGATATATGGCCTGCGCGGCCACGCCTACCGCAGTACCGATGGCGGCCAGCAGTGGCAACTGATCGACACCGGGATCAACGCCAGCCTCACCGCCGCCGGTATCGACCGTGACGGGCAATTCTGGCTTGCCAGCCAGGCCGGTGACCTGCTGCTCAGCCGCGATGACGGCGCCAGCTTCAGCCCGGTACCCCACAGCCCCCGCAGCCCAGTCACCGCACTCGTCAGCGATACCGGTAACGGCCTGGTGCTGGTGGGCGAGCGGGGCACGCGCAACCTGGCCGGTAACCCCACGCTGCACCCCTGACAAGAGAAGACCCTGATGGCCGCTACCCGCCAAGATACGCTTCCGGTAATCCGCAACCTCGCCGATTTCGACCCACGCTCGGGCAATTGCCTCGAACGCCTGGTGTTCAACCATCGCTGGCCATTTCTGCTGTGCATGCTGCTGGCAACGTTGGTGCTGGGCTTCATGGCGGCGACGCGCCTGGAGCTGCGCCCCAGCTTTGACAAAATGCTGCCGCAGAGCCACCCCTACATACAGAACTACCTGGAAAACCGCGCTTCGCTGCGCGGATTGGGCAATGCGGTACGGGTGGTGGTAGAGAACACCCACGGCGATATCTTCGACCCGGGTTACCTGCAGACGCTGCGCCATATCAACGACGAACTGTTCCTCAGCCAAGGCGTGGACCGGGCATGGGTGAAGTCCTTGTGGAGCCCGGCGGTGCGATGGACCGAGGTAACCGAGGAGGGTTTCCAGGGCGGCCCGGTCATGCCTGACGGGTATCAAGGCGCAGCCGGTGATATCGAACAGCTAAGGCAGAACATCGAGCGTGCCAACATCGTCGGCAGCCTGGTAGCGCGCGACTTCAAGTCGAGCATGCTGGTGGTGCCGCTGCTGGACCAGGACTCAGCCACCGGCAAAGGCCTGGACTACCATGCCTTTTCGCAAAAGCTCGAACAGTTGCGCAGTCAGTACCAGGCCAGCGGCCAGTACCGCATTCATGTGATCGGCTTCGCCAAGCTGATGGGCGACCTGATCGACGGCCTGATCCAGGTGATGGCGTTCTTTGCGCTGGCTGTGCTGACCAGCCTGGTGATCATCTACTGCTATACCCGCTGTGTACGCAGCACCTTGCTGGTGGTGGTGTGCTCGCTGACTGCGGTGGTATGGCAGCTGGGTATCGTTGCCTGGCTGGGCTATGCCATCGACCCGTATTCGATCCTGGTGCCGTTCCTGATCTTTGCCATCGGCGTGTCGCACGCGGCGCAGAAGATGAACGGCATCCTTCAGGACATAGGCCGCGGTACGCACCGGCAGATTGCCGCCCGCTATACCTTCCGCCGCCTGTTCGTGGCC
Source organism: Pseudomonas sp. 22515 (assembly GCF_052044625.1). Taxonomy (NCBI): domain Bacteria; kingdom Pseudomonadati; phylum Pseudomonadota; class Gammaproteobacteria; order Pseudomonadales; family Pseudomonadaceae; genus Pseudomonas; species Pseudomonas sp. 22515. The sequence goes on from NZ_JBQENN010000009.1 coordinate 119,665, forward strand.
GGGGTCACCGCACTGCTGGCCGATGCCGTGGGCTTTGCGGTGCTGATGCTGATCGATATTCCGGTGATCCAGGACCTGGCAATCACCGCCAGCATTGGTGTGGCGGTGCTGATTTTTACCTCGTTGCTGTTGATGCCGGTGGCACTGTCCTATGTCGGTGTGGGCCGCAAGGCGGCCGAGCGAGCGCTACGTATCGATGCCCGCGCGGATCAGCACCGTGGCTTCGGCCGGCTGTGGGCCCTGCTTGACCGATTCACCGAACGCAAGTGGGCCAGCGCTGCATTGCTGGCTGCCCTGGTGCTGGCCGCCCTTGGCACCTGGGGTAGCCTCCAGCTGAAAATCGGTGACCTCGACAGTGGCGCCCCCGAGCTGCGTGCGGACTCGCGCTACAACCTCGACAACGCTTACATCACCCAGCATTACGCACTGTCCAGCGATACCTTCGCGGTCATGGTCAAGACGGCCCCCGAAGGCTGCCTGCAATACCAGACATTGACCCTCGCCGACCGCCTGGCCTGGGAGCTGCAGCAACTGCCGGGTGTGCAGACCACCGTGTCGCTGGCAAACGCGGTGCGCCAGATCACTGCGGGTACCTACGAAGGCAACGCGCGCCTGAACAGCCTGCAGCGCAACCAGGACGTGCTCAACTACGCCGCCCAGCAAGCCTCGGTCAACGCCCCGGAGCTGTTCAACAACGACTGTTCGCTGATGCCGGTGATCGCCTACCTCAAGGACCACCGCGCCGACACGCTGGCCCAGGTGGCTGTAGCGGCTGAGCGTTTCGCCCAGGCCAACAGCAATGCTGACCACCAATTCCTGCTGGCCGCCGGCAGCGCCGGCATCGAGGCCGCCACCAACGAGGTGGTGCGCGAGGCCAACCACCGCATGCTGTTGCTGGTGTACCTGGCGGTGACCCTGTTCTGCCTGGTCACCTTCCGCAGCTGGCGAGCGACGCTGGTGGCAATCCTGCCGCTGATGCTTACCTCGGTACTGTGCGAGGCGTTGATGGTGGCCATGGGCATCGGCGTCAAGGTCGCCACCTTGCCGGTGATCGCCCTGGGGGTGGGCATTGGCGTGGACTACGCGCTGTACCTGCTCAGCGTGCAGTTGCACTACCAGCGCGCCGGCCTGAGCCTGGCTCACGCCTACCAGAAAGCCCTGGCCTTCACCGGTCGGGTGGTGGGGCTGGTCGGTATCACCTTGGCCGCTGGCGTAGCCGGCTGGGCCTGGTCGCCAATCAAGTTCCAGGCCGACATGGGCCTGCTGCTGACCTTCATGTTCCTGTGGAACATGCTCGGCGCGCTGGTGCTGATACCCGCGTTGTCGCACTTCCTCCTGCGCGGCCAGGGCGCCCCGGCAGCTGCCGATGCCCAGGCGCCGGCGCTTTCGCAAACCCAAGCAACCGAGTGCTCGCCTCATGTCTGATTACCTTGCGCCACTGCGCGACATGGATTTTCTGTTCAACGAAGTGTTCGACATCCCGACCTGGTGGGCGCAAACGCCCGAACTGGCCGAGGTGGTCGATGGTGACACTGCCCGGGCCATACTCGAGCAGGCCGGCAAGCTGATTGCCGAGCGAGTGGCGCCGCTCAACCGCAGTGGTGACGAGCAGGGCTGCCGCTGGGAGGCTGGCCAGGTATGCACGCCCGACGGCTTCGCCGATGCCTACCGGGCATTTGCCGCTGACGGCTGGGTCGGTGTGGCCGGCGACCCGGCCTACGGCGGCATGGGCATGCCGAAGGTGATCGGCGCCCAACTCGAAGAGATGCTCAATGCCGCCAACCTGTCGTTTGGCCTGTACCCGATGCTGACCGCCGGGGCCTGCCTGGCACTGCTCAACCATGCCAGTGAGGCTTTGCAGGCGCTGTACCTGCCACCCATGTACCAAGGGCGTTGGGCCGGTTCGATGTGCCTGACCGAGCCCCACGCCGGCACCGACCTGGGCCTGATTCGCACCCGGGCACAACCCCTCGCCGACGGCGGCTACCGCATCAGCGGCACCAAGGTCTTCATCACTGGCGGCGAGCAGGACCTGACCGAGAACATCATCCACCTGGTGCTGGCGCGGTTACCGGATGCCCCGGCCGGCCCCAAAGGCATCTCGCTGTTCCTGGTGCCCAAGGTGCTGGTCGACGCCGACGGCGTGCTTGGCGAGGCCAACGCAGTGAGCTGCGGCGCGATCGAGCACAAGATGGGCATCAAGGCCTCGGCCACCTGCGTGATGAACTTCGACGGCGCCATCGGCTACCTGGTCGGCGAGCCGAACAAGGGCCTCAATGCCATGTTCACCATGATGAACTACGAGCGCCTGGGCGTGGGTATCCAGGGGCTGGCGCTGGGCGAGCGGTCTTATCAAGGGGCCATCGCTTATGCCCGTGATCGTCTTCAAGGCCGCGCGCCGTCGGGTGTCGAAGCGCCGTCGCAGTATGCCGACCCGATCATCGTCCACCCGGATGTACGCCGCATGCTGCTGACCATGAAAGCGCTGAACGAAGGTGGGCGGGCATTTTCCACCTATGTGGCGTTGCAGTTGGACCTGGCCAAATACAGCGACGACCCGGCTAAACGCGCCAATGCCGAGGCCAAGGTGGCGTTGCTTACGCCGGTAGCCAAAGCCTTCCTCACCGACATGGGACTGGAGACTACCCTGCACGGCCAGCAGGTGCTGGGTGGCCACGGCTATATCCGCGAGTGGGGCCAGGAGCAGTTGATTCGTGACTGCCGCATTACCCAGATCTACGAAGGCACCAATGGCATCCAGGCGCTCGACCTGGTAGGGCGCAAGCTATTTGGTGATGGCGGCAAGGCCTACCGTGGCCTGTCTGACGAAATCGTCAGCTTTGCCCAGGCGCTGCCAGTGGCGCACGCCGAGTTCAGTGCGCCACTGCTGGCGGCCGTGCACAACCTTGACGAACTGAGTGCGTGGCTGCTCGACCGCAGCCAAGGCAACCCACGCGAGCTTGGTGCGGCGGCGGTGGAGTATCTGCACGTGTTTGGCTACACCTTCTACGCCTACCTGTGGGCGCGCATGGCCGTGGTGTGCCAGGGCCAGGCGGCACCTGAGCCGTTCCACCTGAGCAAGCTCGGTACCGCGCGCTTCTACTTTGCACGCCTGCTACCACGCATCCACTCGCTCAGCGCCAGTGTCAGGGCCGGCAGCGATAGCCTGTACCTGCTCGAGGCCGTGCAACTGTGATGGCCGCCAACATGCTCACCACTCGCGTCATGCCCCGGGCCGAGCAGGCCTATGCCTATCCGCTGCTGATCAAGCGCCTGCTGCTGTCGGGTGTGCGCTACCAGCCCAACCAGGAAATCGTCTACGCCGACAAGCTGCGCTACACCTACACCACGTTGCTGGAACGCATCCAACGGCTGGCCAACGTGTTGACCACGGCCGGGGTCAAGCCTGGCGACACGGTGGCATTGCTCGACTGGGACAGCCACCGGGCACTGGAATGTTTCTTTGCCGTACCAATGCTGGGCGCGGTCTTGCATACGGTGAACGTGCGGCTGTCCAGCGAGCAGGTGCGCTACACCATGAACCACGCCGAGGATCGGTGGGTACTGGTGCATGACGACTTCCTGCCATTGATACAGCAGCTGCGTGGCGACCTGCCGACCGTCGAGGGCATCATCCGCCTCAGCGACGGCGCTGCCGCCGCGCAGACTGTGCCTTTGCTGGGCGAATACGAAGCCATGCTGGCGGCTGCAGCGCCACAGTTCGAGTTTGCCGACTTCGACGAAAACTCGCTGGCCACACTGTTCTACACCAGCGGTACCACCGGCAACCCCAAGGGGGTGTACTTCAGCCACCGGCAACTGGTGCTGCATACCCTGGTCGAGCAGGGCACCTTGGCCGCGTGTGGGGAGGTACCGTTGCTGCGCACCGGCGATGTGTACATGCCGATCACGCCCATGTTCCACGTGCATGCCTGGGGCGTGCCCTATGTGGCCACGGCGCTGGGCATCAAGCAGGTCTACCCCGGGCGCTACGAGCCCAACCGCCTGGTGCGCCTGTTCCATGACGAGGGGGTGACGTTCTCCCATTGCGTACCGACGGTGCTGCAAATGATGCTCGACAGCGAGCAAGGGCGCTGCACCGACCTGACCGGCTGGAAGATGCTGCTGGGTGGCAGCGCCCTGACGCTGAGCCTGGCCCAGCGTGCCAGCGGGCGCGGCATTAGTGTGCACTGTGGTTACGGCATGTCGGAAAGCTGCCCGCTGCTCAGCATCACCCACCTGAGCACCGACTTGCTGGCACAGCCCATGGCGCAGCAACTGCCGCTGCGCATCGATGCCGGTGTGCCGATTGCCTTGGTGGACCTGCGTATCGTCGATAGCGAGGGCAGGGAAGTACCGCACGATGGCGCAAGCCTGGGCGAAATCGTGGTGCGCGCGCCTTGGCTGAGCCAGGGTTACCTGCACGAACCGGAGCAAGGCGCGGCGCTGTGGCTGGGTGGCTGGATGCACACCGGTGACCTGGCCTGTATCGACTCGCTGGGCGTGGTGCGCATCCGCGATCGCATCAAGGATGTGATCAAGACCGGTGGCGAGTGGATCAGTTCGGTGGCGCTGGAAAACCTGATCAGCCAGCACCCGTCCGTCGCCTCGGTCGCGGTGATCGGTATTCCTGATCCACAGTGGGGGGAACAACCTTTGGCTCTGGTGGTCTGTCATGACGGTGTGCAGTTGGACCAGTCGGCATTGGCCAGGCACCTGCAGCCGTATGTTGACAGCGGGCACCTGGCCAAATGGGCCGTACCGCGGCAGGTGCGGTGTGTGGACGAGATGCCCAAGACCAGTGTCGGCAAGATCGACAAGAAACGCATTCGCCAGACTGCAATATAGAGGTGGCTTGCGATGCTTGGGGGCGCCTTGCGCCCCATCTTGTTGCTGGCGGGGTCTTTGCCCGCGCGTTCAGCAGCCCCAAAACCCCGCCAAACAAGGGAATGGCGGTTGACTTAAGTTCACCGACGTAAAGTTAGGTAAAAGCGGCCACGGCATATACACGGATCAGTAGTGTGGTTTGTACTGTCCAGTTAAAGATGCCATTGATGAACACACTTCTGTCGCAGCCAAGCGCTGAACGCGGGGCGTTCTCCGGTTTCGAGGCGTGTCGCAATTCCCAGCAGGGCCCCGTGGTGATCCTTGCCTCCGGCGCTTCTGCCAAACATTTTCCGCTGGGCGAGTTTGCGCACTTGCCCATCATCGCCATGAATGGGTCGGTCGCCATGACCGCCGAACACGGCATCAAACCCTTCTTCTACGTGTGCACCGACAAAAGCTTTTGCCAGCAACAGCCGGCCTTGTTCGCCACTGCCATGCGCGACAGCGAACGCCTGGCCCTGTGGCCAGAGCAGTATGCGCGTGCCGATGTGCCAGCCCACACCCAGTGTTATGCCTTGCACAAAGCCGACACACCGAGCCTGCTGGACGGTTTGCGCGGCCAGGGTGACAGTTGCGTGTGCAACCGGGCACTGTGGAGCAAACGCAGCCGCTCGATCGCCTTCAGTAAAGACCTCGCCCATGGCTTTTTCGATGCCCGCACGGTGGCTTATGTGGCCTTGCAATTGGCCTATCACCTGGGCTTCGAGGACGTGTTGCTGGTGGGGGTAGACCTGGACCAGAGCGTCGGGCGCTTTTACGAGGACGGCCAGGGTCCGTCTTCGCCGTGCGGGCTCGACCAGCATTGGGACAGCCGCATCCTGCCGTCGTTGAAGCTGATGGCCAGGGAAGTGGTCAGCGAGCATTTCCACGTCTACAACCTGTCGGCAACATCACGCATTCCCGCTGAGCTGATCCCCAAGGTCACGCTCAGCCAGGCGCGGCACATTGCCGGCTGCGCAATGAACTGAGCAAGAAAGCGGGTGCATGAAAGACTGTGGATGCGTACAGTGGGCCGATCGCAACTTGCAGGAGCCCGCTATGTCCAGCGCATTCACGATCATGCCATCGCCCGTCGGCATGCTGACCCTTGTGGCGCGTGGCAATTGCCTGGCAGCCGTATTGTGGGAAGAGGAGCGGGAAAACCGCGTTCGCCTGGGCGCACTGCACCGGGACGACCAGTGCCCGGTACTGCGGGAAACCGCTCGTCAGCTGGGCGAGTACTTTGACGGCAAGCGCCAGCGTTTCGAGCTGGCGCTGGACTTTGCCGGTACTGAGTTCCAGCGCCAGGTGTGGGCCGCATTGCTGGCGATACCGTTCGGCGAAACCCGCAGCTACAGCGACATTGCCCGGCAGCTCGGCAACCCCAGGGCGGTACGCGCGGTTGGCGCTGCCAATGGCCGCAACCCGATTTCGATCATCGCCCCCTGTCACCGGGTAATCGGCGCGTCGGGCAGCCTGACCGGCTTTGCCGGTGGCCTGGCGGCCAAGCAGTATCTGTTGGCGCTGGAAGGGCGGCAAAGCCTGGCGCTGGACCTGTAAGGCGTCAACCGAACCCGCTGGCGATCAGGCACGCCAGCACAGCCAGCACCGAACCGGCGATCAGGGTGTATTGCCGCCGGGCCTGACGTGCGCGGGGGCCGACCTCACGCAGGTACTCGCCGGGCGTAGGCGCATCGGGCCGATGGCGCAATCCCTCGGCCACATCGGCAAGTTGGCCCTGAATCAGCAAGCCGACCAGGCAGTAGGTGCTGGCGTAACTCAGTAACGCTAGAAACAGATAGATCATGCAAGGTACGGGGCCAAGGGCAGGGTGATCGCGCTGGCACTGCGGGTGTCGAGTACGATCAGCCCTTCACTGTGGTCATCCAGGCTGGCCAGCAAGTGCCCCTGGCTGTCCCATGCTGCAGAACCGCCGGCACCGATGAAAGTGTCGGCCGGCCCCACGCAGTTGGCCATCAACACCGGCATGCCCAGCTCGCGTGCCACCTCTGGGTAGTGCGCATATCCCTCGCGGATACCCTTGGCGGTTTTCGCAACGCTGACCAGGTACAGGTCTGCACCGCGCTCGCGGGCCACGGCGGCATGCGCCATGAACATCGATTCGTAGCAGATCGCTGGCGCCACCCGGTGCTCACCCACCTCCAGCAGCAATGCCTGATGACCTGGGGTGAAGTAAGGCAGCTCATCATCATGCAAGCGCTGCTTGGCATAGGCCTGGCGCGGCGCATCAGGGCAGAAGACGGGCATGCCGATACGTATGCCGTCGGGCGTTGGCAATGGCAGGCCCACGGCAACGGTAATGCCCAAGCGGTCGCAGGCTGCCTGCAGCGGGTCCAGGCGTGCGGAGGTGACGGGCAGGGCGGACTGGCGCGCCACACTCGGCTCATAGCCGGTCAGCGACAGCTCGGGGAACACCACCAGTTCGGCACCCAGAGCCGCAGCCTGCTCGATGCAAACCAGATGGCGCTGGAGGTTGCCTGGCAAATCGCCCTTGAGCGACGCCAGTTGTACGGCGCACAGTTTCATCAGAACCATTCCCTGGTGAAGATTGACGGGCCGAGCATACTACCGGCACCAACGCCTGTTCCAGTGAAGGGTTTTTCAGGAAGCCTGGGATGCGCAGCAAAACGCCCCCCGACCTGCGCAGCCACGGTACCTTGTGCCATGCTGTCCAGTGACAGCGCCATGCGCACGGCCCGCGCGAAGGTGGGCAGGGTGCTACCAGCGGAGGAACACTGTAATGGCACGGTTTCGGCGGCTGATCGCCAATATCCGGGGACGGGATCTGGCCGTGGGCGATATCCATGGCCACTTCCAGCGCCTGCAACAATGCCTGGAGGCGGTAGGGTTCGATCCGGCGGTGGACCGCTTGTTCAGCGTGGGCGACCTGGTCGACCGTGGGCCGCACAGCGAGGCAGCGCTGGACTGGCTGGCCCAGCCTTGGTTCCATGCCGTCCAGGGTAATCATGAGGCTTTGGCAATCACCCGCGTGCGTGGTGGGCGGCTCGACCTGGGCATGTACCGCGCCGCCGGGGGAGGCTGGTTCCTCGACTTGCCGCGGCGCGAGCAACTGCGTTTCGTGGAGCGGTTCGAGCAGTTGCCGATTGCCATGGAAGTGGAGAGTGCGGACGGGCTGGTAGGCCTGCTGCATGCCGACAGCCCGTTTGCCGACTGGGCAGTATTACGCTCCTGGCTGGAGCTGGATGACGACCCTGAGGTGCGCCAAGTGTGCCAGTGGTCGCGTCGGCGCCTGAAAGAGGGTGACACCCAACCGGTGCAGGGCCTGCGAGCCCTGCTGGTCGGCCACACCCCGGTGCTGGAGGCCAAGCTGCTGGGCAATGTGTGGCACCTGGACACGGGGGGCTGGGCCAGCGGCCATTTCACCTTGGTCGACATGCGCACCTTGCAACGGGTCAGCCCCGCGCCAGATGCAGCAACAACGCCCCCGCCAACATCACCAGCATGACCCCCGAGGCCCGCTCCAGCCACGGCAGGCTGCGAGCGAATCGCCGCAGTACCCGCTGGTTGCCGATGGCCACGGCAACCAGCAAGTCCCAGAGCAGGACGATGCTGAACATCCATAGGGCGTAGGCCGCTTTCCAGCCGGGGCTGACGCTGGCGACCATGCTGGCCAGGCTGGCATAGAACAGCGCGTTCTTGGGGTTGAGGATGCCGGACAAGAAGCCCATGCCCAAACTGCGCCACCAGCCATGAACCCGCTGGCTACCGGTGACTGTGCCCAGGCTGGTTTGCCCGGCGTGGCGCAGGAACAGCACGCCGATGTACAGCAGGTAGCTGGCGCCGGCCAGTTGCAGGGTGGTGAACAGCAGGCTGCCCTGCTGCAGTACCGAAAGCCCGGTGAAGGCGATGACAATGAACGCGCCATTGGCCAGCGCTATGCCCAGGCAGGCGCCGCTGGCGATGCGCCAGCCGCTGTTGATCGCGTTGCGTGCGACCAGGAAAAAGTCCGGTCCAGGTGAGAGCAGGGCAAGGAAGTGGGCCAGGGCGATGATCATGAATTGTTGCATTGGGGGCTGCTCTACGGAAAAAAACGCAGTCTGCTGCCGGGCCCGTTCTGGCGTATTGAACAATATTGCATATGCAGCAGCTTTCAGTTTCCGCGGTACTGTCCCGGCGTAACCCCCACATGGGCCTTGAACACCCGCTGGAAATGGCTCTGGTCAGCAAAGCCAAGCTGGTAGGCCACTTCCGCCAGGGCCAGCCCTTCACTCAACAGTTGCCGCCCGCGATTGACCCGGGCATTGAGCAGGTAGGCATGCGGGGTAAACCCGGTAGCCGCACGAAACGCGCGGATCAGCTGATAGCGCCCCAGCCCGGCCTCCCGCGCCAACACCTCCAGGCTCAATTGCGCAGGGTCCTGGTGTTCGATGCGTGCAAGCAACCCGCTCAAGGTGGCGGCTTGCAGGGGGGGGGCCGTTGCCAGCGGTGGGTGCGCGGAAAAATCCAGGTCCCCCAGAAAGGCAATCAGCGCCGCATCTTTCTCGCCGTTGCAGGCACTGGAAAACAGTAACCTGTTCAGCGCGCAGAACTGCCGATATACCTCAGCCTCCCTGCAGATACGCACCGGTTCGCCGGCTTCGATACCGCCAAAGCCCGACTCCAGGCGTAACTGCGTCAGCCAGTCGGCATCCACATGCAGCATCTGATAGCTCCACGCCAGGCCGGGGGCCGGGTTGCAGGCATGCACGCGGTGGGCCGGGACCAGTACCAGCGTGCCGGGCGCCAAGTGATGCTGCCCGTCGGCAGCCCCGGTGAAATGGCTGCGGCCAGCATCCACCGCACCGATGGAAAACGTCGGGTGGCTGTGGGCCTTGTAGCAGGCCCGGCTGTGGCAGGCGCGCCGGCTTTCGACATGTGCCAGGGCCGGGTCGCGCCACAGGTCGGCGTGGGAACGGGGCATTACAGGCTCCTCGGTATTGCCGGCAGGGTAACAGGTACCGTGAACCCGTACAGTTTTTATCGCTGGCTGTTACTTGACCGCAGGGCCCGGAACGCGCCGAAATAGAGGGCTGTTGTCAGAGGAAAACGAGAATGGACCTTTCAAGCCTGCTGCTCTTCATCCCCGCCTGCTTCGCCTTGAACATGGCGCCAGGGCCCAACAACCTGTTGTCACTGCACAACGCCAGCCGTTACGGCCTGCGCACCGCCTGTGTGGCCGGCGCCGGCCGTATCCTTGCCTTCTGCGGCATGATCGCCCTGGCAGCGATGGGCCTGGCAGTGGTGTTGCATACCAGCGAATACCTGTTCCTGGCCATCAAGGTGGTGGGCGCGGCCTACCTGTTCTACATCGCCTGGCAACTGTGGCGCGCACCCGTGAGCGAGGCCGTGGTGGCAAGCGATCACCCAGGCGGCACTTGGCGCCTGGCGCGCCAGGAGTTCTGGGTTGCGGCCGGTAACCCCAAGGCCATCCTGATCTTCACCGCCTTCCTGCCGCAGTTCGTCTCGGTCGGTAGCAGCACCCCGGTGAGTGAGCAGTTCCTTTGGCTGGGTGTGTTGTTCCTGCTGCTGGAATGGGCGGCCATTGCCATCTACTCAGGCCTGGGCGCCTACATGCAGCGCTGGTTCAGCCAGCCCGGCCCACGCCGGATGTTCAACCGGGTCAGCGCTTCCTTGCTGGGTTGCGCGGGCCTCGGTCTGCTGGCTGCGCGCCGCTAGAACTGCCAGCGCACGCCAAGGTTCACGCCGCTGGCTTCCTGCTGGCGGCTGTCCAGGTTGGCGGTGTACTGCACGCCGCCATGCAGGCTCAGCGCTTCGTTGACCTGCGCGACCACACCGCTTTCCAGTTGCACTGAGGTATAGCGGTAATCGGTCTTGATCTTGTCTGCGTCATCGAAGCTCAAGGTGTCGCGCCCACCGTCGCCGTGCCACAGGTTGACCTGCGCATAGGGCTGCAACAGGCGCCCGCTGCTCCCCGTGAACGCACCCTCCAGGCGCAGGCCCAAGCGGCCGGTCAGCTCGACCTGGGCGTCATGACGGATGCGCGAGACGCCGTCGCTGGCGCTGTCCAGCGCGACCTTTTGCGCAATCAGCTGAGCTTGCGGTTCCACGCGCCAGTGCTCGGACAGGGTGATGGGGTAGCCCGATTCCAGTGAAGCTGTCCAGGCGTGGCCGTCGAGGTTCAGCGTGTCGCCACGCTCGGAGCGGGCGCGGCCATCCAGGCGGGTGTATTGCAACACCGCGTCCAGGTACGCGCCCTGTGGCCCGACCAGCGTCCAGTAGGTGCCCACGCTATCGCCATCGAGCTTCAGGTCGCCCACGCTGCGGTCGTGAACGGCCAGGGCAAACCCTTTGACGTCGGCGTCCAGGCGGCTATGGCTTACGTAGATACCAACATGCTGGCGGTAACCGTTCTCGCCAACCTTGGCATACAGGTCCTGGCCCACCTTGAAACCGTACAGGTCGCCATCCAGGCTCGGGCTGACCGTGCCGCTCCATTGCTGGCGCAGCGTGCCGCCGTAGGCTTGCCCCCAGCTGGCGGGCAGGGCGCTTTCACCCTGCAGTAACAGCTGGTCGCCCTGGCGTTGGTGGAAGGTGCCCAATGCCTGACGGGCGATGATCGCGGCACCCCGCGGCGCTGCGGCATACACCGGGACCTCGGGGCGGTACAGTGGCAGGCTTTCGCCCTGCACTGGGGCAGGCAGCTCGGCCTGGCCGGGCGCTGGCGCAGCGACGGGCGGGGTGACGGCCGGGGCGATCACTGGCGGCTCGCCCGGTGCCGGCACAGGGGCTGGGGCGGGTGGCGCAACCAGCGTCGAGCGCAGGTACCAGCTGTTTTCACTGCCGGCAGTGACGCCCCCTTTGAACAGCCGATAGTCGTAGGCTCCGGCCGATAGCCTTTGGGTCTGTACAAAGGCGGTGGCCGTGCTGGTGGCGCCGTCACGGGCTTCGACCACCTGGATGCCGTTCTGCGCCGTCGCCGCACCTGCGCCGTTGAGGTTGTTGATGAGCACCTGGGTAGAGCCGGCGATGGCGCCGCGGCTGACCACCAGGCGATCGGAAGCAGCGCCATCGCCGGCCAGCACGCTGTTCAGGCGCAGGGTGCCGTTGATGCCGGTGTAATCGCCCTCGATGCGCAAGCGGCCCATGGCATCATTGCCGGCGGTGAGGTCAAGTGTGCCTGCGTTGCTGATTGCGGCGCGCTGGCCAGGGGCAAACGCAGTGATCACCCCTTGGCGTGACGTGATGCGGCTGCTGGCGTCGAGGGCGAGGCTGCCCGTGCTGCTGTTGCTGTCGCCCATTACCAGCGTGTCATCCAGTACCAGCCGGCTGCCGTTGTTCAGCGCCACGCGCTCCCAATTCACATAGTGGGCACCGCCTGTCGGCTGGCTGGCATCGAACGTCAGGCTGTCGTTACCTTCGCCGCCGTCCAACGTGATACTCAGCACCTCGGGCGTAAGGCCTTTGAGCAGTGCCGTGTCATCACCTGGCCCGGCATCCACGCGCCCGCCAATACGGCCACCGTCCCAGGTGAAGCGGTCGTTGCCAGAGCTCAGCAACACATCGCCGCCAACCTGGCCACCGTGCACCAGCACCTGGTCGTCGCCACCGCTGACGCTGATGTTGCCGCCGATGTTGCCCTCGAAGACTTCGATGTAGTCCTTGTCGAAGGCCGCGATGACGTTCCGGTCGACGCTGCCGCCACGCATGATGAAGGTGTTCTCGTCCAGCCGCATGTTGACGTTGCCGATACGTCCGTCGTCCATTTCGGCATAGTCGCCGCTGTCGAACGTGCCCTTGATCCAGCCGCCGCTCATGTGAAAGGTGTCCAGGCCATCACCCTGGTTGAGGTTGCCTTCGATGACGCCGCCGCTCATGACGAAGTCATCGATGCCGGCGCCCTGGTTGACGTTGCCGCCGATGCTGCCAGAGCCCATGTCGATGCTGTCTGTGCCGGCGCCGAAGGTTACGTCGCCGGTAATGGCGCCGCTACCGGATGCCGGGAATACCAGGCGGTTATCGCCGCTGCTGTCCACCAACGCGGGTGCGGTGCCGCTGTCACAGGTGTAGGTGTCGTTACCCGGGCCGGGTGCGAAGGTGCAATTTGCTTGGGCGGGCGTGACCATGCCCAGCAGCGGGAGCGAACCCAGGGTCAGCATCAGGCGTAGACGCATCAGGAAAACCTCCATTCACCAGGGAAACCTGCGCACCACGCGTGGTGCACAGGGTTACCGGGGTTGTATAGAGGAGTGCGTCACGACCACAACTGGCAAAAATGTCAGGTGGCAAAGGGCTAGCGCGTTAGTCGCGGTAGAACGTTTGCACCAGGTGGTAGCCGAATTTGCTCTTGATCGGCCCGTGTACCACACGCAGAGGCTTCTTGAAGATCACCTGATCGATGGCGCCGACCATCTGCCCCGGGCGAATTTCGCCCAGGTCACCACCACGCTTGCCCGATGGGCAAAGAGAGCACTTTTTCGCGAGCACGTCGAAAGCCTCGCCGTTGGCGATGCGCTGCCTGAGCTTTTCGGCTTCGTCAGCGGTCTTGACCAGTATGTGGCGGGCTTGGGCTTTCATGGGCTACCTGTGCATCGGGGAAAAAGGCGGCATTATGCCTGATTGAATCCCGTTGAAGCGATCGCGCCCAAATGGCCGCGATGAATGTCAGCTCTTCAGCTCTGCGCGATCGCGAAACTGATCCAGCGCCTCCGGGTTGGCCAGGGCATCGGTGTTCTTCACCGGCCGCCCATGCACCACATCGCGAATCGCCAGTTCCACCAGCTTGCCACTGATGGTGCGCGGTATGTCGCTGACCTGGGCGATCACCGTCGGCACATGGCGGGGCGTGGTGTACTGGCGTATCACCTGACGGATGTGCTGGCGCAAGGCTTCATCCAGCTGCAGGCCGTCTTGCAGGCGCACGAACAGCACCACCCGCACATCCCCGTTCCAGTCCTGGCCGATGGCCACGCTTTCCACGACCTGTTCGACCTTTTCCACCTGGCGGTAGATTTCCGCCGTGCCAATGCGCACACCGCCCGGGTTGAGCACGGCGTCGGAGCGACCGTGGATCACCATGCCCCCGCTGGCACGCTGCTCGGCGTAGTCGCCTTGGGCCCACACCCCCGGAAACTGACTGAAGTAAGCATCGTGGTAACGGCGACCGTCCGGGTCGTTCCAGAAATCGAGTGGCATCGAGGGGAAGTTGCGCGTGCACACCAGCTCGCCTTTTTCGTCCACCACGGGCTGACCCTGCTCGTTCCACACCTCCACCGCCATACCCAGGCCCTTGCACTGGATTTCGCCGCGACGCACAGGCAGGGTCGGGTTGCCCAGCACGAAGCAGGAGACGATATCCGTACCGCCCGACATGGACACGAGCCACAGGTCGGCCTTGATCTTGTCGTACACATAGTCATAGCTGTGCGGTGACAGCGGCGAACCGGTGGACAGCAGCAGCCGCAGGCTGATCAGGCAGTGGCTGTTGGCAGGTTCCAGGCCTGCCTGCTCCAGTGCCGCCAGGTACTTGGCGCTGGTGCCGAAGGCGTGGATGCCCTCGGCGTCTATCAGGTCCAGAAGCCGCTCGGGGCCTGGGTGGAACGGCGAGCCGTCGTACAGCACCAGCGTGGCACCCACCGCCAGGCCGCTGGCCAGCCAGTTCCACATCATCCAGCCGCAGGTGGTGTAGTAGAACAGCACGTCATCGGCCTTCAGGTCGTTGTGCAGGCCGTGTTCCTTGAGGTGTTGCAACAGCACGCCTCCGGCGCGATGGACAATGCACTTGGGCACGCCAGTGGTGCCACTGGAATAGAGGATGTACAGCGGGTGGTCGAACGGCAGCGGGGTGAAACGGGGCTCGCCGCCGGGTTGGAAAAAGTCATCCCACAGGCTGACGTTGGCTGCCTGGAATTCGTCGGCACGCGTGCCTTTGCGGGTATGGGGCACCACGATCAGTTGCTCCAGGCCAGGCAACTGCGCACACACTTGGTTGACCTTGGTCACCTGGTCGATGGCCTTGCCCGCATACTGGTAACCGGCGCAGACGATCAGCAGCTTGGGTTCGATCTGGCCGAAGCGGTCGATGATGCCGTGCACGCCAAACTCGGGCGAAGAGGTAGACCAGACCGCGCCAAGGCTGGTGCAGGCGAGCATGGCCACCAGTGTTTGCCAGGTATTGGGCATGATGGCAGCTACCCGGTCGCCCGGGACGATACCTGCAGCCTTGAATGCCGTTTGCAGCCCGGCCACCTGTGCGGCCAGTTCGGCATGGGTGAACACTTCGCGTTGGCCGTCTTCGCGCACGGCGACCACAGCCGGGCGGTCGTCGCGGCGGCGCAGCAGGTGTTCGGCAAAGTTCAGGGTGGCATTGGCGAACCACTGTGCATCGGGCATTTGCGGCCCTTCGCTGAGCACCTGGCTGGGCGGCGTATGCCAATGAACGTGGAAATACTCGGCAAGGGTTTGCCAGAAGGCGGGGCGCTGTTCGATGCTCCAGCCGTGCAGGGCCTGGTAGTCGTTGAGTTGCAGGTTGTAGCGCAGGTTGACCCGGCGGCGGAAGGCATCCATCCGGCTGGCCTCGATCTGCGTTGTGGACGGGCGCCAGAGCACATCGTTCATGCCGAATCTCCTTTACCGGAACAAAGCAGGCTCAGGGCAGGATCAGCCCTGTGTTGCGAAGAGGCTGACCCTGCAGAGAAAGCGGTCCTGCTTACTCTACTTTAGCCTTCTGCACATCCTGCGATGCCGACCACACGCGGTAACGCACTTCGACATCCTTGGGCACATACACCACCACCGGCAGCTTGCTGTTGTAGCGCAGCAGGAAGCCATCGCCGACCACCGGCACGAAGGCCTCGGTCTTCTTGCCGTCCGGGCAGGCCATCAGCGTGCTGGCCGGGCCGCTGACGTTGTCCAGGCGGTAGTAATTGTAGCCCCAGCCTTCCAGGGTGCGTGCTTCCAGGTTGCCGCCCAGGCGCTGACGATTGCAGTCGACCTGCAGCGTCTTGCCAGCCAGGATTTCCAGTTTATAGGCCGACTCGTCGGCCTGGGCCGGCAGGTGGATAACCTGCCGGGTGAAGCCTTTTTCCGCCTCGGGGTAGGGCGCGATGTCCTTCAGGCTGGCGGCCATCGCAGGTGCGGCGGCGGCCAGGCTCAGGGCCAGAATCGCGGTCATCGGGGTAGGGCGCATAAGGCCTCCTTGCTGATAAACGAATGCGGGACCGTTGCCAGGCCCAGGCCGCCCGTCACTGGGCCAACCAGCCACCATCGACGTTCCAGGCGGCGCCGCGAACCTGGCTACCGGCCTCGCTGCACAGGAAGAGTACCAGCTCACCGAGGTGTTCGGGGGTGACGAAGGCCAGCGATGGTTGTTTTTCTGCCAGCAGATCGTGCTGCGCTTGCAGCCGATCTCCACCTTGGGCCGCACGATCTTCGATCTGCTTTTGCACCAGCGGTGTCAGCACCCAGCCCGGGCAAATGGCATTGCAGGTGACATGACTGGTGGCGGTTTCCAGGCCTACCACTTTGGTCAGGCCGACCACACCATGCTTGGCTGCCACGTAGGCTGCCTTGCCCATCGAGCCGACCAGGCCATGCACCGAAGCAATATTGATGATGCGCCCCCAGTTGCGCGTGCGCATGCCCGGCAGCGCCAGGCGTGTGCCATGGAATACGGCCGACAGGTTCAGGGCGATGATCTTGTCCCAGCTTTCTGGCGGGAACTGCTCAACCGGTGCCACATGCTGGATACCGGCGTTGTTGACCAGAATGTCGACGCCGCCGAACTCACGTTCGGCCAGGTTGAACAAGGCCTCGATCTGGATCACATCCGACAGGTCGGCCGGGTGATGCACAACCTTCACCCCGTGCCGGGCCATTTCCGCCATGGCGGGGCCCGGGTCGCCAAAGCCGTTGAGCACGATGTTGGCGCCAGCCCGGGCCAATACCTGGGCGATGCCCAGGCCAATGCCGCTGGTGGAACCGGTGACGAGTGCAGTTTTGCCTTCAAGGGTCATGCCATGCTCCTTAGACGATGCCAGTGGCGTAGAACGTGGCGATCACCACGAACACCGCCAGGGTCTTGATCAGGGTAATACCAAAAATGTCCTTGTAGGCCTCGCGGTGGGTGAGGCCAGTCACTGCCAGCAAGGTGATCACCGCGCCGTTGTGCGGCAGGGTGTCCATGCCGCCGCTGGCCATGGCGGCTACCCGGTGTAGCACTTCCAGCGGGATGTCGGCCGCATGGGCAGCGGCAATGAAGGTATCGCCCATGGCCGCCAGGGCGATGCTCATGCCGCCCGAAGCGGAGCCGGTGATGCCGGCCAGCAAGGTCACGGTGATGGCTTCGTTCACCAAGGGGTTGGGGATGCCGCGCAGGGCATCGGCCAGCACCAGAAAACCCGGCAGCGAGGCGATTACCGCGCCAAAGCCGTATTCCGAAGCGGTGTTCATGGCTGCCAGCAAGGCACCGCCCACCGCGCTTTTGGTGCCCTCGGCCAGGCGTGTACGAATGGCGCCAAAGGCGCACACCAGGACCATCAGGATGCCCACCAGCAACGCGGCCTGCACAGCCCAGATGGCCGTCAGCTTGGTCACGTCGCTTTGTACTGGTGCACTCATGCCTGGCAGTTGCAGGCTGTGACTGGGGCCGTACCAATGCGGTATCCAGTGGGTGAACACCAGGTTCATCACCCCCACCAGTATCAGCGGCGACAGCGCCAGCCAAGGGTTGGGCAGGCTCAGGTCGGCAGCGGTTTCCGGTTCGTTGCGCAAGTGGGTGCCATAACCTTCACCGGCGCGCAGGGCCTTGTTGCGCTGGCGCTGCAGGTAGGCCATGCCGGTAAAGAACACGAACAGCGTGCCGATCAGGCCCAGCCACGGTGCGGCCCAGGCGGTGGTGTTGAAGAAGGTGCTGGGGATGATGTTCTGGATTTGTGGGGTGCCGGGCAAGGCGTCCATGGTGAACGAGAATGCGCCCAGGGCGATGGTGGCCGGGATCAGGCGTTTGGGGATGTTGCTCTGACGGAACATTTCGGCGGCGAACGGGTACACCGCGAACACCACCACGAACAGCGAAACACCGCCGTAAGTGAGCAGGGCACAGACCAGTACGATGACCAGCATCGCCTGACGGGTGCCGAGCAGGCGGATGGCCGCGGCGACGATCGAGCGGGAGAAGCCGGACAGCTCGATCAGCTTGCCGAACACCGCGCCTAGCAGGAATACCGGGAAGTACAGTTTGATGAAACCGACCATTTTCTCCATGAACACCCCCGTGAACGCAGGGGCGACGGCAGCAGGGTCGGTGAGCAGCACAGCGCCGAGGGCGGCGATGGGGGCGAAGAGGATTACGCTGTAACCGCGGTAGGCGGCCAGCATCAGCAAGGCCAAAGCAGCGAGTGCGATGAGCACGGTCATCGGGGTGGGTCTCCTGGGTGAGTCTTGTTTTTATCGTTGAACAGGAGATAGCGGGAATCGTGCCAACTATGTAACTGGCTGATTTGTAAGGGTTAAAGGGTTTTGTTAGAAGTCTGTGTCTACATTCAGAGACGCCAGGGGCTGCGTTGCAGCCCATCGCTGGCTTGCCTGTTATCGAGGACGGGCCCTCGCTGTAATCTCAAACAAGAAACAAAAGTCTCCAATTAGAGACCAAGTGCCGCCATCTTCTTGTACAGCGTCGACCGCCCCAGCCCTAACGCTGCTGCTGCCTCTGGCACGTTTCCTCCCTGTTCGGCCAGCGCCCCGGCAATCAGGCCGCGTTCAAAGGCCTCGCACGCGTCACGGTAGCGCTGCCGCACGGGCGCTTCAGCCAGCGGGCTCAATGGCCCCAATGCCGCACGCAGGTCCGCCACCCCCAACCGGGGCTGATCCGCCAGCAGGGTCGCGCGCTCCAGCACATTGCGCAGCTCGCGAATGTTCCCCGGCCACGCATGCCTGGCCAGCAGTTGCTGCGCTTCAGCTTCCAGCTCGTACTGGCTGCCCAGCTCAGCCAATATGGCCTCGCACAGCGCGGGCAGGTCCTCCAGCCGTTGTCGCAACGGCGGGACTTCGATCGGCAGCACATTCAGCCGGTAATACAGGTCGGCGCGGAAGGCCCCGCGGGCCATGGCAGCCTGCAGGTCGATGGAGGTGGCGGCAATGATGCGCACATCGCTGCGCAGCATCTGGTTCGACCCGACCGGTTCGTATTCCTTTTCCTGCAGCACCCGCAGCAGCTTGCTCTGCAGGGCCAGCGGCATGTCGCCGATCTCGTCGAGGAACAGCGTGCCGCCTTCGGCCAGTTGCAGCTTGCCGCTGCGGCCCTTGCGGTCGGCACCGGTAAAGGCACCCGGCGCGGTGCCGAAGAATTCGGCTTCCAGCAACGTCTCGGGGATGGCGGCGCTGTTGATGCTGACAAAAGCTTTGTGTGCCCGTGCTGACGCTGCGTGAATGGCGTGGGCCAGCAGCTCCTTGCCGGTGCCGGTTTCGCCCAGCAGCAACACGGGCGAATCACTGCCGGCGCCACGCCGGGCGCGTCGCTTGGCTTCCAGGCTGGGCGCGCTGCTGCCTACGAACTGGGCGAAGCTGTATTTGGCCTGGCGGGCGCGCAGTTGCGAGCGGGTCGAGGCCAGTTCCTGCTGCATGCTGGCGTAGCGCTTGAGCAGCGGCGACAGGCTGCGCAGTTCGTCGAACAGGGCAAAGCCAATGGCGCCGATCAGCGCGCCCTGGTCATCGTGGATGGGCAGGCGCATGACCACCAACGGCTCGTTCGGCGTGTCGAGCATGTCCAGCAGGATGGGGCGGCCATTGCTCACCACGTCGCGCATCAGGCTGCCGGGGATCACTGTTTCGCACGGCTGGCCGATGGCACTGGCAGCGTCGGCCAGGCCAAAGCGCCGAGCGTAGCGTTCGTTCATCCAGACGATGCGTGCCTGGCGGTCGACGATCACCGTGCCTTCGCTGGACTGTTCGATGATCTCGAACAGCGAGCGGATTGCCAGTTGCCGTACCTGGGGGTAGTCCTTGAGGCTATTGCTGTCGTGCATGGGTGAACATCCTGAATCATGTATTGGCACAAGCCCGCGAAAAGGCCTGGCCTGAAAACTCATCGTCGGGGGTCAAACGCCTCACGCAAGGCATCCCCGATAAACACCAGCAGTGACAGGATCACCGCCAGCGCAAAGAACGCGGTAAAGCCCAGCCACGGCGCCTCCAGGTGCTGCTTGCCCTGGGTCACCAGCTCGCCCAGCGAGGCGCTGCCCGCTGGCATGCCAAAGCCCAGAAAGTCCAGCGCGGTCAGTGTGGTGATCGCCCCGGTCAGCATGAACGGCACATAGGTCAGCGTGGCATTCATGGCATTGGGCAAGATATGCCGCACCATTACCTGACTGTCCGGTAACCCCAACGCCCGCGCAGCCTTTACATACTCCAGGTTGCGCCCACGCAGGAACTCGGCGCGCACGACGTCGACCAGGGTCAGCCAGGAGAACAGCGCCATGATCCCCAGCAGCCACCAGAAATCCGGTTCGACGAAACCGCTGAGGATGATCAACAGATACAACACTGGCAACCCCGACCATACCTCCAGCAAGCGCTGGCCGAACAGGTCAACCCAGCCCCCGTGGTAGCCTTGCAGGGCGCCCGCCGCCACGCCAATGAGCACACTGACCACGGTCAGGGCGAAGGCGAACAGCAGCGATACCCGCGTGCCATAAAGCACCCGCGCCAGCACGTCACGGCCTTGGTCGTCGGTGCCTAGCCAGTTGCTGGCACTGGGCGGGCTGGGGGTGGGGACCTGCAGGTCGTAATTAGGTGTGTCGGCACTGAACGGGATCGGTGCGAACAGCATCCAGCCACCCTGTTCAGCGATCAGTTGGCGCACATAGGCGCTGCGGTAGTCGGGCTGAAACGGCAGTTGCCCGCCGAACAGCTGCTCGGTGTAGCGTTTGAGCGCCGGAACGTACAGCTCGCCCTTGTAGCCCAGCAGCAGTGGCTTGTCGTTGGCCACCAGTTCGGCACCAAGGCTCAGCAGCAGAAGGCCGGCAAACAACCACAGCGACACCCAGCCCAGGCGGTGGCGGCGAAAACGTTGCAGGCGACGGCGCGACAGGGGCGATAGCATCAGTGCGCCCTCGTATCGAAGTCGATGCGCGGGTCGAGCAACGTGTAAGACAGGTCACCGAGCAGGCGAATCAGCAGGCCCGCCAGGGTGAAGATGAACAGCGTGCCGAACACCACCGGGTAGTCCCGCGACACCGCCGCCTCATAGCTCATGCGGCCCAGGCCATCGAGCGAGAAGATCACCTCGATCAGCAACGAGCCGGCAAAAAACACGGTGATCAGCGCCTGTGGCAGCCCGGCCACCACCAGCAGCATGGCGTTGCGCAACACGTGGCCATACAGCACGCGGCGTTCGCTAAGGCCCTTGGCCCGGGCAGTGACCACGTATTGGCGGGAAACCTCGTCGAGGAAGGCATTCTTGGTCAACAGCGTGAGGGTGGCGAACCCACCGATCACCAGGGCCGCGACCGGCAGCACCAGGTGCCAGAAGTAATCGGCGACCTTGCCCAGCAGACTGAGCTCGTCGAAATTGTCCGAGACCAGGCCGCGCACCGGGAACCAGTTGAGCGAAGTGCCGCCGGCAAACAGTACGATCAGCAGCAATGCGAACAGGAACGAAGGCAGGGCGTAACCGATCACGATCAACGCGCTGCTCCAGGCATCGAAGCGGCTGCCGTGGCGCATCGCCTTGCGGATGCCCAGCGGAATCGACACCAGGTAGGTGATCAGCGTGGCCCAGAAGCCCAGCGACAGGGTGACCGGCAACTTGTCGAGAATCAGGTCGGTGACTTTGGCGCCGCGGAAGAAGCTGTTGCCAAAGTCCAGCCGGGCATATTGGCCGAGCATCAACCAAAGCCGCTCGGGGGCGGACTTGTCGAAGCCATACTGGCGCTTGATCTCTTCGATCAGTTTCGGGTCCAGCCCGCGTGTGGCCCGGGATTCGCCATGGACCACTTCAGCTCGCGCGCCGGGTGCGCCGCCACCGATGCCCTGCAGGCGCGCCACGGCTTGCTCCACCGGCCCACCCGGCGCGGCCTGGACGATGGCGAAATTGACCAGCAGGATTGCCAGCAGCGTCGGGATGATCAGCAACAGACGGCGCAGGATATAAGCGGTCATGGCGAGGCCTTCTGGCGTTCGGCCATCTGCGCGTTGGTCAGCGGGGTAGGGCTCACCTCCCACCAGGTGTCCAGGCCCTCGTCATAGGTGGCCTGGACCTTGGGCAGGCCGAAGCGGTTCCACCAGGCGGTGGAGCTGCCTGGCGGGTAGTAGTTGGGAATCCAGTAATAATTCCATTGCAGCACGCGGTCCAGGGCATGGGCGTGGCGCAGCATGTCGGCCTGGGTGTCGGCGCGGACCAGGCCGTCGATCAGGTGGTCTACGGCCGGGTCCTGCAAAACCATCAGGTTGTTCGAGCCGGGGTCGTGAGCGGCCGCCGAACCAAAGTAGTTGTACAACTCGGCACCGGGCGACAGGGTGACCGGGTAGCCGGTGACGATCATGTCGTAATCGCGCGCCATCAGCCGGTTGACGTACTGGGCTGAGTCGACGTTGCGGATGTTCAGGGTCACGCCGATCTGGGCCAGGTTGCGCTTCCACGGCAGCAGCAGGCGTTCAAGGCCCGCCTGGCCATTGAGGAACGTGAACGCCAGCGGCGTGCCCTGGCTATTGACCAGGCGGTCGCCTTCGGGGTGCCAGCCAGCTTGCTCGAGCAGGGCCAGGGCCTGCAACTGCTGTTTACGGACGATCCCCGAGCCGTCGGTGACCGGGGCAGTGAACACCGTGGTGAACACTTCATCTGGCACCTGGCCGCGCAAGGGGGCGAGCAGCTTCAACTCACCCGCATCCGGCAACTGGCGAGCGGCCAACGGCGTATTGGAGAACACGCTTTGCTGGCGGATGTACAGGTTGCGCATCATCTGCCGGTTGCTCCACTCGAAGTCCCATAACATACCCAGCGCCTGCCGCACACGGCGGTCCTTGAACTGCGGCTGGTCGAGGTTGAACACAAAACCCTGAGCCACTTGCGGTTTGGCCGGGCCCAGGTGGGCGCGCTGCAGGCGGCCGTCGTCCAGTTGCGCACCGTTGTAGCCCAAGGTGTAGGCCGTGGCGGAGAACTCACGGTTGTAGTCGTAGCCACCGCCTTTGAGTACCTGGCGCGCCACTTCGGTGTCGCCGAAGTACTCGATGCGCAGCTTGTCGAAATTGTAGCGGCCACGGCTGGCCGGCAGGTCACGCGCCCACCATGTCGGGTCGCGTTCGAAGGTGATGCTGCGGCCGTTGTCGATGCGCCCGATGCGGTATGGCCCGCTGCCAACCGGCTTGTCGAAGCCGGCACCGTTGGCAAAATCGCGGTGCTGCCAGTCGTGCTCGGGCATTACCGGCAGGCTGGCGAGGTCCAGCGCCAGGGTGCGGCCGTGCTCGGGCTTCAAGTCGAATCGCACGCTGTGCAGGCTTTCTACGGTCACGCGGGCCACGTCGGCGAACTGGGTCCGGTACTTCAGGCTGCCCTTGCTCATCAGCAGTTCGAAGGTGAAACGCACGTCTTCGGCGCGCACCGGCCTGCCATCGGCGAAGGTGGCGCGTGGGTCGATGTCGAAACGCAGCCACTCATCATTGGGGCCGCGCTCCATGCGCCGGGCGATCAGGCCGTAAACGGTATAGGGTTCATCGTAAGAGCGTACCGCCAGTGGCGCGTACAACAGACCATCGACTTCGCTGACACCGATGCCTTTGTCGATGTAGGGGAGGATATGGTCGAACTGGCCGATCTCGATGGCCGAACGGCGCAAGATGCCGCCCTTGGGGGCGTCGGGGTTTACATAGTCGAAATGCCGGAAGCTGGCGGCGTAGCGGGGGGCTTCGCCGTAGACCGTGAGGGCGTGGGTGGGCGCGGCCTGGACCGTAAAGCCCATGCACGAAAATACAAGCCCCCACCATACTTGTGGGAGCGGGTTTACCCGCGAATGCGTCGGAGCAGGCAACGAGGTTGTCTGGTCTGGCCTCTTCGCGGGCAAACCCGCTCTCACAGGGGGGCTGATCACCGGGAGGGGTGAATCAGTCCTGGCGGCTGGTCACTTCCAGCAGGTGGTAGCCAAACTGGGTCTTCACCGGGCCTTGCACGGTGTTGACCGGGGCGCTGAAGACCACGGTGTCGAATTCCTTGACCATCTGGCCTGGGCCGAACGAGCCCAGGTCACCGCCCTGACGGCTGGACGGGCAGGTGGAGTTGGCTTTGGCGATTTCAGCGAAGTCGGCGCCTGCTTCGATCTGGGCTTTGAGTTCGTTGCACTTGTCTTCGCTGCTGACCAGAATGTGGCGGGCGGTTGCACGGGCCATGGGTACTGCTCCTTGGGGGTAAAAAGGCAAGCCTAGCGCACTTGTCCGGGGTATGTCTCGCCAGGCTTGCAACCTTCGGCCTACAGTTTTTGTGCCGCCTCACGCAACAGGGTTTCGGTCGAGGCCCAGCCCAGGCAGCCGTCGGTAATCGACACACCGTATTTCAGCGTGCCCTTGCCCAGCGCCTGGCAGCCATCGAACAAGTGCCCTTCGATCATGACGCCGACCAACGAACGGTCGCCGGCCAGGCGCTGTTCCAGCACATCATTGAAGACCGCTGGCTGGCGCGCCGGGTCCTTGCCGCTGTTGGCGTGGCTGCAATCGACCATGATCCGTGCCGGCAGACCGGCCTTGGCCAACGCCTGACGGGCCATGGCAATGCTGTTGGCATCGTGGTTCGGGCCTTTGTGGCCGCCACGCAGTACAAGGTGTGTGTCCGGGTTGCCCAAGGTCTCGATGATCGCCGGGTGGCCCTGGGCATCCATACCGAAGTGGCGGTGTGGGTGGGCCGCGCTGCGCATGGCGTCGCTGGCGATGGCGATGCCGCCGTCCGTACCGTTCTTGAAGCCGACCGGCAGTTCCAGGCCACTGACCATTTCGCGGTGGATTTGCGATTCGGTGGTGCGTGCGCCGATCGCGGCCCAAGCCAACAGGTCGTCGAAGTAGCCGGCGGCCATCGGTTGCAGCAACTCGGTAGCAATCGGCAGGCCGCGTTCGATCATGTTCAGCATGAGCCCGCGGGACAAGGCGATACCCGAGTGCATGTCGTCACTACCATCGAGGTGCGGGTCGTAGGCCAGGCCTTTCCAGCCTACTGTAGTACGCGGTTTTTCGACGTAGGCGCGCATCACCAGCAGCAGCTTGTCGTTGACTTCGCGGCCAAGGGCGGCCAGGCGGTCGGCGTATTCCAGGGCCGAGCGTGGGTCATGAATCGAGCAGGGGCCGACGATGACCAGCAGGCGCGGGTCGCGGCCTTCGAGGATGTTGCGGATGGCCTGGCGATGGGCCTGGACTTGCTGGGCCAGTTCGCTGGGCAGTGGCATCTGCTGCTTGAGCAGGTGCGGGCTGGGCAGGCGTTTGCTGACAGTGGTGTTGGCCGCTTGCGGCTGGGTCAGGGGCAGGGCGAGGCTGGAAGCGTGCATGGCGTTTTTCCCTGGGCGGACAGCGGGTTCAAGCCCGCATGGTCGGCCCTATCGAGGTGTTCGACAGATCGTTGAATTCGTATTGGCTGCTGCATTGCCACCTGTAGAAGACCGATCGGAGGCGGCTGGCTGGCCCGAACGGGATTGGCTAAATCGCCAGGCGGAGGTGTTTGCGTAGTAATAAGTGGCGTAGTTCATGAATCTGTCCTCAAGGTGAATCGGTGTTGGTCAAAGGCCTGAAAAGCAAAACCCCCGGTCGGGAAGCCGACCGGGGGTTTGAGTATTCTCATGTTCGGCGGCCCCTCGAAGGTGGACGCCGGGTGGGTATCGGCGCCTAGTGGCTAAACCAATACCCAAAGTAATAGCTGGCAGGTGCCACGCAGCCGGCAACGGCCAGCACAGGGCGCAGGCTGCGACCGGTGTGGTTGGCGGGGTTGCGGGTGTGTTTCGGCATGTTGCTCTCCAGTGAATGAGCCCGAGCTTACTTCAGTTCGTGCGGGCCATTCAATGGATAAATGCTATAGGGCCGATCATTTATTTTTGTACTGACTGGTTCAATGGCCGTAGCGCCCGACCAGGCTCTGCGCCCCCAGGGCGTGGCCTTGCAGCAGTTGCAGCAGGCCGCTGCGGTCCAGCCCCTCGGGCAAGGTACCCAAGGGCAGGTCGGTGGCAATCAGGGTCAGGGCGTAATGATGGGGGTTGTCGCCGGCGGGTGGACAGGGGCCGCGGTAGCTCTGGGTGCCACGGGAGTTGCGGCCCACTGTCACGTAGGGCCCGCTCAACCCCGCCATGCCTTCCTTGAGCCCATCCTGTTCGGGATCGATGTTGTACGCCACCCAGTGCACCACACCCACGCCCTTGCCACCGTCCGGGTCGAGCATGATCAGGGCCAGTGATCGCGTACCTGCGGGCAGGTTGTCCCAGCTCAGTTGCGGGGTCCGCTCTTCACCGGCACCGCATGCCGGGTCCTGGCCGACCTGTTGCAGGGCGATGACGCCGCCATCGGTGAACGACGAGGAACTGACCGACATCGCGCCTTGGCCGCCTGCGGCGGCTAACGCTGTGCAGGGCACCAACGCAGCGAACAGCCAGTGTCTGAGGTGCATGGTCAATCCTTGGCAGGGCGTCAAGGGCTTAGTCTAGTCCAGGTCTGCCTCAGCGGCTGTCCTGGTCCTCGGCAGTGCCTCCGCTGGCTCCGGCACCAGAGCCGGTGGCTTCGCCGGTGCTGTTGGAGCCGCCAGAGGCACCGTCGGCGGCATCGGCGTTGCTGCCGGTGTCACTGCTGTCGTTACCTTTGCTGCTACCGGGGCTGTTGACGCTGCTGCCTTCACCGGCAGTCTTGCCGCCGGACTGGTCAGTTTGCGGATGGCTGTCGGTATGGGTGTCGGTGGCGGCGAAGGCAGCGCCGGTGAGGCTGGTCAGGGCCAGCGCCAGGCACAGGGACAGCGGGCGAATGCGGATCATGGGACTTCTCCTTTGTGCAAGATCTGTCATTCGTTTGGCTGGCAGCGGCTGGCGGGGTGCCTTCTGGGCGACGAGTGGCAATCAACAAGATTCCGAGCGCTGTGCGGGTGCCGGTGTTTCGACCGGCTCCAGCGGCGGATGCTCCTGCGCCGCATGCATCAGGTCTTCGGTCACCCGCAACTCGGCACCGGTTGGCGAGAAGGTGGTCGAAGCGGTGAACGGCGCCGGGTGCTCTGCCGCCGGGCGCTTGCCGCGGCGCCACATGAAGAAGCACACCATGGCCAGGTTGACCACGGCAAACGCCCAGAACAGCCCAGCCTCGCCAAACTCGGTCATCATCGGCGAAATGGCCACCGGTGCCATGGCCGACCCCAGCGAGTTGATCAGCAGCAGGCCCTGGATCATCGGCACCAGCGCATCGGACGGCGCGCGGTCGGCCGCATGGCTGACCGCCACCGGGTACAGGGTGAACACGCCACCACCCAGCAGGAACAGCATGGCCGGCAACAGGAACGAGTCCGATGGCAGGAACACCGTGACAAGCGACAGGACAACGCACAACGCGGCCAGCGCGAGCAGCACATCGAGGCGGTCCTTGCGGTCGGACCAGCGCCCGACCGGGTACTGCAGCAGCATCGCGCCAAGGATCACCCAGGCCATCATGTTGCCAACTTCACCCACCTCCAGGCCGATGCGCTGCAAGTACAGTGGCAGCAGCGCATAGATGCCGGCAATCGCTACGCCCGAACCGAAGCAGCCGACGAGGCCCGACGGTGCCACGCCCAGCAACTGGCGGGGCTTGAGGGGTTCGACCTGCTCCAGCAGCGGCGACACCCGCGGCAGGATCACGATCGGCAACACCGACAGGGCGGCCAGCACGCCGGCCAGCATGAACGGGGCGGTATCGCCTAGCTGGGTGATTTCGCCAAGGCCGGCCTGGGCGATCACCCCGGCGCCGTAGAAGGCGATCATGTACAGCGCCAGCAGGCGGCCGCGGATTTTCGCGTCGCCGGCCAGCAACAGCCAGCTTTCGATCACCAGGAACACGCCCACTGCGGCCCAGCCGTTGATCAGGCGTAGCACCGACCACCAGGTGACCTCGTAGAACAACCCTTGCAGCAGGATGGTCACGGCGATCAGCGAGGCGAAGCTGGTATAGGCGCGAATGTGGCCGATGCGCAGGATCAGCCGGTCGTTGAAGATGGCGCCGAGGGTCAGGCCGATGAAGTAAGTCGACGAGACGATACCAATGGTGGTTGCAGACTCACCGGCGGCGCCCAGGCGCAGGGTGGTCAGGGAAGACATGAAGCCGTTGCCCAGGGCAATGATGAACAGCCCGAGCAGGGGCGCCAGCGCCATGGCCAGCAAACGCGGAGACATACGTACCTCTAGTTGGATGAGCGGAATGAGCACCTTCTCGGCGCGCACACCGGCTCGACCCGGCAAGGGGCGAGTGGCGACACGGATGCGACCTGGGCAAGACTCAACCGCTGGGCGTTATGGGAGATGGGCCGGGCGGGGAGGGTTGAGCCTACTTCACATGTGCGTTCATGTGTTCAGGCGCTGACTCTGTCATTGCTACTGGTTGCCACCGTTCAAGGCGACGGGCGAAAAGGAAGCGGGATTCTACGGGCTTGGACGCTTTTGCCCAAGGGGCCTGGGCGTGCGACGAGACGCCGCAGTCTCAGCGCGACATGAACATGTCTTCCACAGACATTTTCGATGGCGGCGCCTGCGTGCGGTGAGATCGGCCCGGTACTCTCACTGAGTGCGGCATAATGCTGAACCCCACCAAGGAAGGCCCCCCATGTTCGCGTCGCTGTTCGCAGTCCTGGCCCCGGTTTTCATCGTCGCCGGCATTGGTTTTGCCTGGGCCCGCAAGGGCCTGGATTACCCCACTGATTTCATCGCCCGGGTGGTGATGACCGTCGGCACACCTTCGCTGGTACTGTCCACCCTCAGTCGTACCGACCTGGACCCGAATGCCTTTACCAGCATGGCCGTGGCCTGCTTGCTGTGCACCTTGGGGATGGCCTTGGCCGCTTTGCTGGTGTGTCGCGCGTCGGGCATGCACTGGCGGGTACTGCTGCCGGCATTCATGTTCCCCAACACCGGCAACATGGGCCTGCCGATCAGTCTGTATGCCTTCGGTGAGCATGGCCTGGCCCTGGCCGTGGCATTTTTCCTGACCCTGTCGATCGTGCAGTTCACCATCGGCATGGCCATCTCCGGCACGGCGGCTTCGCTCAAGGCGTTGCTGCGCAACCCTATCGTCATCAGCCTGGCCGGCGGCATGCCCATCATTTTTCTCGATTTCGAACTGCCGCGTTGGCTGGCCAACACCGCAGACCTGCTGGGCGGCATGACCATTCCGCTCATGCTGCTGACCCTGGGGGTATCACTGGCCAGCATTCGCCTGCGTCACGTGGGCAGCGGCATGCTGCTGGGCGGTTTGCGCATTGGCCTGGGGGCTGCGGTGGGCTGGGCAGTGGGCGCGGTACTGGGTATGGACAGCCTGGAGCGTGCGGTGCTGATGGTGCAGTCGGCGATGCCGGTAGCCGTGTTCAACTACCTGATGGCGGTGCGGGCCAACCGTGAGCCAGAGCAGGTGGCGAACCTGGTGATGTGCTCGACGGTGCTGTCGTTTGCCTGGTTACCGGTGGTCCTGGCCTGGTGGATGTAGGCCTTTACCGACGATAGTGCCGGTACAGGCTTCGGGCTACTGGACCGACAACTGGTCATCCACCCAGCCTTGGCTGGTCAGCACCAGGGTTCGGGTTTCCTTGAGCGGGGCAGCATGGCTGGCCACCGCCTGGCCCAAGCCGGCGATGCTGGCTTTCACCTGATCATTGGCGGCCCACGCCGGCAACTCGATGATCTTGTAGGCATAGGTCACATTCGACAGCTTCTGTCCGGTTGCCTCGCTCGGCTCACTGAACTGCTCGATTGCCGTCACTTGTGCCTTGCCGAAACACAGCCCGGCGCCCGCCTTGTAGTATTTGCGGCCTTCATCGGTCAGGTCGTAGGCGTAGTAGATATCCGTGCGTGCCGGCGACCACAGCCGGGCCGGTATTTCGGTGCGCGAAATTTCCTTCTCGCTGACCACGCCTACCTGCGCCAGGGCGTGCAACGCCTTGTTGGTGCCGTGCACGTCGAAGTCCTGGGTCTTGGTAGGGAACGAACTGATGACGAAACAGTGTGGGTACCGGGTATCCAGGGAGGCCTGGACAGCCTTGTGGAAACGGGCCTTGATGGTGTCCTGGCTGTCGGAGCAACCGGCCAGTGTTGCCAGCAATGCCAGTGGCACGATCTTCCTGTACATGGTGAAACTTCCTTGGCGACGGATCGTGCGCGATTAAAACCCACGGGTTAGAGCGGCGCAATCGTGGCACGACGGCATCCCTGCAGGGGCTGCCGGGGTTACATCACTGTTCGCCCCGGGTGTCGATACTGACCACCACCGACATCCCTGGGCGCAGATGCCTGGCAGTCGGCTGGTCGGCATCCACCGTGATGCGCACCGGTATGCGCTGGGCGATCTTGACGAAGTTGCCAGTGGCGTTGTCCGCCTGCAGCAAGGCGAATTCAGAGCCGGTGGCCGGCGAAATCTGCTGCACATGGCCCCGTAGCTTCCGGTGGTTCAGCGCGTCTACGGTAAAGCTCACGGGCTGGCCGATACGCACATTGGCCATCTGGGTTTCCTTCATGTTGGCAATCACCCAAAGGGTGTCGGGCACCAGCGCCATGAGCTGCGCGCCGGAGTTGACATAAGCACCCAGGCGGGTGCCGATCTGCCCCAGCTGGCCATCGCGCGGGGCCGTGACGCGGGTGTTGTCGAGGTCGATGCGTGCCAGCTCCACGGCGGCCTTGGCGTTCTCCACCGAGGCCTCGAGTGCGGCCCGGTTGACCACCACGGTCTCACGGTCCTGGCGGGCGATTTCCAGCGCCGCCCTGGCCTGGGCCAGGCTGGCGACGGCAGCGGCCTCGCTGGCACGGGCCAGGTCCAGGTCGCGGCGCGACACCGATCCATCGTTGACCAGCGCCTGGTTGCGGCCGAGGTCAGCCTTGGCTTTGGCCGCCTGGGCCGCAGCATCGCCGATGGCGGCCTGGCGCTGGGCAATGGTCGCTTCGGCGCTTTTGCGCTGCTGCTGGTTGTTGGCCAGGGCCGCCAACTGCTGTTGCAGCTGGGCGCTGGCTTGGGCAAGGCGTTGTTTGTAGATACGGTCGTCCAGTTGCACCAGCAAGTCGCCGGCCTTGACGAACTGGAAGTCATGCACCGGTACATCGATGACGTAGCCGCTGAGCTGCGGGCCGATGATGGTCACCTGGCCCCGCACCAGGGCGTTCTCGGTGTTTTCGATGGCGCTGCTGAATGGCGGCAGGCGCCAGGCATACAGCACCAACAGGATGCCGGCCAACGCCACCGCGGCGAAGCTGATGGATGACAGGATGCGCACCCGCCGCGTGCGTACCGGGCTGGTTGGTTCACTGGGCGGTGTGACGCCCTCCGGGGTTTCGGCGATGGCGGTGGTGGTCGTGGTGCGGGTGTCGTCGGTCATCGGGTGGGCGCGCCGGGGGTAGAGTCGGTAAGGGTGGCCTGACGTTTCACATGCCAGAGCCAGGTACTGCGGATACAGATCCAGATCATGGTCAGGATGGCGATGCTGCCGATCAGCACGAACACATCGTTGTAGGCCATGACGTTCGCTTCACGGGTAGCAGCGCTGGCCAGCAGGCGCATGCCGGCTTCACTGCGCAAGGCAGGGTCGGCAATGATGCCGCCGTAACCGGCACCCCCACTTTGAACGCGGGCATTGACCAGGGGTTCCAGGTAGCTGAGGCGATCCATCAGGTGGCTGGAGTGAAACTTTTCCCGCCAGGTCTGGAAGGTGCCCAACAACGCCGCACCAATCAGGCCGCCGAGGTTGTTGCAGATGCCGAACAACACCGAAAAACTGACCAGGTTGCGCGGGTTGGCGCGCACATGGCTGATGCCCAGGGCCATCGACGGGCCGAGGAAGAACGTGCTGCCGAACGCCAGCAGGAACTGGCTCAAGTACATTTGAGCCGGGCGTGTGAGGTTGCTGGAACTGCTGTCCATGAAGGCGCCGGCGGCCATGGCCAGCAGCGAGACGAACAGCGGGATCACCAAATGGTTGGTGTTGATGGTGAGGGCGCTGCTGGCCAGGCCCGTGACAGCGCCTGACAGCATGATCCAGTACAGCGTGCGCATCTGCTCGCTGCCCATGTTCAGCGCCTGCAGGAAACCGACCGCGCCGGTGGACTGTTCCGAGGTCACCATGCGGATCAGCACCACGCACAGGGCCAGACGTATGATGGCGCCACTACCCAACCAGTGGGTCATCAACAAGGGGTTGCGGCGATTGTGCTCGATGGCCAGGCCGCTGAAGACCAGCGCGATCGACGCCGCCAGTGCCACGCCGATCCACGGCGTCTCCAGCCACCAGTCGATGCGCCCCAGTGACAGTACGGCGCAGAGCAGTGCGGTACCGCTGGCGATCAAGGTGAAGGTCAGGAAGTCGAGGGGTTCGAACGTTTTAAAACGGTCACCGGGCGGCAATTTCAGCAGCAGTACGCAACCCAGTGCGGTGAGTGCCAGGCCCAGCTCGAACAGGTACAACCCGCGCCATTCGGCAATTTGCAGAAGGTCTTCAGAAAAGATCCGTGCCAGCGGTAGCGCCAGCTGCGAGGCACCCAGGCCCAGTACCATGGCCTTGAGCCGCCATTGCGCCGGGAAGGCCTGAATCATGTAGTACAGCCCCAGCGAGCTGAGCGCCGCGCCGACCATGCCGTGGGCCGCGCGTACGGCGATGGCAGAGTTCAGGTCGTTGACCAGCAGGTGGGCGAAGGTGACCAGCACGTACAGCACCAGGAACACTTCGGTGAAGGCTCGCAGGCCGAACTGTTGGCGGAACTTCACCAACAGCAGGTTGATGGAGACGTTGGTCATCACATAGGCGGCCGGCAGCCAGGCCATTTCCGCGGTGGTTGCACCCAGGGCGCCTTGCAGGAACACCAGGTTGGCGGTGACCAGCGCGTTGCCCAGGCCACCGGTGATTGCCACCAGCAGCCCGACCACGCCGTAGGCCAGACGCTTGGCTGGCGAATGCAGGGGCGTGGAAGGGGAGCCTGGCAGGCTGGGCTTTTCGTGGGGGAGCCACTGGCGGGGGGCGTATTTATCCATCGGCAGACTTTACTTTAGCGGCGCTTGATGCTGCTAGGCGCGTCCTTTGGTTTTTGGGGGGGTGTCGAGATTTAGCGCCGCCCGCTACAACGCTTTGGCCAGAAACTCGGCCGTGCGGCTTGCCTTACACCCGGCCACCACCTGCGGGGTGCCGCTGACCACCACCTTGCCCCCGGAATCCCCGGCCCCCGGGCCAATATCGATCACCCAGTCGCTCTGCGCCACCACTCGCATGTCATGTTCGACCACCACCACGCTATGCCCGCTTTCTACCAGGCGGTTCAGCTGTACCAGCAGCCGGTCGATGTCCTGCGGGTGCAAGCCGTTGGTGGGCTCATCCAGCACATACAGGGTCGCCCCGCGGGCCATGCGCTGCAGTTCGGTCGCCAGCTTGATCCGCTGCGCTTCACCACCGGACAGCTCGGTGGCAGGCTGGCCAAGACGCAAGTAGCCCAGGCCGATATCCTGTAGCACCTGCAGGCAACGGCGGGCAGGCGGTTGCTCGGCAAAAACCTGCAGGGCCTGGTCGACGGTCAACTGCAGCACTTGCGCGATGTTCATGCCTTGCCAGCTCACCGCCAGGGTTTCGGGGTTGTAGCGGGCACCCTGGCAGGTCGGGCAGGGCGCGTACACGCTGGGCATGAACAGCAACTCGACGCTGACGAAACCCTCTCCCTCGCAGTTGGCGCAGCGGCCCTTGGCAACGTTGAAGGAAAAGCGCCCGGCGTCGAAGCCCTGTGCCTTGGCCTGCTCGGTCGCCGCGAAGCATTTGCGCACGTGGTCGAACAGGCCTGTGTAGGTGGCCAGGTTGGAGCGCGGGGTGCGGCCGATCGGCTTCTGGTCAACTTGCACCAGCCGCTTGATGCTGCCAAGCCCGGCGCTTACGTGGCCGCTGCTGGTCTGTTCAGGTTCGTCTTCCAGGCTTTGCGCTTCGGGCTCGCTAGGTTGCTCGGCATGGCCCAGGTGTGCCCCCACCAGTTCCAGCAGGGCCTGGCTGACCAGGCTGGATTTGCCCGAGCCGGAAATACCGGTAACGGCGGTAAAGCAGCCCAACGGAAATGCGGCGCTCAGGTTATCGAGGTTATTGCGCGTGATGCCTTCAAGCTTCAGCCAGTCGCGTGCTTGGCGGGGGGCGCGTGTGGCCTGTACCGGGGCATCGAACAGGTAGGTGCGGGTGCATGACTGTTGCACCTCGGCCAGGCCGGCGGGCGGCCCGCTGTAGAGGATGGTGCCGCCGTGTTCGCCGGCAGCTGGCCCTACATCCACCAGCCAGTCGGCGCGGCGCATGGTGTCCAGGTCATGCTCCACCACATACACCGAGTTGCCAGCCTGTTTCAGGCGCTGCAGGGCTTCGAACAGCGCTTCACTGTCGGCCGGGTGCAAGCCGGCCGACGGCTCGTCGAGTACGTAAACCACTCCAAACAGCTGCGAATTCAGCTGGGTGGCCAGGCGCAGGCGTTGCAGTTCACCAGAAGACAAGGTCGGGGTGCTGCGCTCCAGGGCCAGGTAACCGAGGCCGAGGTCAAGCAGCGTGTCAATGCGTTCGAGCAGTTCTTTGGCGATGCGTTGGGCCGCCAGGCGTTTTTCCAGTGTCAGCTCGTCCTGCTGCTGGGTCAGGTAGTCGGCTGCCGCCACCTTGCGGAACACCTCAGCCAGCGCCTGCAACGACAGGTGCGACAGTTCGGCGATGTCCAGCCCGGCGAAGGTCACGGCCAGCGCTTCGCGCTTCAGGCGTTTGCCCTGGCACAGCGGGCAGGGGCTGGGGTGCATGTACTGGGCCACACGCTTGCGCATCTGCGCGCTCTGCGAGTGCATGAAGGTATGCAGCACATAACGCCGGGCACCCATGAACGTGCCTTGATAGCTGGGCTCCAGCTTGCGCTTGAGCGCTTCGCGGGTCTGCGCCGGGGTCAGGCCGGCATACACGGGGGCGGTGGGCGTCTCTTCAGTGAACAGGATCCAGTCGCGCTGCGCCTGAGGCAGGTCGCGCCAAGGGATATCGACGTCATAGCCCAGCGTGACCAGGATGTCGCGCAGGTTTTGCCCTTGCCACGCCATTGGCCACGCCGCCACCGCACGCTCACGGATGGTCAGCGACGGGTCGGGGACCATGGTCGCTTCGGTCACCTCGTAGACACGGCCCAGGCCATGGCACTGCGGGCAAGCGCCCTGGGGCGTGTTCGGAGAAAAGTCTTCGGCGTACAGCATCGCTTGCCCGGCCGGATAGTGGCCTGCGCGTGAATAGAGCATGCGGATCGAACTGGACAAGGTGGTCACGCTACCCACCGAGGAACGTGCACTCGGCGTGCCGCGTTGCTGCTGCAGCGCCACCGCCGGCGGTAGCCCGTCGATGGCATCGACATCCGGCACGCCAACCTGGTCGATCAGGCGCCGGGCATAGGGCGCCACCGATTCGAAATAACGCCGCTGGGCTTCGGCATACAGCGTGGAGAACGCCAACGAGGACTTGCCCGAGCCGGACACGCCGGTGAACACCACCAAGGCATCGCGGGGAATATCGACATCAATGTTCTTCAGGTTGTGCTCGCGGGCGCCACGGACGCGGATGAAACCGCTTGGGGTGGTCGGGCGTTGTGGCATGAAGCAGTCCTTGTCTGAAGCTGGGCAGGAAGCTCAAGTTAACAGCATTTGCAGCGCCCTTGCGTGGGCAACAGTCAGGGGATCTACCCGATGGAGCCGGAGGGGTGGCAGGGCGCCGGCTGTCTTCGCCTTACCTGACGTTCGTCTCAAGGCTTTTATTGCAGCCCCTAGCGGGTGCCCAGCACATCGCGGATGTTGTCCACCACATTGTTGTCCTTGATCACGTCACTCAACCAGCCTTCCAACGGCATGTTGCCCCACTTGATCGCACGTTCGATCAGGTAGGGTACCGGGCTTTGCGGTTCGCTCTGTTTGAAGTACTGGGCGATGCCCGCAAGCATGGTGAATGCCTCGTCGCGGGTCAGCGGGGTGGTGCGCAGGGCTGCAGGTGCGGTCGTCGGGGGCGTGGCATTCATCGCTTCACCTGCTTCGTGGAGGTTGGCACCCGTGGCCTGTGGCTGTGCTTCTTCCGGGATGGCGGGGTGTAGCTCGACGCCGCGGTCCTTGAGCAGTTTTTCCGCCAGCTGGCTGGCACGCGAAAGCATGTCGGCAAGGCTGGCAAAGCTGGGCGCCTCGTGGCCGAACAGGCGGTCGGCGCTGGCCTGCAGGCGTTTGCATGCATTCAGGCTGGTAGCGATCTGCTGGGCCTTGGCGCGCAGGTAATCGGTGTCGGTAAGCGCTACCGAGCGCTGGAAGATCTCGGCGTTGATCTTGCCTTCGTTCAGCGCTGTCTGCATCGCCTTGGGGTTTTGCAAGGCGAGGTTTTCTACATGGCGTGATTCGTCATAGCGCAACACGCCAAAATGCTGCCCTTGGATAATGGGCAAGCCACCGGCAATGTCGGTGAGCGTGGTCTTCAACCAGGACAGTCGCGCCGCGCGCTCGTCCAGGCCGTCTTCGAGGGTGGGGTACAGCGTTTCCCAGAACGCAACCAGGAGCTGTTCGGTCAGCTCGAGGCCAAAGGTGATGCCTTCGAAGTGTTCACGCTGGGCCAGCCCCTCGCAGAGCCAGGCCACCAGCATCAGGTCTTTGCTTTGCTGCGCAAGCCCTTGAGCCGACAGGTTGATCACCTGCTCCCAGTCGGCAGTCTTCAAGTCGGTTTGCCAGTCGCCCTGGGTCAGGTAGTCTGGGTCCGCCCGGCGTGCCTCCTTGATCTGGTCGAACAAGGCAGAGAAGCTCAAGTCTTCGCCACTGCCACCCTCGATAGGGGCGACCAGTGTGGCCAGCGAGAGGTCATTGAGAATTTCAGGCATAGAACACTCTGGACATGGCTAGTGAACAGCGCGCCGGAAAACCCGGCGCGCTGCAGAACACAGGCCGCCGAAGCGGCCCATGGTTCGGTACGTGCTTAGGCAAACACTTTGTTCGCGGTGCGGTCCCAGCCACCTACGATGTTGCCGCCGGCCTGGCCGTCGGTGCGGTTCTGCTGGGTGTAAGTGGTCTTGATGCGGGCAAAGTTGAAGCTGATTTCTTCAACGGGCAGGTCGCTGACCGCCTTGTCTTCACCATTCTGATTGCCACCGGCGACAAACTTGACCGAAGAGACCACCACTTCTTCCATGTCGATGGTCAGGTAGGTGACCTTGTCGCCACCGGCGCGGTTCACGTTCAGCTTCAGCTTGGCGATGTGCTTGCCAGTGCAGCAGTGTTCGAACAGTTTGGCCGATGCCTTGTCGACTGCCTTGCGGATCTTGAAGTCGCTCAGGGCAACGCGCTCGGAGGACGCACCGCCCGAAGAGCTGGCGGTTGCCGACGTAGCCTGGGTGGCGCCGTACTCGTAGCCCAGCACTTCGATCCAGTCCTTGTGTTTTTCATCCAGTACTTCGCCTGGGATGCCGTCGATTTGGATATACGCGTCAAATGCCATTGTGAAACTCTCCATTAACAACATGTAAAGGGTTGCTCATGCGCCCCTTGGTTTTGACCTCGCCGGGCGTGCCGGCAGAGGTAGCTTGCCGCCGCCCGGGCCTCATCCTGTGAGGCCCCGGCGACCGGTTATTGCGGCGTGGCTCAGTTAAGCCCACGCACTTCGATTTCCACCCGGCGGTTGGGCTCCAGGCACTTGATCAACTGCGTTCGCGGTTGTTGCATGTCGCAGTTGACCAATGGCTTGCGGCTGCCTTCGCCCTGCGCGACCACCAGCTCGGCAGGTACGCCCTTGCCAACCAGATAGGTGCGGATGGTTTGCGCCCGTTGTTTCGAAACCTGCAGGTTGCCCTGGCTGTCACCCAGTTGGTCGGCGTGCCCCGAGATGATGATCTTGCCGATATTCGGGGTGTTCAGCAGCTTGCTGGCAATTGCGCTCAGCTGATGCTGGCCTTCGTTTTTCAGGCTCTGGAAGTCGGCGCGGCCGAAGGCGAACAGGGTGTCGGACTCCAGCGTGATGGTCTCGATGGCACGCAGTGACTGGGCCCGCAGGCTGTCGATGTAGTTGCGCGAACTGGACATCAGGAAGGCGTTGTCGAGGATGCGCGGTACATCTGGCTCACGGATCTGGTCGCTGTAGAACGTGATCTGGCGGCTGGCATACAGGTAGTCCTGGTTGCCACCGGCCTCGCTGCCGGCGGCGGCCATGCTTTTGCCGGTATGGCGGGCGATGGCCGGGTACCAGTAGTCCGGCAGGTGCGCCTTGAGAAACGCCGGGTCGGCATGCTCGCGCTGGCCCGGAGAAAGCATCACGTAAGTGTCCAGGGCCGCCTTTCCGAAATTGGCGATCGACTGGGCGCGGTTGTCATGGGGCAGCGCCTCGGCCTCTACGCTGTCAATGCCGCTCACTGGCTGCAGCTCACGGGTGTTGCGCTGGTAGACCTTGAGCGTGGTCAGCAGGTACAGGGTACGGGTCAGATTATCGGCCGTGGGCTTTAGCATTACATTCTGCAGCGTGGCGAAGTAGCGGTTGCGCAGCAGCGGCTCGACCTCATGGCCCTGGTACAGGCCCAGGCGCATGCTGAGGGGCACGCCCTTAGCGTGGTGTTGCTCATGGTAGTGAGCAGCCCAGAAGCGCAAGCGGTCGAGGCTTCGCCAGGCGGTGTACTGGCCGCTGGCCGCCTGGTCGTCGGCCTTGGCCTGGGCCAGTTCGTCGGCAATGCTGGCCAGGGTGGCGCGGTTGTTCAGGTACGACCAGCCCCACAGGCTGCACAGCACCAGTGCCGCCAGGCCGGCAGCGCCCACCCACCCGGCCTTGCGCCGGCGTTCACGGTGGTTGCTGGTGTACAGCGCCACCAAATGCTGGTCGGGAATGATCACTTTGCGGAACAGGCTGTTGATGAACAGCGGCGCCGGCTGGCTGCCGGCAGTGCCCGTTCCTTCTGCGTGTTCGAGCGCGAAGCGTTCGGCCACATGCTGGCCGTGGCAGCCCCACTGAGCCTCGTCGGCCTGCAGCGCCGCGGTGAAATAGAAACCGCGCAGCATTTCGGCATTCTGGTAAGGGTTGGCACGCAGCAGGCTGTCGACGAACTGATGCAGGCGCGGCTTGAGCGCGGCCAGCTCCAGCGGGAAGCGGTAGGCAGCGTCGTTCCGCCGGGTGACTTGTATGTCCTGCTGCACCAGCTGCTGGCTCGCCATCTGCCCCCAGTAACGCGTCAGCTCGTCCATCGCATTGCTGAAGCGCTGGCCCCAGTCGGCTTGCTCGTAACCCTTGTGAGAGAAGGTTTTACCCATCACTTCACCACGAGCCGCGTCGTCCAGTTGGCGATAGAACGCGGTGAAACCAGGGATCAGGTCGCATTTGGTGAAAACCAGGTAGATTGGCAGACGCACTTCCAGCAGCGCGCAGCTTTCCTGAATGCGTTCGCGCAAGCGCTTGGCCACGCGCTCCTGGTCTTCGACCGAACCATGCAGGATATCGGCGATGCTGACGCTGACAATCAAGCCATTAAGGGGACGGCGCTGGCGGTGCTGGCGCAGCAGTTGCAAAAAGCCGCGCCACTTGCCGGCTTCCTCGGGGCTGTTCATGTAGCGCCCGGCAGTGTCCAGCAGTACCGCTTCAGAGCTGAAGAACCAGTCGCAGTTGCGCGTGCCGCCCAGGCCCGCGACACGCACGCCTTCGCGCTCGGCATAGGGGAAGTTAAGGCCCGACTGCAGGATCATCGTGCTCTTGCCGGCGGCAGGCTGGCCAATGACCAGGTACCAGGGCAGGGCATACAGGGCATCCTTGTTCGAAGTACCGCGCGGCTTGTTGCTGTGCAGGCGCTCGATGCCCTGCAGCAGGCGCTCGCGCAACAGGCTGACTTCTTCCCGGTCGGCCGGGGCTGCACTGAGTACGGCCTGGTCGGCGTCGTCGCGCAGCAGGCCTTCAAGGTTGTGGTGCTGACCCACGCCGCGGTACAGCAGCAGTACATAGCCCGCCGACAGCAGCAGAAACACGCCGATCCCGGCCAGCAGGCTGTGCAGCGAGGCGAAGCCGAAGGCTCGGCCGATGGCCCAGACCAGGAAGATCGCCAGGAAGAACGCCACGCCCAGCAGGTAGGGTTGGTAGCGCAGGCAGTAGTACTTGAGCTTGTTCATACAGGCGTCGCATCCAGTGCATCGACGAACTGGTCGATGACATGTTCAAGGGGGCGGTCGTAATCGTGCAGCCGTGGCACCGTTGTCAGCGGGCTGAGCAACTCCAGGTGCTGGCACGGGTCGGCACAGCCACTGAGCAGGCGGTAGGCACAGCTGGCGTGGCGCGCCGGGAAGCAATACAGCTGCGGGTGCATGAAGTCGTCGGCCAACAGGCTCACTGCCGGCAGCGCTCGGTGTTCGCTCATGCGGGCCAGCCAGGTCAGCCACAGGTCGGCAGTGGGGTTTTTAAGGCCACGTTCGGCCGGCAACGGCAATTCGATGCCGCCTGCAAAGTCGCCCTGCAGCGAGGCACGGCCGAGCTGCAGGTGGGCGAGGGCAGTGGCACTGTCGAAACCTGGCCAGGACCCATGAAGGGCACGGGCCACATCCGCGAAGCTGAAATCATGCAGGAACTTGGCGTGCACCCGGCGGAACAGGTCCAGGTCCTGGCCCTGCAGCGGGCGCAAGGCCTTGATCCGTTCGAACAGGCGGGTGCAGTCGGCGCCTTGCACGGCCTGGTGCAGCATCGGCTTGATCTGCGCGCTGAACAGCTCGCCAAGCGTGAACGGGTTGACCAGCCCAGTACTGTCATCGCCCTTGAACAACTGGAAGATGAAGAACGGGTAGCGCCGCTGGCTGGCATCGCGCGAGCTGAGCAGGCCACCCAGTAGCCAGTTGCCGTTGCGTGCGCGGTAGGTGAAAAAACACATCGGCAGCGCGTCGAACAACGCCTGCCAGTCATCGCGGTAGCGTATGGCTGCCAGCGATGACTGCAACCAGGCGTCGAACTCGCAGACTTCTTCCGCCGCCCCATGCAGGCTGACGAAATCTGCGCTCGACGGCAGCTTGCCGAAGCAACCGATCATTGCGCGCCCCTGCTGTTGAGGGCGCTCAGGGCCTTGACGTCACCCAGATCGGTGAGCTTGACCCCGCCGAAGTTGCGCACAATAAGGCTTACGCGGCCACTGGCGGTGTTCCAGCTAAAGCGTTGCTGAATGCCGTCCAGGTCGTCGACCCGAGCGCTCTCGTTCATGCGCAGCAGGCCCCACCGCCCTGGGAAATCGAACACGGTGACCCGTGTGCCGCTCAGGGTGACGACGTCCAGGCGCGCGCCCGGCGCGGTGCTGGTGCCCGGCCAGGCGAAGCGGTTCCAGCTGCTGCGGCCGTTGCGGTAGTGCTGCTCCTGGCCATCGAGGGTGAAGACGATGTCGGTGAAGTTGGCTGAAGGCTCCAGCATGATTTCGAAGCCGTTGTCACGGTCCGACAGGCTGGCGATCACCTGGCCCACGGAGCTGGCCTTGTCGATGCTGTTGAGCATGCCAGGGTTGACCAGCGCCGGCCCCTTGCCATCGCCCACACCCAGACCTTCACCACCGGCCAGGTTGCCGATTTCGTTGCGCTTGAAGGCCGGCAGCAGGCCGCTGTCGGGATCTACGAAGCGTTGCAGGTCTTTCACCGAAGCCTCGTTGCGGCTGCTGCCGGCAATCGGGTAACGGTGTGCCATGACCTGCTCCCAGGGCTTGGCGATCTGCTGCGCCCAGGCCTTGGCGATCTGCTCGCCGGCCGGGTCGCGCAGGGTCGCCCAGGCATACTGGATGGGCAGGCTGAACAGCCCCTGCAGCGAGCGCGACAGGCCATCCTGGCTGGTGTCGACGCTGCTTTCCACGTAGTTGCGCACGGTGGTGATCTCGCTCGGCTGGCCTTCCAGGGTCTCGCTGATCAACTGTTTGCTGCTCTTGCCCACATCCTGCGAGCGCTGGATGTTGTTCATGCGCACCTTGAGTTTGCGCAAGGCGGCCAGGTAGCGGTCCATGATGGTGCTGTCGGCACCTTCGGCGTTGTTTTCAGCGAACACCCGCGCCACCGGCTCGAAGCGCTTGGCCAGGCTGCCGTCGTCCACCGCCGGCAGGGCCGGGGCGACGTTGGCAGGCAGGGTGTCGTTGGCGTCGAACAGACCGGTGACCTTGCTCCAGAAACCGTCATCGCGGCTGGTGCCGGGGGCCGGGATGGCTTGCTTGACCGGCAGGTCCCACTGGGTATTGTCGTTGACGGCCTGCAGCAGGTTCTTCACTGGCGAGTTCTGCACGTCGCTCAACAGCCCCAGTTCCCGGGTCGCCGAGGCCAGGTCGGCGAAGTGGCGCACGCCAACGCTGCTGACCATCTTGTACCAGGCCTGGGTGTAGTCGCGCTTGTAGCGGGTCATGAACTCGCGTACGAAGTTGGCCTTCTGCACGATGGCATCGCCGCCTTCGCCGTCCAGCACCCAGTCCGACTCGTTGCGCAGGTTGCCCGACACCAGCTTGATCAGCTCGGGCTTGACGAAGGTGTCCCAGCCCTGGCGGGTGTAGATCGCCGGCACACCCGCGGTTCCGTACAGCAGCGTGCGGCCTGGTTGCGGGACCAGGTCGTTGAGGCTCAGCGCCGGGAACTGCCGGCTCGACTCGAGCTGCAGGCGCAGGTACTCGCGATCGACCAGCGAGCTGGAGATCATGAACGACTTGAGGTTCTGCCGGGTTTCGTTGATCAGCTGTTCGTTGCGCGGCAACGACGGCGCCTGGCCCTGCTCCAGCAACTGCACGTACAGCGGGGCATTTTCCGCGATCACGCCAGCGTCGGCCGGGGTGCCTTCGGCGGCGGCGCTGGCCCAGGCCTGGGGCAGGCTGGCAGCGACGAAGGCCGGGTCTGGATGGGCCTGGGGCTCGGTCAGCAACAGGTACAGCTTGAGGGTGTTGTAGGCCTCGATGATCGAGGCCACCTGCTGCTCGTCCAGGCGCCCGAGCATTTCTTCGGACAGTGACAGCCCACCGGTGGCGGCGGACAGCTCGGCGCCATCGCTGGCAGTGGCCAGGTTGACCTTGGCGGCATAGGCGCCAGCGCGGGTGTTGCCCAGCGCGGCCTGGGCCCTGGCCGCAATGGCAGGGGCCAGCGGCTTGCCATTGCGCTTCTTCGGCTGCGGGGCCGGGGTGAATTCCAGCTCCTGATTGATACCGTTGGCGAAGGTGTTGAACGCCCGCATCTGCACCTGCAGGCTGCGTGCGATCGGTTCCAGCGCCTGGCTGCGCAGCTGCGCCAGGTAGGCGCTGCGGGTCACCTGGTGAATCGCCTCGCCCTGGTACAGGCCGCCACCCAACTGCAAGGGCACTCCCTGCAGGCGATGGGCCTCGACGTTGGCCATCTGCTCACGCAGCACTTCCAGGCCCTTGCCTGCGGCCAGCTGCTGCTCGCGGTCTGCTGCCTGCTCGATGTGCGCCAGCTGCCCACGCAGGCTGTCCAGCCACTGGCGGTTATTGGCGAACGACAGCGCTTGCCAACCGATGAACAGCAACCCGGTGGCGGCGGCCAGGCCCAGTAGCAGCGGGCTGAACGCAGCCTGGCGGCCCAGGCGCGACTGGTAAAGGATCAGGTCGCGGTCGGGGAAGATCACCTGGCGGAAGGTGTCGGTGATGAAGTAGCTGCGGTTGCCCAGGGCCTTGCCGACGTGCCCGGCCTGCTCATCGTAGGCCGCCTGCAGGGCGAATTCGTCGGCGATGACGTCTTCATAGACCTGCCCCAGTTGCTGCCCGTTCTGCAGTGCACTGGTGAAGTACAGGCCACGTAGCAGCAGCGGGGCACCGCCGCGATGGCCGCGGGTGAAGTGGTCGAGGAATTGCTCGAGCACACCGCTGAGGGCGGCGAAGTACTGCGGGAAATTCAGCAGGGTGCTGTCGGCTTCGGCACCGAGGGCGATCATCTGTGCGTCGACGTGCTGGCGAATATGAGCCTGCAGTTTCTTCAGGCGCGTCTTCAGCACGGCGTGCAGGCCGTTGGTGCGGATTTCCGAAAGGCCAAAGGTCATGCCCAGCGGCTGCTGGCGTTCGTGCAGGTCGAGGCCGTCGAAAGCCTGGCTGAAACCCGGCAACTGGTCGGTCTTGCTCAGCATCAGGTAAACCGGCGGGTTGGCATCGAGGCATTCGGCGTATTCTTCCACCCGTGCCACCAACTGGGCCGCCAGGGCATTGCGCTCATCGCTGTTGGCCGCCAGCAGCTCGGGCAGGCTGACCACAAGCACCAGGCCATTGATCGCCGCTTTGCCGCGCTGCTTTCGCAGCATGCGCAGAAAGGCCGAGAACTCGCTGGCCGACTGGTCGTCGCGCAGGTAGCGCCCGGCGGTGTCGATCATCACGGCGTCGGGGCTGAAGTACCAGTCGCAGTGCTGGGTGCCGCTTTCGCTGTCGTTGGCCGTAGCGATGCTGGCCGACAGGCCGGAATGGGTCAGCAGCGAGGTCTTACCGGCCGCCGACATGCCGACCACCAGGTACCAGGGCAGGTCGGACAGGGCCGCCTTGCCGCCGCCACCCGCGGAGCGGTCGGTGCGCAGCATGGCGATGGCGTGCTTCAGGCGCTCACGCAGCACCTGCTGGTCACGGAACTCGCCAGTGGCATTCCACGAGCGGTCGACCTCGATCTGCAGCAGGTTCTCCAGGTTGTGTTCGGCGCGAATGCGCTGGTATTGGCGCAGCACGATTACCAGCAGGAAGCAGGCACTGATGATTGCCAGCGCTTCAGGCACGTGATGACGCAGCCACGGCACCAGCG
Source organism: Pseudomonas sp. 22515 (assembly GCF_052044625.1). Lineage (NCBI taxonomy): Bacteria > Pseudomonadati > Pseudomonadota > Gammaproteobacteria > Pseudomonadales > Pseudomonadaceae > Pseudomonas > Pseudomonas sp. 22515. Next base: position 164,419 of record NZ_JBQENN010000009.1, read on the forward strand.
GCGCGGCCAGCCAGCAAATCAACAGGCTAGCCAGCCACAGCAATGGCAGCAGCACCCAGAAACTTTTCAACAGACGCAGTAATGTTTTCATGTCTTCCTGACTCGGCTACCTGGTATGTGCTCAGGCACTGAACAGCTGGCGGATTTGTTCGGACAGGGCGGCGACGTCCTTGTCCAGCAACCAGTCCAGCGTCAGGTACACGGCGACGCAGACCAACGCGATCAGCGCCAGATACACCCACAGCGGTACTTCATGGCGCAGCATCTGCGACACCTGGTCGGGCAGTGCCCAGTCCGGTGACAGGGCTTTGGGCGCCTTGCGGTAGCGGGCGATATCCTGGCCCAGTGTATTGGCCAGGTAACGCAGCTGGTCCTTTTGGCCGAGGCTGAACTTGCCCTCGAAGCCCAGTGCCAGGCACAGGTGGTAGACCTCGAGCACGTCGATGTTCTGCTTGACGTCGGCGCGCAGCGCATCGACCTTCTCGAAGAACCCTTCGCCGGCCAGGTGCACGCCGAAATAGCGGAACTGCAACGGCTGAAGTTCAAAGTGCCGACGCAACGCGTTGTCGTCCGAGCGCAGTACGCTTTCGTCGAGGAAGGCGCACAACGCGTATTGGGTGTCCTTGACCTGCTCGACGCTGTAGTTGGCGGCACGGGCATCACGTTCCAGGTTGGCGAAGAAGCGTTCGACGCTACCTTCGAAGGCCTGCACCGAGGTGACCTGGCGGCCGCGACGTACGATCAACGCCATGCTGATGAAGTCCTGGACCAGGTCCTTGAACGTCGGTTTGTCGCTGGCGGCCGGGACGGCGCCCTGTTGCAGTACGGCTTCGGTCATTTGAGCACCGCCATCAGTTCAAGCTTGAGGTTGGTAAAGGCGCTGGGCGCATAGAAGCAGATGGCCTGGGCGCTGATCATTCGCTCATACACAGTGCCGTGTGGCTCGATGGCGAAGTACTGGTTGTCCAGGCGCACCGGAATTGCGTTCGGCAGCCGCGCGGCATGATTGAGGGTGACACCCGGCATGGCGCTGTTGACCACCACTTCAATGTCTTCCGGCGAACCGACCTTGAAGGCACGGGGCACCAGTTCCAGCAGGCTGGCGCCGGGCATGTCGGCGTGCACGGCGATATAGAAGTCGGCTTCGGCCAGGCGCGGGTCGTGCAGTTGGCCTTGCCAGTGCGATGGCTTGGTCTGGGTCAGGTTGATGACAATGCACTGGTTGGGCACAACGTTGTCGAGCATCACCCGGATCATTTCGTCGAGCTTGACCAGCGACGCGGCCGGGTCGTGGTGGTCGTACTCGGGGATGTCGCTGAGCTGGGTGTCCAGGGTGAAGGTCAGCAGGCCGCCGGCAAGGTCCGCCAGGAACAGGTACAGGCGCTCCGGGTGCAGGCGCGGGTGGGCCAGTAGATGCGCCAGCTGCGGGTGGGCACGGTTGACCGTGTTCAGCAGCCAGAACAGGGTCACATCGCTGGAGCCGAACTCGGCGATCTGGTCGGCGCGCTCGCGGCGCCGGCCGGAAAGCGCCTTGCTCTTGGCCTGCAGGGCACCGAGCAGGCGCTTGCCGATGCCGGCAATGGTCTCGTGGCTGCCCAGGTGCAAGGTGGGGTGGACGAAATGCGGGTCAACGTTGAAACCGCCCATGCTGTTGCGTGTCAGCTTGGCCAGTGGGCAGTGGCTGTAACCGTCGAGGCTGTCACCGTCGACCAGCAGCACGACGTTCAGGCGCAAGCTGGTGATTTCGTTTTCCAGTTCGCCTTCATTAAGGTCGGGCAGGGTGTCGAACTGCTTGCGGAAACGCCGTGCGGCCTTGTGTTCATGGCCATCCTCGACGTAGTTGAGGCCGAATGGCTCGGGCAGCTTGAGCGCGGCATACACCTTCAGGTCGTTGGCCTTGAGCAGGTCCTTGAGGTCGCGCGCGGCCGGCAGCGGATCGTGCTGCGGCGCGTCGTAGAGGCTGCCATCGGGGAACACCAGCTTCAGGCGCTTGAGCTGCAGTGAACCATTGGCCAGGGCGTCCTCGTCCACCTGCAGCGCCTGAACCCCCCAATGGAAAGGGGTGCTGCGCAGGGTCGCCTCAGCCAACTGGTGCTGATGGAATTCGTCCTGATACTGGAAGTGCTGGGGCAGCAGGAACATGCCTTCCGACCACATCACCCGGCTCTGCTTGCTCATTTGACGCTATCCACTAAAGAATTGAAGGTTGAATCCATGGCGTTGCTGGCCGACTGGCTGGCGGCGTCGGTGGCTTTGTCGATGGCCGCGTCCTGCACCTTGTCGGTGAGGGTCGCGTCGGCATCCTTGGCCTTCTGCGCAGCGGCAAGCTGGTCGGCGGTCGGTGGTTTGTTCAGTACGTCCACGCCACGCATGGCGCTGATTTCGGTGTTGTCCACCAGCACCCGCAGGCCGTCGGAGGAGAACCAGATACCGTCCTTGCGCAGCGAGTTGGCGTCGAAGGCGACTTTCCAGCGCGCGTCCTGCTCATCGCGGAAGAACGCCGCCACGCCGACGTAGCGCGCGTTCTTGGCCAGCGGCCACTGGTCGATCTGGCCAATGCCGGGCAGCAGGGTGATCTCGCGGGTTTCCACCAGGGTGTTGCCCAAGGCTTTTTGCGGGGCGTCCCACAGGGTCTCGGCATCGGTAGCCGCGAAGCGCTCGAGGTCGGTCAGCTGATACACGCGCATCACCACCGACAGCGGCTTGCCCTCGGCGTCGGGGTTGAGCTGGTTGCCGCCGTCGGAGGTCAGGATGACCTTTTCGCTGTCGGCCAGCATGTCGGCCGCCCAGCTGTCTTCCATGCGCTTGCCGATACGGTCGGTGACCCCGCAGCCGGCCAGCGCTACCAGCAAGGCGGCTGCGGTCAGGCGTTTGAGGACGATGTGCTTGTGTTGCATGACGGCAAAACCTCCGGGTACTGGTCAGGCCAGGCGATAGGCGAAATCGCCATCGCTGCCCAGCTCGATCGCAAGGTGCTGGATCGGCGCGTCCTGGGCCATGCGCTCGAGCACGCGCTGGGCGAGTTCGGGCATCAGGGTCTGGGACAGGATGTTGTCGATGTTGCGTGCGCCGCTGTCGACCTCGGTGCAGCGCGCGGCGATGGCCTTGACCAGCGCCTGGTCATAGCTGAGCTCGGCCTGGTGGTTGCGGGCGAAGCGCTTGGCGATGCGTTCGAGCTTGAGGGCGACGATGCGCTCGAGGATCTGGTCCTGCACCGGGTAGAACGGCACGATGCTCAGGCGACCGAGGAAGGCCGGTTTGAACACATGGTTGAGCTGGTCGCGCAGGTCTTCGACGATCGCCTCGGGCGTCGGCAGCTCGGTGGCGTTCAGGCAGGTCTGCATGATGCGCTCGGTGCCGGTGTTGGAGGTGAGGATGATCACCGTGTTGCGGAAATTGATCTCGCGGCCTTCGCCATCGTCCAGCACGCCCTTGTCGAACACCTGGAAGAACAGTTCGAGCACGTCGGGGTGGGCTTTTTCCACCTCGTCGAGCAGCACCACACTGTACGGCTTGCGGCGCACCGCTTCGGTCAGCACGCCGCCTTCGCCGTAGCCGACGTAGCCGGGTGGCGAGCCCTTGAGGCTCGACACGGTGTGGGCCTCCTGGTACTCGGACATGTTGATGGTGATCAGGTTGCGCTCGCCGCCGTACAAGGTGTCGGCCAGGGCCAGGGCGGTTTCGGTCTTGCCGACGCCGCTGGGGCCGAGCAGCAGGAACACGCCAATCGGTTTGTTCGGGTCTTCCATGCGCGCTCGGGAAATCTTGATGCGCTTGCCGATCTCATGCAGGGCGTGGTCCTGGCCCAGCACGCGTTCACCAAGCAGGGCCGGCAGGCGCTGCACGGTATCGATTTCGTCACGCAGCATCTTGCCCAGCGGGATGCCGGTCCAGCCGCTGATGACCTGGGCGATGGCGCCGCTGTCGACCAGCGCGTGGACCAGTGGCTGGTCGCCTTGCACGCGCGCCAGCTCGGCACGCAGGGTATTGAGCTGTTGGGCGTCGGCATCGTTGGCGGCGTCCAGCGCCTTGAGCTGTTCGACCAGTTCCAGCTCCTGCTGCCACTGGGCATTGAGTTGCTGTTCCTGCTGCTGCTCGGCCTGCAGGGCAGCCTGCAGCGCTTCCAGGCGGCGGGCATGGTCGTGCCCCTTGCCGGCTTCGTGGCCGAGCACGCCGATTTCCGCCTGCAGGTTGTCGATCTGCCGGCGGCAGTCTTCCAGTGCGCCGGGCAGCGAAGATTGCGCGAGGGCAATGCGCGCGCAGGCCGTGTCGAGCACGCTGACCGCCTTGTCGGGCAGCTGGCGGCCGGTGATGTAGCGGTTGGACAGGCGTACCGCCTGCACCAACGCTTCGTCCATCACCGCCACCTTGTGGTGCTCGCGCATCTTGCCGAGCAGGCCGCGCAGCATGTGAATGGCCTTGTCTTCGTCGGGCTCTTCCACTTTGACCACCTGGAAGCGGCGGGCGAGGGCGGCGTCCTTCTCGAAGTACTTCTTGTATTCGGCCCAGGTAGTGGCAGCGATGGTGCGCAACTCGCCACGGGCCAGGGCCGGCTTGAGCAGGTTGGCGGCATCGTTCTGCCCAGCCTGGCCGCCGGAGCCGATCAGGGTGTGGGCTTCGTCGATGAACAGAATGATCGGGTGCAGGCTGCGCTTGACCTCTTCGATCACAGCCTTGAGGCGGTTCTCGAACTCGCCCTTGACCCCGGCGCCGGCCTGCAACAGGCCCAGGTCGAGGGTGTGCAGGGCAACGTCCTTGAGCACCGCCGGCACGTCACCCTGGGCGATGCGCAGCGCCAGGCCTTCGACCACGGCGGTTTTGCCGACCCCGGCTTCGCCCGTGAGGATCGGGTTGTTCTGCCGACGGCGGGTGAGGATGTCGACCATCTGCCGTACTTCGAACTCACGGCCCAGCACCGGGTCGATGCGGCCTTCGCGGGCGCTTTGGGTAAGGTTGACCGTGTACTGGTCCAGCGCTGGGGTCTTGCCGCTGGCCTTGCTCGACGTGCTCACTGGCGCCGCTGGGCTTGCCAGCGGGCTGGCCTGCCTGGACTCGGCGCTACCCTCCACCAGCGCCGCAAGGTTCAGGCGCAGGTCATCGGCGTTGATTTTTTCCAGCTCCGGCGCCGAGGCGATCACCACGCGACGCAGTTCAGCATCGTCAAGCAGAGCCTGCAGCAGGTGAGCGCTGCGCACCTGGCCTACGCCGTATTCGATCGAGGCCAGCAACCAGGCTTGCTCGATCATGCGGGTAATGTGTGGCGACAGCGCCGGGGTGCGGGTATTGCCTTTCTTGAAGGTGCCCAAGGCGGTGACCAGCTGCGCCTGCAGGCGTTCGGCGACGACCTCGTAGTGGCGCAGGATCGGGGCCAGGTCGCTGTCGTTGTTGTCGAGCAACTGCAGCAGCAGGTGCTCCACTTCCACGTCGTAATGGTGCTCCGACAGGCACAGGGCCGCCGCGCTTTCGGTGGCCGTGCGGCTGGTTTCGTTGAGCTTGGCGAACAGAGACTTCAGGTTCACAAGGCGACCCCATCGTAAGGAATGTGGAAAACGGCGCAACGCGAAGGCTCCGCGTCACGACCCGGGCGTTTGAGCCAACCCAGCCAGCCCAGGGCGACATTGCCGCTGCGGCCCAGTTGGGCGCGTGGCACCGCCTCGCGCTTGAGGCGCGGGGCAATTTCGAAATCCAGTTCGGCACCTATATAGAAGCGCACCAGCTCGACCAGCTTGCGGTAGCAGGCGGTGCCCGGCTGGAAGCGCTGGTAGTCGGCCAGGTTCAGCGGGCCCAGCTCGATACGGATGCACGACTGATAGTCCCAGACCCGGTTGCCGGCGACGGCGCTGTGGCCGAGCTGGGCATTGCGGCGGCCAAGCTGGGTGCATTGTTCGGGCTGCAGGTGCAGCCAGCGCCCGGCGAACGGCTGGACCTTGATCGGCAGCGAGAAATAGAAACCGAGCATGCGTTCAAGGTTCAGCGCATTGCGCGGCTTCTGGCTGAGCAGGCCGGCAAAATAGCTGAACAGCTCACGACGCAATGCTGACGGTTGCTCTTCGAACTTCAGCTTCTGGGCGCGCGGCCCGAGGCCAACCAGGTTGAGCAGGTAGCCGTCGAAGCCCGAAGTGCCATTGCGCTCGTGCTCGATGTGGAATTTGTATTTTTGCCAGGCCTCGTAGAACAGCGTGGTCATGCGGTGCGAGAAGATGTCGAGAAACGCATGGGCGGCATCGTCGCGATACTGCACGTGGCGCTCGAGCAGCAGCTCGGTGTACGGGCGTGGCAGCACGCCCGACGGCCCGACCAGGCCCATGAAGGTGACCTGCACTTCCGACAGCGGCAAGCCGGCCGGCGACACCTTGCCTTCGCGCTCGAAGTGCAGGTCGCTGACCTCGCTGGCCGGGAACGCCAGCGACAGCTGGGTACGAAAACGCAGCGGGTCTTCGTGCGGCCGGGTTGCCAGGTCCATGCGCCCGGTGCGGCTGTAGTGCAGGCGGAGCAGGCGCACCAATTGAAAGAATTCGAATCGGTGCGGCTCGGCTCGGGCCTGATCGATCAGACCAGGGGCTGATCGCCGGTGCGTGCTGGCCATTGTACGACTCTCTTTTCTCGTTGTTGGGTGCGCAGGGTCAGTTGGGTGAAGCTGTTCATCGAGCAGTACTGGCCGAAGAAGTGGTCCAGCACTTTGCCGAACAGAAACACGCCGCTGCCGATGAACTGGCTTTCGTCCAGGGTCAGGGTGATGCCGACCCCGCGCACGAAATTTGGCCGCGGGTGGCCGATGCGCGCGACCACCGGTTCGCTGCTGATCGCCTTGATGCCGTTGATCTGTTTGCGAATGGCGGAAACATTGCGGTAGTTGTACAGCGACAACAGCTCCAGCAGCACTTCGCGGCCCTGGCTGACCAGGGACAGGTGGTTCAGCGACAAGTGGGCGATCAACCGCCAGATCAGGCCCTTGCCCAAGGGCACGCGCACCGTGGCGGTGGGCTTGCGCAGGCAGCGGATGTCCTTGATCACCGAGTTGGCGGGAATGGTGAAATCGCCCCGTTCGCCACCGAACGGCAGCAGCAGCGGCACGTCGCGGTTGCTGCAGGTAAGGCCGATGCTGAGGGTGTCGCTGCTGGCGTCGATCAATTCCAGATCGCGGTCGACCACGCGGATGCTCATGGCAGTGGCGTCACCCTGGTTTCGCCGGCGCGCGACCCAGAAGCTGCTGTGTGGGTCTTGCTCGCCCCGGGGTTCGAAAAACGGCTGGCAGGTGGCGACCTGGTCGATACCGCCGAGTTTGCGCACCCGCCGTACCCGGTCGATCGATACCACTTCTGCAGCGTTGTGCAGCCGTGTGTCAGGGGTGACCGGGTATTCGTGCTGGGTGTGGGTCAGCTTGATCGGCTCGGCCTGCTGGCGGAACAGGTTGATGATCGGCGTGCAGTTGAGCTTGAAGTTGTTGCGCCCGATGTTCTGGGTCAGCCGCGCCAGGCGCTCGCTGAGGTCGTAGTCGGAGAAATAGAAGTTGACCTCTACATGTTCGATGGCCTTGCCCTGCAGGATACGGGCAAATCCACTGAGGTCGAAGAACATGAACTTGTCGGGGAAGGTGAAATACTCGTGCAGCAGGCGGTAGCCCAGGAATGAGCGCTCGGAGTAGTCCACCAGGCCTTCGTCACGGGCGTAGCCCACGGTGTTCAGGGCATCGGCCGGCAGCGCCACTTCGCGGCGGCGGCCCTGGTCGTCGAAGCTCAGCGTGGCCTTGGCCAGGTTGTTGAACAGCAGCTCGTACAGCTGCAGCATCAGGGTTGCTTCGCCGTCGAGGAAGAACCGCAGGCGGTTCATGTCCATCTGCCCGAACAGGGCATCGCCCGTGGCAGCCAAGCGAATGCGCAGATGAGCGACCAGGTCGGCGCTGTGCCCGTTGAAGGCCGAACGTTCCATTTCTGTGAACGAGGCCTGCTGCACGGCAATCGGCCACAGCTCTACCGGGTAGCAGGTGCGGAACTTGCACACCACGCCCTCCACGGGATTGGCATGCATCTCGGTATGGCGCGCCACGCGGTAGGCTTCGGTGACTTTCTCGTGCCTGCCCAGGCTCAGTTCGACAATCGACATCGACGGAGTAGGGCGCAGGTAGTGGGGGTACAGCACCTCGAGGAAGGATTCGACGATTTCCGGAAACTCGTCATCGAGCTTCTTGTGCACCCGCGCAGACAGGAACGAGAACGCCTCGATCAGGCGCTCGGTGTGCGGGTCTTCGCAGTTGTCGCCCTCGATCAGCAACCGCGAAGCGATCTTCGGGTACTGCGCGGCAAACTCCTGGCCGAGAAAGCGCAGGTGCGACAGTTCCTTTTCGTAGTAGGGCAGCAGTTCGTCGAGCATCAGTTGAGGTTCTGCACTTTGTATTCCTGGGTGTTGACCTGCAGCACGGCGTCGAATGACACCTGGCGGCTGATGTCCTGCAGACGCAATACGGCGTCCACGCGGAAGGTCAACATGCGATGGCCGTTCTGCTGGGCCAACAGCTGAACACGGACCCGGCGAAAGCGCCGGTCTCCGGTGCTGATCGCCCGTTCCAGCTGTTGCTGGATCAGGCGACGATCGTGCGGGTCGAGCACGCTGCGGCTGATGAAGTCCGGCATGCCGTATTCAAGGATGGAACCACCGAGCTGGCTGAAGCCGTCGAGCTCTTCGGCGACCAGGGACTGGCGGGTGTTCACCAGAACTTCGAGGTCGCGGACGATGCTGGCCTTGTACTCGGCCAGCGAGCAGGTGCGCTGCGCTGCGGGCTCGGCCGACTGGTAGGGACGGTCGTCCAGCAGTCGGTCGAGCAGCGAGGGCAGCAGGCGGGCCTGGTTACTCATGTGTCATCCCTGTACACAACGGCCTGTCAGCCGCGCGCGCCCTGTGGCAGCTCGGCAACCAGCCGCAGCGAGGCGGTCAGTTCATCCAGCTGGTAGTGCGGGCGCAAGTAGGTCACGGCCTTGTACACGCCTGGCTTGCCGGGCACTTCGAACACCTCGGCGCGCGCTTCGCGCAGCGGGAACTTGGCCTTGGCCTCCTGGCTGGCGGTGTCGTCGAGCAGCACATAGCTGGCCAGCCACTGGTTGAGGAAGCGCTCGACATCCATGCGCGAGGCAAAGCTGCCGATCTTGTCGCGCATGATCGCCTTCATGTAGTGGGCGATGCGCGAAGTGGCGAAGATGTATTGCAGCTGGGCCGACAGGCGTGCGTTGGCGTTGGCGATGTCGGTGTTGTACTGCTTCTGTTTCTGCGCCGACTGGGTGCCGAAGAACGCGGCATAGTCGGTGCCCTTGCAGTGCACCAGGGGGATGAAGCCCAGGTCCGACAGCTCTTTTTCGCGGCGATCGGTGATGGCGATTTCGGTCGGGCACTTGAGGGCGATTTCGCCGTCGTCGGTCTTGAAGGTATGGGTCGGCAGGCCTTCGACCAGGCCGCCACCTTCCACACCGCGGATGGCCACGCACCAGCCGTAGCGGGCGAAGGCATCGGTGACCCGGGTGCCGAGGGCGTAGGCGGCGTTCATCCACAGGTACTTGTTGTGGTCGCGGCCATCGACGCTTTCGACGAAGTTGAATTCTTCCACCGGGGTGGTATCCGGGCCATACGGCAGACGACCGAGCACGTGGGGCAGGGTGAGGCCGACGTAGCGCGAGTCTTCCGAGGCGCGGAACGACTTCCACTTGGCGTATTCCACGGTGTCGAAGATCTTCGCCAGGTCACGCGGGCCGGACATCTCGGTGAACGAGTCCCAGCCGAACAGCTCGGACGAAGCGGCCGAGATGAACGGCGCGTGCGCCGCCGCCGCGACGTGCGAGATCTCTTCGAGCAGGTACATGTCTTCGGGGTTGCGGTTGAACTCGTAGTCACCGATCAACATGCCGAAAGGTGCGCCACCGAAGGTGCCGTACTCTTCTTCGTAGACCTTCTTGAACAGTGCGCTCTGGTCGAATTCGCTGGCGGCCTTCAGGTCGCGCACCAGGTCTTTCTTCGAGGCATTGAGCAGGTGGATCTTCAGCGTGGTGCTGGTCTCGGTCTGGTCCACCTGGTATTTCAGGCCGCGCCAGGAGGCTTCCAGCTGCTGGAACTCGCGGGCGTGCATGATCTCGTTCATCTGCTCGGAGAGCATCGCGTCGATTTCGGCGATGCGCGAATCGAGCACGGCGATCAGGTCCTTGCTCGGGGTCATCTCACCCTCGAGCACCTGGTTCACCAGTTCGCCAATCAGGTCGCGGGTGCGGTTGCGCTCGGTGTCGGAGCGGGCCACGCGGCTTTGCGAAATGATGCTGTCGAGCAGCGAGGGCTGTGGCGCGAAGTTTTCCACTTCGACCAGGTCGCCGGCCTGTTGCGGTGCAGTTTGCTTGTCGGTCATGTTCGGGCTCCTGCTCAGGCGCGATCGTCGCTGGACGGGTCTTTCACTTCGGCTTCACGGCCGAATTCCTTGCCCAAGGTCTTGAGCTTTTCGGTGTTCTGCAGCACGTCCATCAGCAGCTCTTCGAGCTTGTCGTTGCCGCCCATCTTGTTGCGCAGGTCGGCCAGCTTGTTGCGCACTTCCAGCAGCTTGCGCAGCGGCTCGACCTGCTTGACCACGTTCTGTGGCTCGAAATCTTCGAGGCTGTTGAAGTTCAGCTCCACGCCCAACTGGGTACCGTTCTTGGCCAGGGTGTTGTCGACGCGGTAGGTCAGGCGTGGCTTGATGCCCTTGAGCACACCGTTGAAGTTGTCGCGGTCGATGTACACGAACTTGCGGTCCTTGAGCTTGGGCAGCGGCTCCAGCGGGTTGCCGGAGAAGTCACCCAGTACGCCGACGACGAAGGGCAGCTCCTTTTTCTCGATGGCATCGCCGATGTCCACGTCGTAGGTGATATGGACCCGAGGCGCGCGAACGCGGTCGAGTTTGTGCTGAGTGCTTTCCTTCTTCGCCATCGTGTTCTCCAGTGCGAGCAATTCGCTGCGAATCATTGCGCGGCCCGGTGCCGGGCGCTGCGCGTTACAGTCCTTCGATCGTCAGCAGCAGGCGCTGACGGATTTCGTCGTTCATTTCCAGGATGTTGTCCCGGCCTACCAGTTCTTCGAAGCTGGTGTTGCCGGCAATCTGCGTGCTGCTGCGGATGACCGAGTCGTCGGGAAGTTCCGAGCGCACCGGCGAGCTGATGACGCAGAACGGCAGGTCGCCAAAGCCCTTCAGGCGCTCGAAGCTCAGGCCGTAGCGCAAGCCCTCGAACAGCCGCCCAAGGCCAGGCGACTTGCTCAGGCAGTAGAACAGCACCAGGTAGTGCACCACGAAGCGGTACAGCTCGGCGCTGCTGCGGTTGGGGTCTTTGATGACATTGCGAAACCGCGCCAGGTCAAAGGCGTGGAAGCCCACAACCCAGCGGGTCGGGCTGGTGATGCGGATGACCTGGCCGCTGTGTTCCAGGGTCTTGTCGTATTCCAGCGGGAACAGTTCGGGGGTGGTGCTGATCAGGTTCAGCGGTACTTCCAGCTCGGTGACCAGCTGGAACGGCGCGGCCGAGCCGATACGTTCGTAGAGTTCGACCAGGGCCTGGAAGTGGCCCTGGGTTTCGCGCCCGCTGCTGCGCTGGGCGCCTTGCAGGTATTCGCCAAACAGGGTTTGCGGACGGATCAGCGGTGCCACGGTGGCAAGGTAATCCGCCGCCTGCGCCTTCAGCGCATCGGAGATCGCCCGCGTCTGGCTACGCAGCTTGATCAGTGCTTCGACATCGAATGTCTGTGTCATTGGTGCATCGTCCATGTGCCTGCTTGATCGTCCTGAAACGCCGGTGGCGTGGACCTGAAAAATCGCCTTTCGGCTGCAGCGAATTTGGGTGCTGGCATATGAATATTGTGTTGCCAGCAATGCCGAGTAGGGCACCTCGCTGCGGAAGAAGTTCCGGCGAGGGGGGCGATTTTTTCCCCGTTTTGTGACGCTGCGCAATAATGGCGCTGTGATATTGACAGCGTGTCTTGGGCGCAGGAGATGGGGGCTCAAGCCCTAAAGACTGGGTACGAAAGGGGCTGGAAAGCGATTAAAATCGTTGGCAAAAGTTTTTTTCAAAAAGTGAATCAGTTCTCATTTTGTGCGCCGGCCGCGTGCGTGCAGCGGGGTGGGGTAACGCGTCAGGATGATGGCAATGCGACCGGTTTCGTCGCGTCCGGCGGGGTAATTGCCTTGTTCAAAATCTAATAGCTAGCGCGATGCCCGTAGGAGCGGGTTTACCCGCGAATAGGCCGGACCTGCCGGCCACTATCCTTGATCATTCACCGTCACAGCCGCCACCGCATTCGCGGGCAGCTTGCCCGCAAACACCGGCGTAGCCGGTTTCATTCAACTCAGCGACCATCGACCTGTACGCAAACGTCTCTGCCATCGATTGCCTTACATGGCCAATTGTCGTTGATGTAATGATCCGGCTTGAAGCACACCCGTTCATCGTTAACCCAGAACATCTGCCAACCGGAGCCCGAGATCCTGAGCTTCGGGCACGACCAGTAGTCCTTTGCCGAAAGCGTGGCTGTGGTCAGCGCAATCATTGTCGGAGCGACGATAACCATCAGCACAACCGTCAGTTGCAGCGAGCGTAGCTGGAACCCGTGCAGCCAAGAGGTTTTCGGTGGGTCAAACTTCCGACCGGTCCATGCGGCGATCAGGCTGGCAACGATCAGGCAAGGCCCCAGGGGAATGAATGCAATCATGAAGAAAGCTTTGAGTGGTGTTTCCACGACCGGCGCATTACGGTAGATCCGGCCGTAGAGGGGCACGATATCTGTCCATAAGGCGTACACCGCCAGTGCTCCCATGGCGAGCATGGACAGCATCAGACCGATGGCCGTAAGCCGGAAAAGAAAAGGGGACCTTACGTAGAGTTCGGGATGGTCTTTCATGTGTGCCTGAGCATTCCCTGGCTGCCGCGGATCAAACCGGCATGGCTGAACAACAGGTTCAGCACGTTATCACAGGACCAGGCACTGGATTGCGCTCAGGGCGCATTGCCTGGTCTGGCGATTGATGAATGCAGTAGGCACGACGCCGGAGTTTCAGCGGCGCGATCAGGGGCATGTTAACGATCTGGTCTGCGGTGGTCCTTTCCGCCTGGCGCCTGGTGAGTGGACCGACGATACCAGCATGGCCCCGTGCCTGGCGGACACCTCTGGATGGGTGTGAAGTCAGGCGCAGAGCCCACTGTTCTCATGACAGGCGTGCGCGGCAATGAAGGCAATTGAGCATCGCTGCACGGTTTCGTGGCTGGCCGCATCCCGCAAGTGCCATTACGGCCGCGTTCGCGATGGCCATTTGCCGGAATTGGCCAGTGGCGAAAAATTTGAACCAATCCACGTTATGAAACATTTTTCTCCGCCAATGGAGCTGATGAATCAGGTAGCGAGACAGTTCGAGTGGGAGCTGTCAGGCATGGGCGCTGATCGATACCTCAAAAACCTGCTGCGACGGGCCATTCGGCGATTGCCGGGTCGCCTCCGGGCGCCAGTAAGGAAGATGAAGGGTGGCGATATGACATTGCCTTACAGGGCGGTATCGCCCGGTTTTCCTAGGCCGGTAGCGAGTTGACAGGACAGCTTTTGCCGGTGTTTCCTTTGGGCCTTTCTGCCTGCCTGGCATTCGGGAATGTGAACCCTGTCGCATTTATTTCAATGCATGATGGCACTTTCCTTTCTGCAGGCAGTCGCATGATTCCGCAAGCACGCGCGTTATGCGCGCATGCAGAATACGCCCGCAAGATCAGGGTTGCAGCTGAGCATCGCAAGCGCGTGCTGGCCGTGTTTTCAAGGAGATTTCGCATGATCATGGACTTGGCCTCCGCGCTGCTGTCGCCACAGAACCGCCGCCTGTTCAAGTTGCACAACCTCGCCAACCCCGAGCAGGAGCTGCTGCTGGAAACCTTCAAGGGCACCGAAGCCCTGTCGCGGGCGTTCAACTACGAACTGCTGCTGGTCTGCGAAGACTCCGGCGTGCCGCTCAAATCCATGATGGGCCAGCACGTCAGCATCGAGATCGAACTGGCCGAAGGCGGCCCGCGGTACATAACCGGCTACCTCACACGCTTTGCCAGCATCGGCAGCGACGGCGGCATGGCACGCTATACCGCCACCCTCAACCCGTGGTTCTCGATGCTGAAGAACCGCTTCGACACACGGATCTTCCAGGGCAACACGGTCGAGGAAGTGGTTACCGAAGTGTTCGCCCTGTGCCCGGCGTTTTCCCGCCACGAGTTTCGCCTGACCCGGCCACAGAAGCGCTACACCTACATCACCCAGTACCGCGAAACCGACTTCAACTTCGTCCAGCGCCTGCTGGAGGAAGAGGGGATGTTCTACTACTTCGAGCACACCGCCGAAGGCCACACCATGATCATTTGCGATGACTCCAGCACGCTGGTGGCCATCCCCGAGCAACCGCAAATCCGCTTCCACAGCGCCTCGGTCACCGAGACTGCCGACTCCATTACCCAGTGGAGCGGCAACCGTCAACTGCAATCCGGCAAGATGGCCACGCAAACCTTTGACTACCGCCAACCGAACAACCGCCTGCCGGTGGCGCTGAACAGTGTGAACAATCAGGGCGATGTCGAGAACTTCGAGATCTACGACTTCCCCGGCCAGTACACCCACGGTACCTATGACGAAGGCGAAACCCTGCTGCGCCTGCGCATCGAGGCGCTGGAGCTGCGCGGCAAAAAGTTTGAAGGCGCCAGCAACTGCCGGGCCATGAAGCCGGGCTACACCTTCGAACTGCTGCAGCACTACATCCACGACCAGGGGCCGGTAGAAGACCGTCAGTTCCTGCTGATGAGCGTGGAAAGCGAAGGCCACAACAACTACCTTACCGGCCAGCAGGCCAGCTACTTCAACACCTTCAGTTGCGTGCGCAAGAAGATCCCGTTCCGCCCGCAGCTGAGTACGCCCAAACCGACCATTGCCGGCCCGCAGACCGCGATCATCGTCGGCCCACCGGGTGAGGAGATCTTCACCGACGAACTGGGCCGGGTGAAAATCCAGTTCCACTGGGACCGCAATGGCAAGTACAACGACCACAGCTCGTGCTGGGTACGTGTCGCCCAGTCCGGTGCCAGCGGTGGCTTCGGTAGCATCCAGATTCCGCGCGTAGGCGACGAAGTGGTGGTGGTGTTCCTTGACGGCAACCCGGACCGGCCGCTGATCATGGGCAGCCTGTACAACAGCACCAACACCCCGCCATGGTCGCTGCCGGCGAACAAGACCCAGAGTGGGTTCCTGACGCGGTCGATGAAGGGCGACGGCGGTACCGCCAACTTCTTCCGCTTCGAGGACAAGGCCGGCGCCGAGCAGATCATCATGCATGCCGAGCGCAACATGGATACCGAGATCGAGCTGGATGAGACCCATGATGTGGGGAATAACCGCTCGATTACTGTTGGTGGTACGCACACCGAAACGGTCAAGAAAGACACCGTGGTGCAGGTGACCGAAGGTTCCTACACCCTGCAGGTCGACAACCAGTTCATCCAGGTGGCCGCCAAGCAGCACATCATCCTGCAGGTGGGCGACAGCAGCATCACGCTGACCCCGGAAGGCATCGAGATCAAAGGCAAGGTCATCGTGACCACCAGTACCGACACCACCCAGATCACCGGCGCCGCAGTGCGGATCAACGACTGAGGCAAGGTTCATGTACAAGCCCTCGATCTACGACCGCATCTCCGCCAGGCGCGAAGCGCAAGAGGAGGCTGCGCGGCTGGCCAGTCTGGCGGAAGCTGCTCATGTGCCCGAGCCTGTGCCCGAGCCGGAACCGCTGCCAGCCGTGTTGCAGGATGTCGCCAGCGCTTTCACCTTCGCAGGGTTCTCCTTGCAGTTTCCGCTCGGCTTTCGTTTTCGCGACATCCAGACCACCCTCGAGCATGAAGGCGAGCCGGTCAGCCTCAGCATCCGCCGCCGTGATGTACGCGCCAGGCAGCCGCTGGAGCAACTGTTCCAGAGCGCAGTCGAGGCTTTGCGCGAATTGAACCCGCAACTGCGCGTGATTCGCCAACGTGATTGCCTCCTGGCTGGGAACCCGGCCAAGGTCGTGGACTTTCACTTCAATGCCGGCCACGAGCCTCGGCACGGTCGCCTGGTCGGCGCACTGGTGCCCATCGCCGGCAGCGATTCGCTGCAATGGCTGGATATCTCCAGCGTGATCGACCCCAGCAAGCCCGGCCTGAGCCAGTGGCTGGCCGAGTTCGACCGCATGCTCGATGGCTTTGCGCAGGGCTGACCCAGATTTTTTCGCTATCAGGAATTTTCATCGCATGGATTACGAATTACAGGAAGGCGGCATTGCGCTGCCGGCAGGTTTCGAGGACCGCACGGTCAACATGTTCGTCTTGGGTGCCAGTGTTCCAGCACCCTTGAGCATCACCATCTCGCGTGACACCTTGCTGCCGGACGAAGCGCTGCAGGCCTATGTCGATCGCCAGGTCAAGCTGCTCACCTCCAAGCTGCGCGGTTACACCCGCATGGGCAACAAGGCCGTCACGCTCTCGGTTACCGCACCCATTGCCGGCATCCAGATCGACGCCTATTACATGAACCAGGGCCGCCCGCTGTACCAGCGCCAGGCCGCCTTCATCATCAGCCCCGGGCGTGCCCTGATCTTCTCCACCACTGCACAGGCCGACTTCAGTGCCCAGCAGAACCAGGACTGGGACAACCTGTTGGCCAGCTTCACCCCGCGCGCCCCGTCCGAAACCAGCGCCGAGTCCGGCGAACAGGAGTAACCCCTCATGTTCGAAGCGGCCAGGTTCGGCGACGAGATATCGCACACCAGCGCGCTGGGGGGCTTCCTGATCGGGGCCGCCCTGGGGATTGCGCTGGTGGCCACGGTGGCCATCGCCACGTTCACCTGCGGGTTCGGCGTGGCCTTGCTGGCCGGCCTCGCAGCCGGCATCGGGGGCAGCTTGCTGACTGCCGCCGGAGAGGCGATAGGCAGTATGTTCTCGTCCCCCTCAGGGACGATAACCACTGCCTCACCCAACGTGTTCATCAACAGCCGCAAGGCCGCCCGCGTCGAAAAAAGCATCGGTGCCTGCGACAAGCACCCAGGGCCGGTGCAGATTGCCGAAGGCTCGACCAACGTCTTCATCAACAGCGTCGCCGCCGCGCGCAAGGGCGACAAGCTGACCTGCGGCGCCACCATTTCCGGTGGTTCGGACAACGTCATCATCGGCGGCGGCACCTACCGTTACCTGCCCGTGGACGATGAAGTCCCGGAGTGGCTGCGCACCACCGTGGATGTGCTGATGGCCATCGCCGGTGCCGCAGGCGGTATCGCCCAGCTGATCAAGGCGGGTACCCAGGCCGGCATGAAAGCCGTCATGCCTTGCGCGCTGAAGTTCACGGCCGGCTTCGTCGCCGGTGAGGTGGCCAGCCGTTACGTGGTCGAACCCGTGGCCCGCAAGGCTATCGGCGGCCTGGTCGGCAACCCCGTCGACCTCACGACGGGCCGCAAGCTGATCCCCGATGAAATCGACTTCAGCCTGCCGGGCCTGATGCCGATCGAGTGGTCGCGCTTCTACGCCAGCGACCTGACGGTCGACAGCGTACTCGGCCGCGGCTGGGTGCTGCCCTGGGAGCAGAGCCTGCGCCGCCAGGGGGCATTCATCTACCTCACCGACAACCAGGGCCGCGAAGTCCCGTTCGTGACCCTGCAACCGGGGCAGCGCATCTACAACCCGCACGAGCAGGTGTACCTGGTGTGCACCGAGGGCGGCCACTACATCCTGCAGACCCTCGACAACCTGTTCTTCTACTTTGGCGAAGTGCCAGACACCAACACCGAAGTGCCGCTGCAGCGTATCGAGAACGTCCTCGGCCACTTCCTGCACTTCACCCGCACGCCCGACGGCACACTGACCGACATCAGCGCCACCGGCGGCACCCGCGTACACCTGCACTACGACAACCCGCTGGGCCGCCTGACCGACATCAAGCGCGTGGTGAACAACGAAGCGGTGGAAACGCTTACCCAGTACCGCTACGACGAACACGGCCAGCTAAGCGCGGTGATCAACCGCAACGGCGACACCGTGCGCAGCTTCAGCTACGCCGACGGCCTGATGGTGACCCACAGCAACGCGCTGGGGCTGGGCTGCCACTACCGTTGGCAAACCCTGGGCGACAAGCCACGTGTGGTCGAGCACTGGACCAGCGACGGCGAGCACTACCACTTCCGCTACGACCTCGATAGCCGCACCAGCTGGGCCACCGACGTACTTGGCCGCGAGCTGGAAGTGCAGTACAACGCCGACCACCGCGTGGTCGCCAGCCGCGATTATGGCGGGGAGCGTTACGCCATCGAGCTGGACGAACACGGCAATATGGTTGGCCTGACCTTGCCGGACGGTAACCGCCTGCAATTCAAGTACGACGAATTCTCCCGCTTGCTCGAAGAGACCGACCCGCTGGGCCGCA